>JBFHUL010000103.1:0-9708 GCA_041590075.1 Oleiphilaceae bacterium
ACCTTCGGCATTGCGTGTGGTATTGCGGATTTCGGCGGTACCCAGGACGTCTTTGGCGACGGTGCGCAGCATGTCTTCAGTGAGGTCCATGAGGTCGTTGTAATCGGCATAGGCCTGATAAAACTCGATCATGGTGAATTCTGGATTATGACGCGTGGAGAGTCCTTCGTTGCGAAAATTACGGTTAATCTCGAACACACGCTCGAAGCCGCCCACGACGAGGCGCTTGAGGTAGAGCTCGGGTGCGATACGCAAGAACATATCGATACCCAAGGCGTTATGGTGAGTTTCAAAGGGTTTGGCCGTGGCACCACCGGGAATCACTTGCAGCATGGGGGTTTCCACTTCCATGAACTGTCGCTCGGTCAGGTAGCGGCGAATACTGCTCACCACGGCCGACCGCACCCGGAAGGTCTCGCGGGTATCTTCATTCGCGATCAGATCCACATAGCGTTGACGATAACGGATTTCCTGATCGGCCAAGCCATGGAATTTATCAGGTAACGGACGCAGAGCCTTGGTAAGGATGCGTAGATTTTGCACATCGTTCACTTCGACATACAGATCGCCCTTACCGGATTTATGCAACACACCCTGCGCGCCGATGATGTCTCCCAGATCAAGATGCTCCCAGGCCGAGGAATCTTTTTGCAGCTTTTTACCCAAATATACCTGAATACTGCCACTCACATCCTGAATGCCCACAAACGGCCCGCCGCGACGCATCACACGGCCCGCCACCGCCACCGGTTTGCCCAACTCCTGCAAGGCCTCTTTATCCAAACCGCCAAACTCGGCCTGCAGATCGCCGGCCAGATCCTTGCGTTCAAAATCGTTGGGGTGCCCATTGGCTGTGCAGCCCTCACGCAGTTTTTCGAGTTTCGCGCGCCGCTCCGCAATGAGTTTGTTCTCGTCATCCTGGGTTTGGCTGGCTGCTGGGTTTTCGTTAGACATGCTGGCTTCCGCTCGTCAAAAATAGTTCGTTAAATTACAGGCCCTGCTTGAGGCTTGCTTCTATAAAGTTATCGAGATCGCCATCGAGCACCGCGTTGCAATTGCTGGTTTCGATGTTGGTACGCAGATCCTTGATGCGCGATGAATCGAGCACATAGGATCGAATCTGCGAGCCCCACCCGATATCCGACTTACTGTCTTCCAGGGCCTGGGCTGCCTCATTGCGCTTCATCATTTCCAGCTCATACAACTTGGCTCGCAGTTGCTGCATGGCCTTGTCTTTGTTCTGGTGCTGGGAACGCTGGTTCTGGCACTGCACCACGATGCCTGTTGGTTCGTGGGTAATACGAATGGCTGAATCGGTGGTGTTGACGTGCTGACCACCGGCACCACTGGAGCGATAGGTATCAATGCGCAGATCGGCAGGGTTGATTTCGATATCCACGTTGTCATCGATTTCGGGCGATACGAAGACCGATGCAAAGGAGGTATGACGACGATTACCGGAATCAAAAGGCGACTTGCGCACCAAGCGATGCACACCGGTCTCGGTACGCAACCAGCCGAAGGCATACTCACCGGTAATCTGCACGGTGGCGCTTTTGATACCCGCCACCTCGCCGGCCGAAACCTCAATGAGTTCGGTCTTGAACCCTTTCTTCTCGCCCCAACGCAGATACATGCGTAACAGCATATTCGCCCAGTCCTGCGCCTCGGTACCGCCTGATCCGGCCTGAATATCGAGGTAGGCATTGTTAGGGTCCATCTCGCCGGAAAACATGCGCCGAAACTCCAGAGTTTCAAGCTTGTCACTCAACCCCGCAAGCTCGTTTTCCACTTCTGCGACGGTATCGGCGTCCTGCTCTTCGACGGCGATGTCGAGTAGTTCCTGCGCATCATTTAGGCCGGTTTCGAGGCTGAGAATGGTCTCCACCACAGCTTCAAGACTGGCGCGCTCGCGACCCAGAGTCTGGGCATTATCGGGGTTATCCCAAACGGAGGGGTCTTCGAGTTCGCGCGAGACTTCTACCAGGCGTTCCTGTTTGATATCGAAGTCAAAGATACCCCCGTAAGGTCACCACACGTTCTTGCATATCTTTGATGTTCTGTACGATAGGATTGACTTCTAACATGAGCGCTGCGTCCTTCCACTAGCTTGACAAACCGTGACCCTCTCCCTTTCCGAATGGATTAGGGAGCTGCCTTGAAAAGGCGCGTATTCTATCTGATTCCGACAAGGCCGGCTATATCCGCACCCGCACATTACACGCCCACGTTGCGCCGGCTTGCACTGTAGCGTGAAGAGCACGTATGCTCGCCTTTCCTTAACCCCCTGCGGTTCGTTTATGCCAGTGCAAGCCCCTGACTCTGCCGGTTTCTGGTCGCCCCGTGCGAGCCTTTTGTGCATGGGCATACTCGTGTTATGCGGCCTTGTTATCTATCTGCCCGCCGCCAATGGCCCCTACCTGCTCGATGACCGTTCCAACCTTCTGTTCAATGCGGGCATACGTATGCAAACGCTGTCGTGGCCGGAGATCGAAGCAGCAGCAACCTCCATGTCAGAAACCTTTGCAAATCGCCATGCCTGGTTGAACCGCCCTCTCAGCTTTATTAGCTTCGGACTCAATCACTGGGCCAGCAGCACACCGCTCATGGCCATGAAACTTACCAATATCGTTTTACATCTGATCAATGCCTGTCTGGTGTTCGCATTGCTCAAACATCTGGCTACGCTCATTGCTCAGCGCGGCAGTGCTCATGCCCCGCCAGCTCACTATGTCGCGCTGCTGGGCGCAGCGATCTGGCTCTTACACCCTCTGATGGTGAGTACGGTACTGTATACGGTGCAGCGCATGACGGCGCTTTCAACGCTTTTCAGTCTTGGCGCCCTGCTTGCCTTCGTACACTACCGCCAGGCACTTGAGCAGAACTGGCGCGCGCTGATACCCGGCGGTGCATGGGTCGCGTTACTGAGTCTGCTGGCCTTTCTATGCAAAGAAAATGGCGTACTGACGCTACCTCTTTGCGCGCTGCTGGAAGTCTGCGTGTTTCGGGGGCGCCTACCAGCGAGCACACCATCGCTGGCACGACACTTCTATCGCCTTTGCCTGTGGCTCCCCGTCGTCGTTCTGTGCGCCTACCTGCTCACCGTGTACCTGGGCGCTGGCGGCAACACACCGAGCTCACGCCTGTTCACGCACCACGAACGCCTGCTGAGTCAGGGCCCTGTACTGATGGAATATCTGCTCTGGTTTGTATGGCCCAGCCCCGAACTGCTGCACTTTCTGCACGACGGCCAGGCAGTGAGTCGCTCGCTGTTCGCACCCATGTCGACACTTTGGAGCTGGCTGAGTCTGGGCAGCCTGATCGTCCTGATCGTGGTGCTCGCTCGCACACAACGTGGGGTGTGGCTGAGCGTGGGGCTAGGCTGGTTTTTCGTGGGACACCTGCTGGAATCCAGCGTATTGAACCTCGAACTGATGTTCGAGCATCGGAATTATCTGCCCTACATCGGACTCGCATTCAGCACCGCCTGGGGATTAGCCTCAGCACTGCACACCCTGCGAATACCCACCACTGCAAGGGCCTTGATGGGCATTGCGCTGGTGAGCACACCCCTGCTCACCGTGAGCGCAGAACGCATTACGCACTGGCGCTCGGAAGCAGCACTGCTCGCGCACTGGCAGACACGCAATGCCGATTCCGGGCGATATTGGACCATGCGCGCCGCGCACTTTGTGACGCAGCAGAACATTCCCGCTGCGATGCAGGCCCTGCAACACGGGCATGCACTGCAGCCCTGGGAAGAAGGTTTCAGTCTGGGTCAAATCACGCTGTTATGCGCAGAAGACCGCCTACACGACGACGCCGAATTGCTCCCGGCACTCGAGCAGGCGCGCGCGGCACTCAGTCGGCCACCTCTCACCGCCTATGGCATTACGCAACTGATCAAAGTGGGAAGTGTGTGCCTCGACAAAGCACACCATGAAGCGCTTGCCGACGTGTACCGTCTCGCAACGCAACTGCCACACCGGCTCACTCGGGCTCGTGGGCATTACATGCTGGCATTACTGGCCGAACAGGCGGGGCAGCTCGCGGATGCGCGCACACATCTGCTGCGTGCCCGTGAGCTGGACCCCAGCACGGTACTGATACAGCAAAAGCTTGATGCGCTGGCAGCGCCCTTTGAGAGCTAACCGTCGCCCAGCTTAGTGACGCTCAAGCCAACGCAGCATGCGGTGGGCCGTGTCTTGCCAGTTTTTCTCAAACAGGATTTCATGCAGCGCACCAGCCACCACCTCCCGTTCGCGCCGTTCGGCCTGTAAGCGTTCAAACAGGGCTTCGCTTACCCATGGCGCCACCAGGCTGTCGCCCTCGCCGTGCCAAATACCTACCGGCGTGTCGATCCTGGCGGCTTCGGTCTTGACGCGCTCGATCATCCGCATGTAGTCGACAAACCAGCGCACCGACACCTGCCCATGCGTGTAGGGATCGTTGGCATAGGACTGCACAACATCCTCATTACCGCACACCATGGCGGCCTCCACGTCACTGGCCAGACTGAAGGTAGGTAACCAGGCGCTCAAGGCCCGGCTAACCCAGACCTTAACGGGCGGAATTCGGTACGACAGATCGGCGGCAGGACCACTCAGAGCCGCTGCCTTAAAGCGCGCTGGATAATCCAGCATGTGCAGTAGCCCAATCATGCCCCCCATGGAATGTCCCAGCAGATACTGGTGTTCAGGATCAACCGTTTGGCGCAATTGTTCGAGATCACGGCTGTATTCACGCCACTTGCGCACATGGCCGCGCTTGCCGCCGGATTTGCCGTGCCCGCGGTGATCGATGGCATGCACCTCATAACCTTTGTTGGCCAACCAGTTGCCCAATTGGTGATAACGGCCGGCGTGCTCACTCCAACCATGAGAGAGAATCACGGCGCCATGCGCCTTGCGAGGTAGCCAACGATAGGCCTGAAGGGGGAGTCCATCGGCTGCGAGAAGCTGTTCTTCGTAAAATTGCACTGCTACTACACCTTTTTTGTAATTATGTTCGCGCTTGCAGACACGATGTGGATCGCATCCTGCGCTATCGACGATTCGATTATTGTGGCGGTCATGACCATTATGGCTGTCATGGCCAACACGAATACGATCGCTCCATCGTCACAACTTTGCGCCGCCAGTGTATCCAAGAGCGCAGCAGCCTAACCAGTATAAATTGATGATTTTGACCTGTTCGGGCTATTTTTTACCCCGGTTTCCCTGATCCACTCACACAGACAGATAAAACCGGCGCCATAGCTCTGCCGCAATACCAAACATAATGCCCGCGATCACCAGTTCAAGAACGCGCCAAGCACGTTCTGTGTGCAAGACCGGCGCAAGATAAGCAGCCCCAAACGCCAATGCATAAAACCACACTAACGAAGCCAGACAGGCTCCGATGCCAAAGATCATCCGATCCGGCATCGGCAGCACACCCCCAACACTTCCGATGAGCACGACGGTATCGAGATAGACATGCGGATTCAGCAGCGAAAGCGCCAGACACGCCATCATGGCGGTGGATCGGCTGGATGGCCGAGCGCTGGCTCGCGACAGCACCCCTCCCTGATAGGCCAACCAGAGGGCACGGCAACCGTAAGCGGTCAGGAATACTGCGCCCGCGAGACTGATCAGGCCGAGGGTCCTCTCGCTACCGTGAATAAGGGCGCCCATACCCGTCAAACCCAGAGTGATGAGCAGGGCATCTACCACGAAACAGGTAGTGGCGACGGTGCCCGGAAAGCGCCGCTGAAGGCCTTGAGACAGCACATAAGCATTCTGGGCTCCGATAGCGACAATGAGCCCCCCTCCCACTACAAATCCTTTTAGTAAAATGATTGCCTCTGTCATTACAACACCCCGGTGGCACGTTATGCGGCGCAGATGGTACGCATGCCGATCTTCGTGTGATTATGCTATATTGCTGCGCCCGTTTTTATTGCAGGAGTTCGTGATATGGCAAGCATTCAGATTATTGTAGGATCGGTCATGGGCACGGCACAGGGTGTGGCCGACTACCTGCACAAAGAGCTGAGTGCGCAGCACACGGTCGAGGTGAACAATTCGGCAAGCAGCGCCGATCTGGTGCGTAACGCCGATGAGCTGCTGCTGTTTTGTACTTCCAATACCGGCAGCGGTGATCTGCCCGAAAACATCGTGCCTGTGTATAACGCCTTACGCACCGAGTTCCCCAATATTGCGTACCGTAAATATGGCCTCATCAACCTGGGCGACAGCTCCTATCCTACCTTTGGCGAAGCCGGTCGTTTACTGGATGAAGCCCTGCTCGACATCGGTGCCCAGCGTCTGGGCGATATCCTGACCATCGACGCCTGCGCCGATCGCTATCCACAAAAAACTGCCCTCAGCTGGACCCACAACTTGCTGAAGGCATTCGAAAACTGAACGCAACAACGCAATGAATCTCAGTGCCGACCTCTTTGCGCCCGCCTGGTACTGGACATTTAATCTGCTGTTTCTGGCACTTCTTGTGCTGTCGCTTTACTTTATTCACTGGCAGGCACTGTTGCAGGATACCGGGCTACAGCATCGGCTGGGTGTCGCACTGGTCGCAATCGTGTGCATGTGGTCCATGCGTGCGGGCATCTCGGAGGGCCTGGGGATACACTTCTTTCTAATCACCTCGGTGCACCTGATATTCGGCTGGCAACTTGCCATCTGGGTGATTGCCCTCGCTCTGCTGGGCATGGTGTGGATTGGCCGGGAAGTGTGGCAAGGCATCGGTATGAATGCCTTTGTTTCGGCGATCATCCCCATGCTGTGCACCTATACCCTGTGGCGTGTTCAGGAAGCCAAAAAGCTGTACAACCCCTTCGCGTTTATCTTCATCGTTTGTTTTCTTGGCGCCATTGTGTCGGTGCTTGCCAGCGGACTACTGCTCACCTGGCTACTCTGGGCCAGCGGCGCTTACCCACTTGAGGAGATTGTGCAGCAGTTCTGGATCTACGTGCCTCTGATTGCCCTGCCCGAGGCGACGATCAATGGCATTATCATTACGGCACTGGTGGTATTTCGTCCGCACTGGGTACGATTTTTCGAAGCAGAGAAATACCGCTGAACACCCGACATTACATCACTTTTCGGTAATGTGCATTCTGTGCGCCAATACATGACAGGTATTCAGGTTGTAGTTATGATGCCTGCAACGAAACAACAATAAAGCGAAGGTGCGATGCGACGATTCCCTCTCTGTTTGGCCATCCTGTGGATGCTTTGCGCCGTCTTCGTGCGCCCCACTCTGGCCAATGCAAGCGGCCCCAACGCGAAAAAGGAACTGGTACCTTTTCTGGCATGTGTCTGGGACCCTCTGGGTAAGGCCGGACCGGGCCAGCAAATCATGAAAGAAGCCAAGGCCGTCGCGTTCAATTGGGGCATCGACCTCAACTATGTGATCTTTTCGGACGAGCGCGTCGCCATCGACGAATTTAAACTGGGCCGGTGCGACGGCGTGAACATGCTGGGTTTCCGTGCCCGCGAATTCAACTCCCTGACAGGCAGCCTTGGCGCCATCGGCGCCATCCCCAGTTATGAACATCTCGGCGTGGTGATCAAGAGCCTCAGCTCCGAGAAAGCCGCGCCACTAATGCGCAATGGCGAATACGAAATTATGGGTATTGGCCCTGCCGGCGCCATTTTCATGTTTACGCGGGATCGCAGCATCCTGCTGCCCGAAGAGTTTGCGGGCAAACGCATGGCGGTACTCGATGACATTCCCGAATCGGCCTATCTCTCCAAGAAACACGGCATTACGCCGGTGAGCTCCACAATTTTCAATTCCATACTGAAGTTCAATAATGGCAGCGTGGATCTCACCGCGGCGCCCGCGATTGTTTATGAGCCTTTCGAAATGCACAAAGGGCTGGAACCAAATGGTGGCATCTATGCCGAACCCTTTCTGTACATCACCATGCAATTAGTGGGACGCTGGGAAAAACTGCCGGCCGACATCCCGCAGAAGTCGCGTGACTACACCATGAGCAAATACCCGGAGTTCGTTAAGTGGCTGAAAGATCCGGAAGCGACCATTCCCGAACATTACTGGATCGATATTCCCGACGATCTGTACGACTACTGGGTAGAGGATTTTCGTCAGTCACGCATCGAGCTGGGCGAAATGGGCATTTACGATCAACGCACGCTTAAGTTGATGCGTAAGGTGCGCTGCAAGATGAGCCCGGACGACGCCGAGTGTTCGGCCAAACGGAAAGAATAATCAACTCATACTTACGCTTTTGTCGACCGCCTCGGTATGGGGATCCTGATGAATGATGATATCGGCATCGTCAAAGGCTTCACGCAAGGCATTTTCCACAGCCTCACTTAAACGGTGCGCATCCATCAACGATTTGTGCCCGTCCATCACCAAATGCAGCTGAATAAACTTGGTCCGCCCCGACTGCCGGGTGCGCAGATCGTGTACCTCCAACACATCACGATAGCGCCCCACCACCTCCTGAATTTTACGGTGATCTTCTTCTGGCAGTTCCCGGTCGAGCAACAACTGCACCGATTCGTAGGCAATCTGCAAGGCACATTTAAGAATGTAGGCACCAATGCACAGCGCAATGATCGGGTCGGCATACAGCCAGGCATAGTGATAAAGCACCAGCCCCACTAAAATAGCGAGATTGGTAATGAGATCGGCACTGTAATGCAAGGAATCCGCCTTGATCGCGACGGAGCCGGTGCGGCGCACCACAAAGCGCTGATATGCGACCAGGCACGAGGTCATCAGAATAGAGAGCACCACCACTGCCGCCCCCAATTCAATGGATTCAATCAGTTCGGGATTAATCACCCGTTCAATACTGTACAGCATCAGAAACGAAGCCGAGCTGGCGATAAACATCGACTGCCCCAGGCCCGCCAATGCCTCAGCCTTGCCATGCCCGAAGCGATGTTCATCATCTGGCGGAACGCGCGCATAACGCACTGCCAGCATGTTCACCAGCGAAGCACCCAAATCGAGGCAGGAATCCACCAGCGAAGCCAGAATCCCCATCGACCCGGTAACAAACCAGGCATAGAGCTTCATGGTGAGCAGGGCAAGCGCCGTGAATACCGCGGCACGTGCCGCCCATTCAATCAGTTTATCGGATGCACTCAGTGGTGCATGACTATGGAAGCCACCCATACCGTCCTCAAAGTTCTTTCAGATACCATTGGTCACAGGCATTATGGCCGCTGTTTCCCAGAGGGGCGGCGAGCGCCTTGAAGCCCTGGCGCTCATACAAACGTACCGCCTCTTGCATACTCGCCAGCGTTTCCAGATAACAATACCGAAATCCTGCACATTGCATTTCCGACAACAGGCATTCAATCAACCTGCGCCCCCAGCCCAGCCCCCGGTAAGCCGGCAACAGATACATCTTTTGCAGTTCAGCGCAGTCAGGTAAGTGACACGCAAACGGCGCAAACCCACCGGTGCCCACTACATTCCCCTGCTCCACCAACACGTAATAGGCTTGCTTGTCACCCGCATAAGCCTCGGCAAGGGTGTCCAGCTCAGGATCCTGCCAGGCAAAACCGGGGCGGTTAGCGCCGAATTCCGTGAGTACTTGTCTGATCAATTGAGCGGCTG
The DNA here is from genome assembly GCA_041590075.1 of Oleiphilaceae bacterium. Classification (GTDB taxonomy): domain Bacteria; phylum Pseudomonadota; class Gammaproteobacteria; order Pseudomonadales; family Oleiphilaceae; genus PZPK01. The sequence goes on from JBFHUL010000103.1 coordinate 9,604, forward strand.
GTTGATTGTCCGCCGAAGTGATAAGCCGTATCTGCATAAATTTCCTGTGTCTGTTCTGCGATCCCCGCAGCGCTGACTATACTCTAAATCATGTAACAAAAGCGG
>JBFHUL010000104.1:0-9616 GCA_041590075.1 Oleiphilaceae bacterium
CCGGCACGCGAGTATTTGGCTTCGCCGTTATCGCTCAGAATAAAATAACCGTTACCGGTAATCGCCAGATCAAGGCTGTTGTCGGTGAAGCTGACATTCCCCTGCTCATGCATCTGCCGTACTTTTTGTACCGTCACACCATCACCGATAGTCGCAGCCCCGCCACCAAAAAAGCTGTTGGAATAAATATCACCAAACTCTGCCCGCGACCGTTTAAACCCGACGGTACTGGCGTTGGCGATATTGTTACCAGTTACTTCGAGGTCAGTTGATGACGCCCGTAATCCACTCAGTGCAACGTTAAACGGCATGGTACACCTCTACTGTTTGCTGATTAATTGATTTCACGTACATTCTCCAAAGGCACTGTTCCCATCCCGTTCAAATTGAGAGAGATCGCTCCGCCCTGAGCAATGGAAACACTATTCACATTCGCCGAAAGGAGCGTGCTCATTTGCTGTGCCTGCCCACCAACGCGCGCTTCGGCCTTGATGGTATATTCGTCATAGGGCATGGGCTCACCCTGCTGATTAGTACCGTCCCAGATAAACGGCACCGAACCGGCCAACTGCTGACCAAGGTCGTATCGGTTCACCAACTCCCCTGCTTTGTTAAACACACTGATGCTCAGGTTGGGAGTGCTCGCTGGCAATTCCACCATCCCGCTCAATGTACCGTCTGCCGACATGGGACCTTCACCACCAGGCACCAGCACAGTCCTGCCAACCATTGCCGAAGCCTGCAGCGCCTGCGCCGACTGAAACTGCGTGGTGAAATTGTTCACCGAGGAACTGATGCCTTGCATTTCTTCTAGCGCGCTGAACTCCGCCAGCTGAGAGATAAATTGGCCATTGTCCTGAGGATCAAGCGGACTCTGGTTTTCCATCTGGGCAATCATCAATTCCATAAATTCGTTCTTACCCAGATCATTGGATCCCGTCGCCTTCGTTTTGGGCTGATAACGGTAATCCGCGAGTACATCTTGGCTATTGTTGATTTCTGTCATTATCTACTCCCGCATTACTGCCCAAGGCTAAGCACACGTTGCATCATGGTTTTGGCAGCATCCATCACGTCCACATTGGTCTGAAAGCTCCGCGAGGCCGACAACATATCTGCCATTTCCTCGACCACATTCACATTGGGGTACATCACGTAGCCGCGCTCATCCGCCAGTGGGTGATCCGGCTCATAGCGCATATCCAGCGGCCGATCACTTTCAACGATGCCTTCCACCTTAACGCCCTGAGACGCAGGTTGCCCGTCGAGACCATCCACGGCCTGACCCATCATTACACTATGCTGAATAGCCTGAAAAACCGGCTTGCGTGCACGGTACACCTCGTCGACCGAGCTTGCCGCGCTGTCGACATTGGCGATATTGCTGGCCGTGGTATTAAGGCGCAGCGACTGCGCCTCCATGCCGGAGCCCGCAATGTCAAAAATGCGATTCAAGGCCATAATTATTCACCCTTAATGGCTGAGGTCAGCCCTTTAAACTTACTGTTCAAAAACTGAAAGCTCGCCTGGAAATCCAACGCATTCTTGCTGAATTCGGCAACCTCACGCTGTGTTTCCACGGTATTACCGTCCACCGAAGGCTGCAGCGGGGCACGATACAGGAGCGCATCTGCCGCCTGTGCGTTGCCGTGCGGCAAGTGCTGGCCGTCTGTGGTACTCAATCGCAAGCCGTCTTGCGCACCCATTTGCTCCTGTAGAATGCGTCGGAAGTCGATGTCTCTCGCCTTGAATCCAGGGGTATCTGCATTGGCCAGATTATTGGCCAAAATCTCGGCCCGCTGGGTACGCACTTCCAGTGCCTGTGCATGAATACCCAATGCCTTGTCGAATGAAATTGCCATGCGTTCTCCTCGTCGAGTCGAATACGTGCAGGCCCTTACGAGGAGGCCACACACCGACACTCTGTTACCCCTGCGCTGGTCAGGGAACGTTCTCCCCTAGAACAAAGCAAGAGCAGTGCCAAAGTTATTTTTTCTTATTTATCAACAGGATGAGGTTTTTTACTTGAACTGGAACGGCAAGCCGTTTCCCGGTAGGGGCGAGGCGGAAAGACCTACCTTTGCCTCCTGATGCAGACGATCAGCAAGGACTCGGCCAAATCCGCTCCGTGCAGCGAACGCGGCGACATTACACAACCTAATGCGAACACATGACCGCCCTTTAAGGCGCTTGCCAGCGGGTAACAAAGTCACTCACGTCCAAATCAGCAATAGGCTTGGCTTCCCCCAGAGGTGTGCCGGCATAGAGAAAACCCACAATACTCTCTTGAGGGGCGAGCCCAAACAGGGCTTTAATCTGAGAATGTCGTGCCAGCGGGCCGGTGCGCCAAATACCGCCAAAGCCCTTCTCTTGCAACACCAGCAGCATATAGCCCACGGCAACACCACAGGATATTTCCTGCTCGATGAAGGGCACTTTTGGGTGATCCACGTTCTGTGAGATCGCCACGATGATGAGTGGCGCACGCATAGGCATGCCCTTGTATTTATCGCGCTGCAGCTCGGAGAGATCCGGATCTTCTTCGGTGGCAATGCGGCAAATCTCCGCCCCCAAGGCCGATCGAGCGTCGCCCTCTACAATGACAAAACGCCAAGGCCGCAACATCATATGATCGGGCGCGCGAAATGCCGCTTTAAAGGCCGCATTCAGCGTGTCGGCATCGGGGGCCGGTTCTGTCAGGCGAGGAAAAGATACGCGCTGACTGATCAGCTCGGCTAGCGTTTCGTAAGGCATACGCACTCCTGAGGTACTGGCTGGGAATTGTGTCGCCGGAGTGGAACTGATAACCTAGCGGCCGTCCATCCGCACCGCCCGCCATAGTAGCGAAAATACCGGCAGGCCTGAAGTGTTGTGCGTCTCAAGACGCTCGCAGTTGGAAGCGGCATGGTCGGGCAGCGTAAAGCGAAGATAATAACAGCATGCACCGGCGCACAGGGAATCATCGGGCTGGCAAGGCTCAAGCAAATGGATGCCGCGTGATGCCGACTCGGTCTCGGGTCAGTCGATAACAGAAGTACATATGATATCTAAAAAGCTCATCGCCAGCGGCGAGTCACCGCCATCGGTCATGCCCGCTTATAACGGCAGGGTGCTGGCTTATCTTACGTCCAGCATCACTTACATCACCGGCATTTTAGAAGAACATTTCGATAGCAATCTCATCTGGTTTGTACCCGCAGCCATGCTGTGGCCCCATCTTTTGTACTTCGTCATCCGCTACCTCAAACTGCACCAAAGTGCCGTTGCGCGGGAAAACACACTGCTCGTCGATGGCGCCATTGCCGGCCTGAGCGTTGTACTCATTGAATTCAGCACCATGGCAACGATCGCCACGCTGCTGATGGCCAGTTTCAGCTTTATCATTGTGGGCGGCATGCGCGTATGGCTGCTGGGGAATCTGGTCATGTTTGTGTCCATGATTCTGTCCACCATGGTATTCGGCCTGGACTTTGCCCCCGCCGAACCGGTCATTGTGAGTATCGTGGCCGGACTGGGTGCAGGCGTATATGTCTCGGTCACCGCTTACTACACGCACCAACAAGCCAAAGCACTGGTCAAAGCCAAATCACAGATACAACATCAACGAGAACAATCAATTTCGCTGTCGCACAAACTGGCAAAATATCTTTCTCCCCAGGTCTGGCAATCCATCTTCACCGGCGAACGGGATGTGCGTCTCGAAACTCAACGCAAGAAACTGACTATCTTCTTCTCCGATATCAAAGGCTTCACCGAGCTGGCTGAAGAAATGGAGCCGGAAGGATTGACCGAGCTGCTGAATAGCTACTTTAACGAGATGTCGCAGATCGCACTCAAATACGGTGGCACCATCGATAAGTTTGTCGGCGACAGCATCATGATTTTCTTCGGCGATCCCACCAGCCGTGGCACCAAAGAAGACACTCTTGCCTGTGTTGCGATGGCGATCGAGATGCGCAAGCACATGAAGATATTACGGCAAAAGTGGCAAAGCCAGGGTATCAAGACGCCCCTGCAGATTCGCATTGGCATTAGCACCGGCTACAGCACTGTCGGTAACTTCGGCGCCGAGAATCGCATGGATTACACCATCATCGGGAAAGAGGTAAACCTCGCCTCACGACTCGAATCGCTGGCCGAACCGGGAGAAATCCTCATCTCCTACGAAACCTTCTCGCTCGTGAAGGAAAAGGTCATGTGTCGTGATAAAGGCGAGATCACGGTAAAAGGCTTTGCCCGCCCCGTACCGATTTATCAGATTATCGATTTTCGTCGCGACATCGGCGCCGGTCAAAGCTTTATCGAACACGAAACCGAAGGTTTTGCGCTGTACGTGGATACCGACAAGATCAACGGCGAAGAGCGTGATAATGTCGTGCGCGCGCTCGAACGTGCGGCGGAAAAACTGCGTGACAGCTAAACAGGCATCACTCTATTGCCTGATCGTACGCCCCTCGGGCGCCCAAGGTGCACGGTCGGGCGTAGCCCGATAGGGATTGATGTCCAAACCACCACGCCGCGTATAGCGCGCATACACCGCCAGCGACCGAGGCTGGCACTGGGCCATCACATCACAGAAAATCCGCTCCACACAATGCTCGTGAAAGTCCTGACACTGACGAAACGAAACGACATACTTCAACAGACTTTCGTGACAGATCGCGGGCCCAGAATAGCTTATCATCAGCGACCCCCAGTCCGGTTGCCCCGTCACCGGGCAGTTAGAACGCAACAGATCGGAATATACACACTCGTCAACACTCTGCGCACTCTCGCGTAGCCGCAGCAGCCCGGCGTCGGGCTGATACACAAAATCCCGCACATCCAGTGTATCCAGACACGTCGCACTGTCGGACAGTTCCACTAACGGAAGGCTTGCAGCGCGGGCTGGCATCAGGCGCACATCCACATTCGCCTGTGCCGCATGAGACAAGTCTTTGCGCAGTACCTCCGCAAGCGCTTCGCGAGTGGCAAAAGACTGCTGATTAAGGGAATTGAGATACAACTTGAAGGACTTGGATTCAATCATCATCGGCGCATCATGTGGCAGACGAAATTCCGCCACTGCGACTTCCGGTTTGCCGGACGGCTGCAGCCATGACACTTCATAAGCGGTCCACAGGTCTTCGCCGATAAATGGCAGGGCCGCACCTAAGCCAAGGGCCGTCCGTTTTTCAGCGCGCGCAAGCGGAAACAACAAGGTGGGGTCGTAGTGATGATCATAGCGCGTCGCTTTACCCAACAGACTGTCTTTCTCGTGCCCCATTTATACTCCTTATATGCTAACTTCGAATGCCCACACCACGATTCAGCAACGACAAAGAGAAACTGAACAGCACCACAATAAAGCCCAGAATCATCGCATAAGAGAAGGCAATATTCACATCACTGACGCCCAGAATGCCATAGCGGAAGGCATTCACCATGTACAGTATGGGATTGATCTGGGACACCCCCTGCCAGAATGCGGGTAACAGGGAGATACTGTAAAACACGCCTCCCAGATAGGTAAGTGGCGTCAATACAAAGGTCGGGACAATGGAAATGTCATCGAACTTGGTGGCATATACCGCGTTGATGAATCCGCCCAGGGAAAACAGGATGGCGGTCAACAGCACTACTGAGGCAGTGATTCCCACATGATGAATCTGCAAATCGGTAAAACCCAGAGAAAGCAGGGTCACTATGAGGCCCACGGCCAGACCTCTCGACACGCCACCCGCCACATAGCCAATCAGAACCACCCAGTTGGGTACGGGCGACACCAGCACCTCTTCGATACTGCGCTGAAACTTCATTCCAAAAAACGACGATACGACATTGGCATAGGAGTTGGTAATCACCGACATCATGATCAATCCCGGCACAATAAAGTCCATGTAATTGTAGCCACCCATTTCGCCGATACGCGGGCCAATCAGATTTCCAAAAATGACAAAGTACAATGCCATGGTGATCGCCGGAGGTAATAACGTTTGCGCCCAGATACGGGTAAACCGACGCACTTCTTTTACGACGATGGTGGTAAACGCAATCCATATTTGATGTACAGTCATCGGGGCGCCCCCTCATGATTCGCTGCCACGGTGGCACTTTCACTGCCTTTTTGAACCAGCCCCAGAAACAGCTCCTCCAGTCGATTGGCCTTGGCGCGCAGACTTTTTACTTGTAACTGTTTTTGCTCCAGCATATGAAACAACTGATTGAGGTTCTGACCTTTATCCACCTCAACCTCTAACTGACCCTCTGCATTGACGTGTACTTCAAACGGACCCAAATCGGGCGTTTGCGCCGGCACCTGTTCCAGATCCAGCACGAAAGTTTCGGTGTGCAATTTACTCAATAGCTCTTTCTTGCTGGTGTTTTCGAGAATGCGCCCCTGATCAATAATCGCAATATTACGGCACAAAGCCTCGGCCTCTTCCAGATAGTGCGTCGTCAGAATAATGGTTGTTCCCTGCCGATTGATTTCCTGCAGAAACTGCCACATGGAGCGGCGCAATTCGATATCCACGCCCGCCGTCGGCTCATCAAGGATTAGCAGCTTGGGCTTATGGACCAAGGCTCTGGCTATCATAAGCCGACGTTTCATGCCGCCGGACAGCATTCGAGAGGGCTGATCCCGCTTTTCCCACAAACCTAATTGTTTGAGAAAATGCGCACTGGTCTGCCTGGCTTCTGCTGCCGGGATGCCATAGTAGCCGGCCTGCGTGACGAGAATATCAGCCACCTTTTCAAACTGATTGAAGTTGATTTCCTGTGGCACCACACCCAAACACGTTTTGGCTTTGACCAGATCAGTTTCAAGATCATATCCAAAAATTTTTACCGAACCGCGACTTTTATTGATCAGCGAAGAAACGATTCCCAGCGTGGTGGACTTTCCCGCGCCGTTGGGGCCGAGCAAGGCGAAAAAATCACCCTGAGAGACACTGAAGCTGACATCATTCAATGCCTGATGGCCGTTCTCGTAGGTTTTGCTGAGCCCCTCTATGGCAAGTGCCGGCGTCATAACACGCTTCCTTTCTTTGTCGGGAATAGTAAGTAGGAAAGTGAGGGCTTTATCTGGCGTCAGAAGCTCGGCTTTTCAAGGGTGCAGGCATAATTTCTCTTGAAGGTTTTTTCACCCATCAAGCTGATGTGGCGGTCAACCATGGCAATAAAGGGCTTCAGGTATTGAGCAAGATCGAAGCCATCCTGCCCTGCTTGCAAAGCCATACCCAGGGCTTCTATGGTCGACAAAGCTCCCGGTTGCGGTGCTTTGCGAATACGGTAAACACTCGCTGGTGCTGCTTCAATCTGTACCCGCGGCAGGCTATTTAACCAAGGGTTGCGCAGCATTAGTTCACGCGTATTGCGCCAGGTTCCATCGAGGGCTATCCATGCACTGCAACCTGCACCCTGTTCACAGGCGGCCCTGGCCAGCTTTCCGGGATACAAAAGAACTGGCCGCGCCAACCAGGATGCGGGCACATGCAGTGCAAGCTGCTCCCTGGGCCAGTCTAATCCGGTAAACAGCTTCGCATTTTCGACACCTCGACAGGCAAGGCCTGCGGTATTCAACGGATGCACGGCTTCATCCGGGTGTCGCAGAATAATGACCGGTGTGAGGTTATATTGAGGAGAAATATCACCACAGACGCATACCAACTCGGGGCGCTGGCACTCAGGGCACAATTGACGGGGCATGACGATCGCAGATACACATAAAAAAGCCCGCAATGCTGCGGGCTGTCACAGTAAAATTTAATCCTATCCTGTCATCAAACTACCCGCAAGATGGCGCAAACTCCACTTAGAGCTGGCCCCACTTAAGAGATACTGTTTTTCATCGATGCCATACGCACCTTTTGGCAAACTGTCGCGAATCAGCAGCATTTCGTTTTTCTGGCGGTCAGCATTGAACTCTTTAAGGTCAACCACCCGCGCATGCTTGAGCATTTCCTCTTCGGCCGAACGCACGACCATGACCTTGGGCATCAAACGGCGGTCCTGATTATGCCCGGTGACAATCGCCACCTCGCCCGAATTCAGCAGCACCAGTGTACCGGTGGGATACACGCCAATGGCTTCAATGAATCGCTCCACCAGATCCTGCTGAAAATTGATGTTACGCATTTCGTAAAGTTTGCTCACCGCCTCGAGAGGCGACAAGCCCTGATCGGTATCATCGCGAGGATCGATCAGTTCCTGATAGGCATCTACGAGGCCGGCAATTTTGGCCAACAGGGGAATACGGTCGCCTGTGACGCCTTTGGGGAAACCGGAACCATTATGCCGCTCCTGATGATACTCGGCGATCGTCAACACGCCCTTGGGCAAACCTTCGATTTCGCGCAACATAGCGAGGCCTTCAAGCACATAACCTTCGTATTGCTGACGCGCGTCCCCCTTCAGCGTGCGCGCTGTGGCAAGCGTTTGGGCATCCAGTTTCAGCTTACCCACTTGCATCATTAACACACCCATGGCCAAGGTCTTCAGAGCCTTTCGGTCAAGCCCTAAATGCCGCCCAAAAACCAACGACCAGATGGCTGAGCGAATGCCGTGTTGGTAGGCGTAGACATCCTGTTCGCGCATTTTGGCCAGCCACACCAAAGCATCCGGATTGCGCACCACGCTATCCACCATCCCATCGGCGACCTGCTCGGTTTCCTTTATTGAAACCGGATCGCCATCTTGAACAGCGGTAAACACTTCGCCTATCGCATCGTACACATGCTCATGCAGCTTGCGCACTTTGCTCACCTCCTTCACCAGCGTGTTTTGCACTTCATAGTAGTTGGGGTGCTTAATCGTAATAGGGGGTAGTTTCAGCGTTTGCGTGGCATCGTTACCCTTACCGGAAAAAGATTTTTGGTCTTTTCTTCCACCGGCCTTTGTCGCAATGGTATGACCCGAATAAGCGGCTTTAGCGCGCTGCTTCAACACATCGATATAAACGAATTTACAATACTCCGCGAGAGCTTTGATGTCGTCATCCTGCTTGATATAAAACCCCTGAAGCGGGAACGGCGTTTGATGCCACGGGCGGTCTAGATCGGAAACAAACATCCCTTCCTGTAGGGCGTTTACCTCTATCTTTTGTCGTTGTCTTGCCATAGCTCACCTGAAACCACAATTAGCGGATACTTTTTGATCTATGCCTATTGTCGGCCAATCGCGGGAAAGATCCACTTTTCGGCGTATGCATTTGTTACACGAAGTAAGCCGGGATATTGACTTGGTGATACTGAGATCTGACGCACACGCACTGTGCGACACCCTTCTCGCATAAGGGGAAGGAGGACGCTTAGCTGTCGGGGTCACATACCGAAGAGTGGTTAAACAATGGTGGGACCAATGCTTCGATATTGCGACCCTCAACCTGCTTCGTCGAAATAACATAGGGCAGGGCCGAGGGCATAAGGTAATCCAGATTGCGCATCGTGTCGCCATCGGCAACCTGGGTCCGACTGGGTCTGCAATGCATGTAGAGCAGCACATCCCCCTCGAGAGAAAGAATATTCTGGGCTCCCTTGCGATCTGTCACACGGCCACAATACGCTTCGTCATCGACGGGCAAGCCTCGCCAATCGATATCCTCTCCACCTTCCGCACAAAAGTGAATACCTTCGCC
>JBFHUL010000105.1:0-9180 GCA_041590075.1 Oleiphilaceae bacterium
AATGTTGCACAGGCAGGGCATGACTGAAGCCCTGCAGGATCTTATTGCCGGTGTGCGACAGGGCAAACGTCGCGCCTTGGCCAAAGCCATTACCTTGGTAGAGAGCAAGTTACCGCGCCATCGCGAGGCCGCGCAGCAGGTACTCAATGCCTTGCTACCGGATACCGGTAACAGTCTGCGGGTGGGCATCACCGGTACACCCGGGGTGGGAAAGTCCACATTCATCGAAGCCTTTGGGCGTTATCTTCTGGCGCAGGGCAAGCGTGTTGCCGTGCTGGCGGTAGATCCCAGCTCGCCACTGCGAGGTGGCAGTATTCTGGGCGATAAAACCCGTATGGAAGAGTTGGCGCGCTCCGCGGACGCCTTTATTCGACCCAGCCCATCGGAGGGTTCCTTGGGCGGTGTGGCGCTCAAAACGCGCGAGAGTATGTTGCTGTGCGAGGCGGCAGGCTACGACACTATTCTGGTTGAAACGGTGGGCGTCGGACAGTCGGAATATGAAGTGTCGGGCATGGTCGATTTCTTTCTGGTGTTGATGCTGCCCAATGCCGGTGATGAGTTGCAGGGCATCAAGCGCGGTATTATGGAGTTGGCTGATGGCCTGCTGATCAATAAGGCCGATGGCGACAGTGTGACGCACGCGCAGCAGTCACAGCAGCATTATCGGAATGCTCTGCACCTGTTTCGTCAGGACGATGCTTGGGTGCCCCAGGTGATGACGTGCTCGGCACTGCATCAGCAAGGCATTGCTGAGGTGTGGGCGATGCTGGAGGCGTTCGCCAGGGGCGCGCGGGCATCCGGTCGCCTGGAACAAAAACGTCGTGAGCAAAACCGGGCATGGCTGGAAAAACTCATCCAAGAAATGCTTCGCCAGCAATTGGCGCAAGATGAACGTGTGCAACACCGCCTGCCTCAATTGCAGGCATCGGTGTTGCAGGGTCAATTAAGCCCTTATCAGGCAGCGCTCGAAATTACGCGCCTGTTTATGCAGAAAACAGAGTAAGCAGGAGGTGCGTCCAGCGTCTGGCGCGCGCGACCATCACGATTCAGCTCGCGCTGGCAATATCCAGATTGCCTTGCTGAATCAGGTTGTGAATGATTTCGGCATCGCTGCTGCCAAACTGGCTCAGGTCGGTATGGTCCAGCACCAGTTGCTGAGCAGAGCCATCTACCCCGGAGGCTAGCTCTATCGTGGTGTGTTGACCATCAAATTCGAAATGCAGGTTTGCTTCGGGGTTGCCGGCATCGTCGAGCAAGAGCTCACTCAGTACCAGCGTGTCGCCTCCGCTGCCAGGATGAAAGTTGCTGATATGTTCCACGCTGTGTGGTGTGTCGGGTTGCCAGATATACAGCTCGCTGCTGTCAGTGTGTTCGCTTTGTTGCAACAGTAGCTGGTCGTCCTGAGCATCAAATAGCGCAGTGCTTGTCTGCAAGTAGGCAGGCTGGTCGCTACCGTGTACCGTGATAATCAGATCGTATGAGGTGTTGTCGGCACTGTGAACGCGCACAAAGTCACGCAGTACTTCGCCATCGCTCAGTGCGCTGACTTTGCTGTTGGAGGTGTCGAGTGTGTAGTGCCAGTTACCAGCGCTATCGATACTCGCGTGCCCGTACTGCGAGGTAATACCGTTTTGTGCCTGAAAGTGTGATTCGCCAAAATCCGGGTCCAGAATGCCCAGTTTGCCCGTCGCGCTGGATGCCGTGGACAAATCTATGTTGAAACCGTTTGGCATGACAGGGTCGCTGTTAGGGCTGAACGCGCTGTGAATTTGAGGTGCATGATTGCTGCCTTCAATATCGATACGCAGTGTATGGCGGCTGCCATCGAGCGTGGCGACAGACACATAGTCGCTCACGCGCTGTCCCTCCGAGAGGCCACGTACTGCGTCGAGTTCCGGGTTAAGGCGATAGGTCCATGCCCCCGAGCCATCAATATGTATTTCGCCGAATCGCGTGGTTTTGCCGAATTCCACCACAAAGCGGGCTTCGCCCAAATCGGCGTCGTTTACCTGTAGTTGCCCACTCGCCTCTGGGGCGGGCAGATCATGCTGATCGCCAATGTCCTTCACGCCGCCCGTGAGCTCGCCACTAACGGTGGCTTGGTCGTTGCTGCCGTGAATGGTGAGTTGGAGTTGCTGGCCCGGCAGGTTGATGGTTTCGGTCAGCGTGTCACCGGCCCCTAAGCTTTGTACCGCCGGATTACTGTTATCGAGCAGATACTGCCAGCGTCCGTTGGTATCCAGACTGATCTCGCCATAGGTGCCTGAAATATTCTGAGAGCTTGAAACAGTGGTGGCCAGTTGTCCTTGCGCCACGAGCTGAAAGTCTTCAGTCACCGAATGGAAACTGAGGGATGTGGTGTTGTTTTCGGGGGCGAATAGGTTCGGGGTCGTGTCGAAATTTGTTGAATGCCTGGCGCTGTCGTCTTGTGCCGCGGGGGCTGGCGCATAGCTTCCGATCGTGGCGGCAGTTTCAAGCAAGGGTGATTCATCTAATGCCAGCAGCGGCGCGGGCTGCCCCATGGCGCTGTTGCCATCACTCGCCAGCGACTCATTTTCGCCTGCGGCCGTGGCTTCGAGGTCATCGGGGTCCAGATCTTCTTGCAGCAATTGTTGCTGCAAGGCTGCGATCTGTTCCTCAATGCTTTGTTGCAGGTCGGTATCCGGGGTTGCCGGCATAATCACCTGGCTATTGGGCGGGATATTCACGGAGGCAGCGCTGTCGTTTTCGAGTTGAATGGTCGCGCCCTGATCCTGTGTGACAATGACATCGCCGGTTTGCAGGTGTTGGCTGGCTTGCAAGGGAGTCAGTAGTTCTTCGCCCTGCTCAGTTTTGGTGCGCACCAGGGCGCTGCCGGAGATGCTGACGATAATTCCAATGGATACGCTCATGTTCGAACCTGTTCTGCAAACACTCAACTCTTAACTATAAGCACTATTGTGCGGCTTTGCGCGGCGGTTTGCGAGGGCTTTTGTTGTGCAGCTGTGACGCTTTGTGCTGCTCTGTAACGGTATATGCAGGAGGCGGAAATCGGGCAAAGGGGCGGCCGTTGTGGCGAGCAATTATGGCTGTGAGGCTAGTGCCCGAATCCAATAGGCAGGAAGGGAAAAGGACATAAAAAAAGGGCGAAGCCTGCGCTTCGCCCTTTTGGTTTCCGTTCGCTTGCGCTTATACAGAGTAGTACATGGCAAACTCGACGGGATGCGTGGTCATGTTGAGTTTCTCAACTTCTTCACGCTTCAGATCGATATAACCTTCGATCATGTCTTCTGTAAATACACCGCCCTTGGTCAGGAAGGAGTGATCCGCCTCAAGGGCGTTCAATGCTTCTTCGAAGGTGGCTGCTACCGTTGGGATCTCGGCCGCTTCTTCAGCAGGCAGGTCGTACAGATCTTTATCAGCAGGATCGCCAGGGTGGATCTTGTTCTGGATGCCGTCCAGGCCAGCCATCAGCATGGCTGCGAACGCCAGGTAGGGGTTGGCAGTGGGGTCAGGGAAGCGACATTCCAGACGACGCGCTTTAGGCGAGTTAACGAATGGAATACGAATCGAAGCTGAGCGGTTACGCGCAGAGTAGGCCAGCATAACGGGGGCTTCGAAGCCTGGAACCAAACGCTTGTAGGAGTTGGTAGAGGCGTTGGTGAACGCGTTGATGGTGCGCGCGTGCTTGATGATACCGCCAATGTAGTACAGACACTCATCAGACAGACCCGCGTAGCCGTCACCGGCAAATACGTTCTTGCCATCTTTCGCCAGAGACTGGTGCACGTGCATACCGGAACCGTTATCACCCACCAGAGGCTTAGGCATGAAGGTGGCAGTCTTGCCATAAGCGTGCGCCACGTTGTGTACGCAGTACTTGAGGATCTGAACTTCGTCAGCCTTTTTAACCAGCGTGTTAGCACCAACGCCGATCTCGCACTGGCCCGCAGTACCCACTTCGTGGTGGTGTACTTCGATCACGAGGCCCATAGCTTCCATTGCGGCACACATGGCACCACGCAGGTCGTGCAGAGAATCAACAGGAGGTACGGGGAAGTAACCGCCTTTTACGCCAGGACGGTGACCAATGTTGCCGCCTTCGTATTCCGCGTGGCTACCCCAGGCAGCTTCGTCAGAATTGATTTCGTACATGGCGCCGTTCATTTCGGCTTTCCATTTTACGTCGTCGAAGACGAAGAATTCAGGTTCAGGGCCAAACAGTGCAGAGTCAGCGATGCCGGTAGACTTGAGATATTCTTCAGCGCGGATCGCAACAGAACGCGGGTCGCGCTCGTAGCCTTGCATGGTGGCAGGCTCAACGATGTTACAACGCAGGTTCAGAGTAGTTTCTTCGGTGAACGGGTCGAGCACGGCTGTTTCGTCGTCGGGCATCAGAATCATGTCGGATTCGTTAATGCCTTTCCAGCCAGCGATGGAAGAACCGTCGAACATTTTGCCTTCTTCGAAGAAGTCGGCATCCACTTCAGAAACGGGAATGCTGACGTGTTGCTCCTTACCGCGGGTGTCGGTGAAGCGAAGGTCAACCCACTTAACTTCGTTATCTTTGATAAGGCCCAGAGTTTTCTCTGACATTATGCTTACTCCATTACTTGGATGTTTATGATTAACAAGCGCGTGTAACAACGAACATTGTTTTCTTGTAGCGCCTACAGCCCCGCGAGTGCGCTCACTGCGCTTGGCGCCTGCTGCGAACGAACGGATCGTTCAGCGAGTCTAGAGGCAGAGATAAGCCGGTATTTTCCAGCCTTTTCAGCCCTATAGAAGGAAAGCACGTGAGGATAGCACGACTATTCTCAACAATCCCTCATTTTTTGTTGACTCAAACTTAAGCAATATGATTGCCAATTTGGTGCTTTTTTAAGTTGTTGAAATCAATAGATTAAAAAAAAGGGGGATGTCGTCAGAGCAAATAAATGCACTATAAGGGTTCGTTATATTCATTGGGGCACCAATATGGTGCTTGAGTCATCATGCCTGCTTTGTAAAATCTCGTATTCCCGATGTCGCGAGCCTTTCGCTTTCTGTATAATCCGCGTCCATTTTAACCGCCGGATAAATTTCGGGCCGGAAGCTGTTGCATTTATATAGGTAGTTCAAACGTGATCGAGAAACTCAGAAATATTGCCATTATTGCCCACGTAGACCATGGCAAAACCACTCTTGTCGATAAGCTGCTCAGTCAGTCCGGCACCCTCGATCGCAAAGATCAGGGCGCGGAACGGATCATGGATTCCAATGATCAGGAAAAGGAGCGCGGCATTACCATTCTGGCCAAGAATACTGCGATTAACTGGCAGGATTACCGCATCAATATTGTGGATACACCCGGGCACGCCGACTTCGGTGGCGAAGTGGAGCGGGTGTTGTCGATGGTGGATTCTGTATTGCTGCTGGTGGATGCCGTAGATGGCCCGATGCCGCAAACGCGCTTCGTGACGTCCAAGGCCTTCGAGAAAGGCTTGAACCCCATTGTTGTTGTGAACAAGGTCGATCGGCCCGGTGCGCGTCCGGATTGGGTGATCGATCAGGTTTTTGATCTGTTCGATCGTTTGGGGGCCACCGACGAGCAGTTGGATTTTCCGGTCATCTACGCCTCAGCTCTGAATGGCATCGCCGGTCCGGAAGCGGATGAGCTGGCGGAAGATATGACGCCGCTGTTCGAAATGATTGTAGACAAGGTGCCGGCACCCGAGGTAGACCCGGATGCGCCGTTTCAGATGCAAATCTCGGCGTTGGATTACGATAGCTATACCGGTGTCATCGGTATTGGCCGGATCACGCGCGGCAACTTGAGTCCTGGGCAGCAGGTCGTCATCAAGGATATTGCCGGCAAAGAGCGTAAAGGTAAGGTGTTAAATGTGAAAGGCTATATGGGGCTGGAGCGTATTGATACCGATAAGGCCAGTGCGGGAGATATCGTGTGTATCACCGGTATCGACGGCCTGAGTATTTCCGACACTCTGTGCGATCCGGAGCATGTCGAAGCTCTCCCAGCGCTGACGGTAGATGAGCCCACCGTGAGTATGACTTTCATGGTGAACGATTCACCTTTTGCGGGTCTGGAAGGCAAATTTGTCACCTCGCGCAACATCAAAGAGCGCCTCGAGCAGGAGCTTATCCATAACGTCGCATTACGTGTCGAGCCGGGCGATAGTGCCGATAAATTCAAAGTGTCGGGCCGCGGCGAATTGCACCTTTCGGTGTTGATCGAGACCATGCGACGCGAGGGCTTCGAGTTGGCGGTATCGCGCCCGGAGGTCATTCAGAAGGAAATTGATGGCGAGCTGCAGGAGCCCTACGAGCACGTGGTGATCGATATTGAAGATCAGCATCAGGGTTCGGTGATGGAAGAGCTGGGCTTGCGTAAGGCCGAAATGACCAATATGGAGCCCGACGGAAAAGGGCGGGTGAAACTGGAGTTTCTGGTTCCGTCGCGCGGGCTGATTGGCTTTCGCGGGCAGTTTCTTACGCTCACCTCCGGCAGCGGTATTATGACCAGCGTGTTCGATCACTACGGCGTAGTGAAAGCGGGGGAGGTGGTGTCGCGCCAGAACGGGGTGTTGATCTCGATGGTGAAAGGCAAAACGCTGGCCTATTCGCTGTTTAATCTGCAGGACCGTGGTCGCCTGTTTTTGGGGCACGGTGAAGATGTGTACGAGGGGCAAATCATTGGATTGCACTCGCGCGCCAACGACTTGACCGTGAATCCCACCAAGGCCAAGCAGCTTACCAATATTCGAGCGGCCGGCACCGACGAGGCGCTCACGCTCGTGCCGCCTATTCGACATACGCTTGAGCAGGCGCTGGAGTTTATCGAGAACGACGAATTGGTCGAAGTGACGCCGGAAAGCATTCGCTTGCGTAAAAAGCTGCTCACCGAAAACGAACGCAAGCGTGCTAAGTCCAAGTAGTGTGCTTTAATATGGTGCGCGCCCAGCTATCTTGAGCAGCTGTGGTGCGTACGGCTGGTGTTAAATGAAACCCGTGAAGGCTATCATGCTGATTTCACGGGTTTTTTTATGTCTGGCACAGAAAGTGTTAAACAAGTCACAGTGAGGTAGATCGCATGAAGGCTTTGCTGCAGCGTGTGAAGTGCGCATCGGTAAGTATCGATGGTGCGCGCACCGCGGAAATAGGGCCGGGTTTGTTGGTGTTTCTTGGTGTTGAAAAGGGGGATGAGGAGTCCTCTGCGCGTACGCTGTGTGAACGCGTAGTGCGCTACCGCGTATTCGCCGACAATCAGGGGAAAATGAATCTGGATCTCTTGCAAAGCCAAGGGCAGTTGCTCGTTGTGTCACAGTTCACGCTTGCGGCGGATACCCGCAAGGGAAGGCGACCAAGCTTCAGTGCGGCCGCCGTGCCCGAGGAGGGTGAGCGGCTTTACAGGCACTTTATTGATCAGGCGCAGGAGGCGCTGGGTACACGGGTGGCGAGCGGTCGGTTTGGTGCGGATATGCAAGTGAGCCTGGTGAATGACGGCCCGGTGACGTTTATGCTTTGCGCTTAGTTGGGGCAGCTGGCTTCTCTGGGCAAGGGCTGTAAAGTTTTTGCACAATAAAGTTGCATATTTGTTAAAGCTGTACTAAAAATTTATCAAGCTTAACTTTAAAAAGGCGGTGTAAGGTCTTGTTTAATAGTGTTAAGTCGCAGCAAGGGCTTAAGCGTTAACCAAACATTACGGCGTCTCAGTTGTTAAGCAGGGAAGTATGAGTCAAAACGGAGCGTTTTGGTGCGCTTTACAGGGGCTTCCTTAACATCCTGTAACGTGCGTTAGTCCGCAGAACTGACTTAAGATACTGCTGGATCAACCTTATTTTGTTTGACTTTGCCGAAGATTCGGCAGACAAAAACATTAAGAAAGTGTCGGGGAATGGTTAGATTATTGATCTGTCATATTTCTGACATAAACTTTGAATTAAATGGGCAGCCGAATGCCTGTTGTTAAAAACTAAATTAATTTAATAGCTATTAATTTAATAAAACGGGTTTTGGCCCTTAATTCTTCAATAAGCAATAAGGAAGACGAAATGAAAAAGACTCTGATCGCTTCAGCTGTAGCAGCGGCTACACTCTCTTCAACTGCCTTCGCAATGGACCCAGCCACTCAGCTGGCCGAGCGACTGGACTCCATGCCTGAGTTCTACGGTAACATTCAGCTGGCTTGGGCTAATCAAGAAACCGAAACCAGCGGTGTTGAATCTTCTACCAATGAGTTGCAGGACAATGGTTCTACTTTCGGTATCAAGCACGACCACGCTATCACCGAAGACATCACCGGCTTCCTGAAAGCAGAATTCCACTTTGACGGCGACGACAGTTCTACCGATTCCGGCTTGGGCGAAAATATGGACGAAGCCTACATCGGTATCAAAGGCGACTTCGGTTCTGTTCAGCTGGGCTCTGATGACACCGTTTACGAGTGGGTAGACGTGATGGACATGTACGAGTTTGCAGGTCTGGAAGGTGATCTAGCTTTCCAAAAAGAAGGTGACAACCTTCAATACTACTCGCCTGAGCTGGCGGATGGTCTGACTCTGGGTGTAACCCTGCCTATCGACAGCGACAGCAATTTCGGCGGCGCGTTGGCGGCTAAGTACGCAATCGATAACATGGAGTTCGTATTGGCTTATGGTATGGGTCGCGAAGAAACGGCTGATATCGGTGATTCTATCGGTTTTGCTGCGACGGTTGGTTTGGAAGACTTGACTCTGTCTTTCCAGTATGAAACCAAGAGCGAAGATGGCAATTCGGACAACGGCACAGACTACTTTGGCCTGATGGGTCAGTACGCCATGGGTGCGAACAACTTTGCGCTGGGTTATCAGATGAAGAGCTTCGACGCTTCGGGCGCAGAAGATGAGTCTGGTATCTACGTTCAGGCGCTGCACAACCTGTCTGATCACATGTACATCTACCTTGAGTACCTGACCCGTTCCGATGTTGGTGGCGTTGAAAATGATGAGTCAGATACATTGGCTCTGGGTGCTACTTACGCATTCTAAGATCGCCTGATCTAGGAAATAGAAAACCGGTGCTTGGCACCGGTTTTTTTTTGTCTGATAGTATTCTTCCCCTTAACATTACTCTCCGATCGAATAAAGTGCCCTATGCCTTCCGAACTCGAAATCAAGCTGCGCGTGATCGACTCGGCGCTATCTCCCGCGCAAGTGCGTGAGG
>JBFHUL010000106.1:0-9125 GCA_041590075.1 Oleiphilaceae bacterium
GCGATGCAGGCGGAGGCTGCACGTATTGGCATTTCCGCTGACCATGTGATCTGCACGGGCGATACGGTGGCCTATTGTGCCGATCCGCAGGCAACGGTAGATGCCTTGCGCGCCTGGGGGGTGCATGTGGTGATGGGCAACTGTGAGGAATCGCTGGGGGAATTTGCAGCCGATTGTGGCTGTGGTTTTGAAGCCGGCACTGCCTGTTCTTTACTCTCAGTCACCTGGTATCGCTATGCCAATACGCAGCTGAATGCTGCCGCGCGAGACTGGATGCGCAGCTTGCCCCGTTGCCTGCGGTTTACGCTGGGGGGCAAGCGTTTTGCTTGTGTGCATGGCAGCCCGGTATCGATCAATGAGTTTGTATTTGCCTCCACCAATGCGGCGCATAAACAAGCCATGCTGGACGCGAGCAACGCCGATGTTGTGATCGGCGGGCATTGTGGCGTGCCGTTTTCCTCTTCACTTGAGCGTGGCTGGTGGCTCAATGCGGGAGTGATCGGTATGCCGGCCAACGATGGCGAAGCCAGCACCTGGTACATGCTGTTGGAGCCCCATCACGATGCGGTGCGTGTGACCTGGCAGCGCCTTACCTACGATGTGGCGCAGGCGCAACAGGCCATGTATGAGGCAGGGCTGCCCCCAGACTATCGTGAGGCGCTGGCCAGTGGCCTGTGGCCGAGCGAAGATGTGCTGCCCGCCCTGGAGCGCCAGCAGCGCGGTAAAAAACTTCGCCTCGAGGCGCTCAGCATTCGCTGAATGCACCGCAATTCAGCCGGGTAGAAGGGTGTGCGCGAGAGGGGATTTGTCGCACTGTATGCCAAGGGCTGAACACCTTCGGGCCACGGCAGAAGGCAATCAGAAAAAACTGTGGGTTAAATCAATTCGGGTTATTGACAAGCGCAGGAATGATCAGTAAATTGCGCCCCTCAAATGTTGGCGCTGCCCAACATTGAGCCCAGGTGGTGAAATTGGTAGACACGCTAGCTTCAGGTGCTAGTGGGGGCAACCCCGTGGAGGTTCAAGTCCTCTCCTGGGCACCAAATGCGAAGGCCTCGATCAGTGAATGATCGGGGCCTTTTTGGTTTTGGGCGGTGAGACGCTTTTTGTGGCTGGACGTTGGGGGGCTGACGGCGGACGCAAAAAATAGATGCGTCCCCTTTTTCCGCGCTTTTTCCGGTATCGGCGGCCTGAGTGTTAGTCCAGGCTGATGATGTCGTGTTTGATGGCGTAGCGCACGAGTCCGGCAACATCGCGTATGCCGAGACGTTCCATGATCTGTGCTCGGTGAGATTCGACGGTTTTGGCGCTGAGGTCCAGATCGTAGGCGATTTCCTTGGTGGCTTTTCCTTCGGCAATCAGTCTGAGAATTTCCGTTTGACGCGGTGTCAGCTTGCTTTTTGCCGTGTCCGGCTGGTCTTGTGGCGCCATCATGGCGGCAATAACTTGTTGTGAAATTCGCGGGCTCAGGTATTGCTGGCCTTCAAAGATGGCATTGAGTGCCAGTTCCAACTCGGCCTCGGCCGCGTCCTTGACCAGGTAACCGGATGCTCCCGCTTTCAGGGCGCGCATTACGATGTCTTTGGAAGCGTGCATCGACAGGACCAGAATGGGAAGTTGCGGGAAGCGCGCGCGCACCTGAGGAATCAGATCGATACCAGAGAGTCCTTTCATCGACAAATCGGTCATCAGTAAATCGATGTCCAGTTTGTCGAGAAGTTCGATCACCTCATTGCCGTCACTGGCTTCGGCTGCGACGGTGTAATCGTGCATACTGGTAATCAATGCGCGCAAGCCGGCGCGCACCAGATGATGGTCGTCAACCAACAGGATATTTTTCATAGTTTCTTGTTCCTAGTCCGCTTCTCTGTGCGCCTTGCACGTCATACTTAAAGCGGAAACCGCTGAAAATCGTACAGAAGCATGGTACCTAAATCGCTTTTTTTCCAGTCAAGCTTGGCCTGTATCTGCTGCGATGGCGTTATTTTTTATCTGTAGGCTGCATAACGTCACCCTTAAGTCGGGCAGATCGTTTCCATGAGCATGTCGCCGAGCATTTCCATCATCTCCAGGAGTTCGGCGTTGGTAAGTTTGCCGGGATGAAAGGGCCGGTCAGTGCACTGAACCTGAGCCAGAATATAGTCCGGTAGGCGTGCTTCTCCCATGATCCAGTGAGGAAAATTGCGCTGCTCGATGGGCAAAAACTGGGTCAGCGTCATGTATCGGTGCCGAGGGTCGCGACGAATGCCGGCGAGTAAGTGATCAAGCACATGGTAAGGCCCTTCCAGTAATTGGACGAAGTACTCCTTGGTATGAGCCAGCAGCCCGGTCACTTGATTCCGTGAGTTGTGCCGCAGCGAAGCATTCAGTATTTCGTCGAGATCGAATTGGGTGGTCGTGGTGCATCGTTGACTCCAGTACATGGCGCGATAGAGCGGCGAAGTCACAGTTGTCATTGCTGGGCATACTCCTGGATGATGAGGTGCGGCGCGGGCGGTTTATTGCGATAAGCCGCTTTGAAATACAGTCTGAAGGAAAAGATGCTGAGTGTCTGTCGGGGAATTTCCGGTTGGTGTCAGGGTTTCTCCTATGGCAAGCCGGTGTTGCCTAAGCAGGAGAGGGAGTGACGGTGAGCACCTGCTCAATGAAGGCTGCGATCTTATCGAGTGGCAGTACGTAATCGGCGGCGCCGAGTTTGATGGCCTCGCGCGGCATGCCGAATACAACGCTGCTGGCTTCGTCCTGTGCGGCCGTTAAGGCGCCAGCATCGTGCAAGCGTTTGAGCCCCTGAGCGCCATCGTTGCCCATACCCGTGAGCAGTAGCGCCGCACTCGCCGGCGCATGAAATCTGTTCATGGAGTTGAACAACACGTCGACCGACGGCTTATGGCGGTTGATTGGCGGGCCATCCTTGATGCTCACCCGGTAGGTATTGCCGGCTTTTTCGAGTTGCATGTGTCGGCCCCCGGGCGCAATCAGCGCGGTGCCTCGGGCAAGCTGCTCGCCATCTTGTGCCTCGCGAACGTGTATGCGTGCTCGGCTATTCAGTCGTTCGGCAAAGGCCTTGGTAAAGTCGGCGGGCATGTGCTGTACGATGAGAATGGGAGGGCACTGTGTCGTGAGTGCAAGCAGCACTTTTTCCAGTGCCTGCGTGCCACCGGTGGAGGCGCCAATACCAATATAGTTGATGGCTGTTTGCGGACGTTTGCCGGCGAGAGCCTGAGACATGGCGCGTGCAGAAGGCAGGCATTTTCGGCTTACACTGGCCTTGCTACCCAGTAGTGGGAAGACTTTTGCCTGTGCGGCACTGCGCACACTCTCGATGAATCGCTGGCGCCCTTCCTGAAGAAAGTCTTTTACGCCCACTTTAGGTTTTTCAACCACCTCTACGGCCCCAAGCCGCAGGGATTCCAGCGCCTGTTCTGATCCCCGCGTGGATATGGCGGAGCACACCACTACCGGTGTAGGGCGCTCGTGCATCAGCTGCTTCAGAAAAGTAAGGCCATCCATGCGCGGCATTTCAAGATCCAGAATAATGACGTCGGGCCAATCGGCAGCCATTTTTTTCTGGGCAAACAGCGGGTCCTGGGCGCTGCCTGTTACCAGAATGCCAGGCGCCTCGCTTAGCAGTTGGGTAAGAATGGTGCGCGTTAATGCCGAATCGTCGATGATAAACACTCTGATCATAGTGCGCACTCGCTAGCGTCTTGGACGACCGGTGCATCGATTTTTTCGTAAAGGCGAGTCCGGCGCAGGGAGCTTTTCGTACACAGAGGGTTGCAGCGTATGCAATTGCGGGCTGACTCCGTAGAGCGTTTCGGAATGACTCACAACAATACATCCGTGATCACGCACATGCGGTAAAATACGGCGAATAATTTCGGTTTTTGTCGCGCTATCAAAGTAGATCAGTACGTTGCGAATAAACACCACGTCAAACTGCTCGCGAAAAGCGAGCTCCTCGTTCAGATTGATACGTTGAAAAGTGATACGTTGTTTCAGTTGTGGCGCCACCATTACCTTGCCCGCTTGCGAGCGTACGCCGCGAAGCAAATAACGTTCTTTCAGGTGTTGGGGGATTTCACCGCGGTAATCGGCGTCGTAGCAACCGAGTTTGGCGCGCGTCAGTACTTGTTGATTGATGTCGCTGGCAAGCATTCTCCAGCCGTTATTGCCCAGACAATCATCAAGCGTCATTGCCAGCGAGTAGGGTTCTTCACCCGATGACGCGGCCGCGCACCAGATCTTTACGGGGCGCCGTCCTTCGCGATGTTGGTCGCTTTGGCTTAGCCAGCTGCGCAGAAACTCAAAGTGTTTGGGTTCGCGGAAGAAATAGGTTTCGTTGGTGGTGAGTGCGTCAATGAGTCGCTGACGTTCCTCGGCATTGCGCCCGTCTGCGACATAGGTGACGTATTCGCTATAACTGCTGAGCCCGAGTTCCCGCAACCGCGCATTGAGTCGACTGCATATCAGGGTGCGCTTGTTGTCGGCCAGAGTAATGCCGGCCCATTGTTTCATCCAGGACTGGATTTTTCGCAGCTCTCTTTCAGAGATGGGCGGAGGGCTCAGGCTGGCGGGCATACAGGTCTGCATAAACTAACCTGCCTCGCGTGTCGGTAATGCATGGTTTTCGTCGTTTGCAACCGCCACCGGCGCTTCTATCAGAATGCTTTCAGGGTGCAGAATAATGGCGTTTTCAGTGGGTGAGATCGCCGCATTACAGTGGTCCCGAAGGGCCATTTCAGGCACCTCCAGCATGTTCGCCTGATCCAGTTCGGCCACGTGAGACACCGCGTCCACCAAAAGGCCTGCCAGAGCCGTTGGATTGTCGGCCTCGGTCTGTACGATCACGATGCCGGTGCGTGCATGTATTGTGCAGGCGCCAAGCCCGAGGCGGTGTTGCAGATCGACCACCGGAATGCTGATCCCTTCGAGATTCAGCACGCCCAGGCAGAATTCGGGTAGCCCGGGAACAAACTGCAGCAACTGATACTCGATAATGCGGCGTACCGACTGAATATCCACGCCGGCACGTGCTTCACCGGTTTCCATGATCAAGTATTTGTGCGTGGTTTGCGCTGCCGTGTTGGTGGCGTTGGCTGGAATTTTCACTGTTTCCCTCCTCAGCTTGCCTGGCTGAAACGTTCAAAGTCTTCAAGCGGCGTGCTTGGTACATGCTGTGCCTGTTCCTGAACACTGGGCTGCTCTGACATGGCGAACACATTTTCATCGCTGGATCGCTCGGGGGACTGCTTGGTGCGTACTTTGAAAAAGCGCAGCATGGTTTGCAGCTGTGACGCGTTGTTGGTGAGCTCTGCGGAGGTCGCGGCCAATTCTTCGGATGCAGAAGCCGAGTTCTGGGCGACGGTATTGAGCTGATCGGTCGCGCTGTTGACCTGTTCCACACCGTTTGCCTGTTCGTGAGAGGCGGCGGTTATTTCCTGAACCAGTTCGGCTGTTTTCTGAATCTTGGGTACCATCTGCTCAAGCAGATCGCCGGCGCGTTCTGAAATGCTGACGCTGCGCTGGGTATCTTCACTGATTTCCTTGGCCGCAATCTGACTGCGTTCGGCCAGCTTACGCACTTCCTCGGCAACCACTTCAAAGCCGCGTCCGTGCTCGCCGGCGCGGGCGGCTTCAATCGCCGCATTCAAGGCCAGGAGATTGGTTTTGTAGGCAATGTCTTCAATCACGTTGATCTTGTCGGCGATATTACGCATGGCACTCACGGTCTCTGTGACAGCCTTGCCCCCCTCTTGTGCCTCGCTGGCCGAGCCGGAAGCGATCTCATCGGTTTTTTGCGCGTTCTCGCTGTTTTGCTGAATAGACGCCGTCATCTGCTCCAGAGAGGCGCTGGTTTCTTCGATACTGGCGGCCTGTTCGGAAGCGCCCTCACTCAGGCTCTGCGCTGAGGCACTCACCTGTTCTGCCGCAGAGGCCATATTTTGCGAGGTAAGCAGAATCTGGCCGATGGTATCCGACAAGCGCTGAACAAGTTGTTGCAAGGCGCCCAGCATCTGGCCAAACTCGTCTTTGCTGTCGCTCTCGATCTGTACCGTGAAATCACCACTGGCAATGCGATTGATGGAATCCACTGCATAGCGGATGGAGCGCGTGATGTTGCGAATGATGAAAAACGCCAGCAGTACAACCACACCAAACATGCTCGCCGACACGATGACCGCTACGATAAAGTGACTTTGTGCTTCGTTTTCCAGGCGTTTGATGGTGTTGGAAATATAGATACCCTGTTTATTTTCGACTTCCTTAAGCAGGCCGAGACGTGCGGTTTGTTTGCTGAACCATTCCTGGGCGTCGAGATCGAAGCGGCCTTTTGTACCGCGGTCCAGAACGGTTTTTCGCATGCGGTAGGCGCTGGCCAGTGCTTCGCCCTGATAGATCTCCCGGAAGTCGTCCATCACCTTGTCGCTGGCATAGCTCTCGAATTCATGCAGGTAGGCATCTTGTCGCGCGGTTACCGCGATCAGGTCTGATAAGCGGTCTCGCGAGATGGTGTTGCGGGTCAGGGCTGTGGCGACAATCGCACGCTCTTGGCCGGCGAGTTCCTTGACACGCATGATGGAGCCATAGGCAATCAGGGAGTTGGCAAGGTAACCATCCACCGAGCGCTGGCCGATTTCAGCAATGGCATCAAGCATCATGGCGTTGGTAGAGGTGTAGAAGCCCAGCGCCTTTCCGGCATCGATCGAGAGCGCGTCGATCATGGCGCGAATATTGGACAGCTGCTCCAGACGGGCCAGCGTGTCGGCCACCAGTTTGTCAAACCCATCCACGATCAGTTCGTGGTGATGTTCGCTCAGATAGGTGTTGAGCGCGCGCAGTTGTTTATCGGTTGTAGCGCGTTGATCGGGCAGTTGTTGGGCGAAGGTCTTGCCCTTGGAGGCCAGGAACCCGGCGGTGAGTCCGCGTTCAATCTGCATTTCGTGCGTCAATTGCGACACGCGCATGCTCAGGCCAATGCCGGCGCCGAGTGAATGCATGTTGTTTTTGCGTTCGTAGGTGTTCACCACGTCGATGGTTGAGAAGTAAACCAGTCCGGCGAGCGGCAATAGAACGATCAGGATGATTTTCCAGATCACGCGCATGTTTTTGAGATAAGTCATGATGTTTTTCCTAATGAGTGTCCGTGCAAGTGTGGGTATCGCTCCCAATTTGGGCGCTTGGCGTGAAGCGTTGTCATGGCGGTTCAGGTAGGTTGCAGTTTTTCGAGTTGCAGTAGACGATCGAGCTCGAGCAAGGCGACAAACCGGGTATTGTTTTTGGTGATGCCGCGAATGCAGTCGGTATCAATCGCACATCCAAAGGGCGGCGCATCGCCTAGCTGATCTTCATTCAAGTCAAATACCGCTTCCACCTGATCCACGAGTAAGCCAATCCGTTGCGTATGATCGGCATGCTGCACGGATACTACGATGACACACTGGCGGCCCACCTCTGGTGTGCCGGCGGTATGGAGCAGGGCAGCGAAGTCCACAATGGGCAGCACGTCGCCGCGAAGGTTGGCTACGCCTTTTACGAAAACGGGAGTTTGGGGTACCGGCGCGACGGTGAGAGGATCAATAATTTCCTCGACGCGGTCGATGGGCAGTGCACACAGCTCCGATGCCCCCAGAAAAGACAGGTATTGCTGTCGTGCTGGCGCAGCGGCGTGGCTAAGGGTCTGATTAATCGTCATCCTGGGTTCCTCGTGTGGTGTTCAGGCGGCGCGGGTAGCACGATGGCGCTGTTTGATGAGTCGTATCAGATCGGGCACATCGAGGGTCAGGGCGACCTCTCCGGAGCCCAGGATCGTGCTGCCTGCGATGCCCATAATGCCCTCGAACATAGGGCCCATGGGTTTGATGACTGATTGCGTTTCGCCGTGCAGTACATCCACGATAATGCCAACCGATGCATCCATGTCGGAGATCACCACCATACTGCGGCGGTCGGTGTCGGCCGCGGCGATGTCGAAGACTTCACTCAAGGCGATATAGGGAAGGGGAGCGCCGCGCAGTTCCATATATCCGGCTCCGTTTTTCCCACCTTCGAGAGCGGGTGTTTCGATACATTCGTCTACCCATTCCACGGGAATCACATACTTCTGGTCGCCGGCGCCCACTAAAAATCCTTCGATAATGGCCAGTGTTAAGGGCATTTTTATGCGAAAACAGCTGCCTTCACCCAGCGTGCTTTCTATTTCAATGGTGCCGCGCAACTGTTCCAAATCCCGCTTTACGGAATCGAGCCCCACGCCGCGCCCGGATAGGTCGCTGACTTGCTGTGCGGTGGAAAAACCCGGGTGGAATATGAGCTGGTAGGTGTCCTGCTCACTCAGTTCGTCCTGCTCGCTGATCAGCCCCTGATTGATGGCTTTTTCGCGAATACGCTGGGCGTCGATGCCGCGGCCGTCGTCGCGCACTTCGATGACAATCATGCCCGACGCATGCTTGGCGCTCAGCGTCAATGCGCCTTGCCCCTGTTTGCCTGCGGCCTCTCGCTCGGCGGGTGTCTCGATGCCATGATCGATAGCGTTTCGTACCAGATGAACCAGAGGGTCATAGAGTTTTGATACCAGGTTTTTGTCGAGTTCGGTGTCGCCACCGCTTACGTGGAGCTTGATGTCTTTGTGCAGTGTTGAAGAGGTTTCACGCACGATGCGATTAAAGCGGTTGAAGGTTTCGTTGATTTCAACCATCCGCAGTTGCAGGGCTGTCTCGCGAATCAGCTCCACCTGATGGTGTAGGCCTTCCAGCATTTCGCGCAACTCGGGGTCGTCGCGTTTTGCCGAGAGAATCTCGGCGCCGGCGGCGGAGATCACCAACTCGCCCACCTGACTGATCAAGCTGTCCATTTTGTCCGCCGACACGCGCAGAAAAGTATGTTGGCGCTGATTTTTGCGCGTCTGAGCCTGCTTGGCGAGCGAAGCCTCAACGAGTTCAGGGGGCAGTTTGTGTTGTTCAATGGCTAGTTTTCCCAGCGGCTCCGAGGGCTGGTTCTGAGACTGCTGCGACAGGCATTGAGCGAGTTCCTGCTCGGTCAGTGCGCCGATGCGTACCAGTATTTCCCCCAGTTTCAGATCGTCTTCCGGCAGCGATGCAATCAGCGCCAGATAATCGGCGAGC
>JBFHUL010000107.1:0-9038 GCA_041590075.1 Oleiphilaceae bacterium
ATCACCGAGGCGGGCGGTTTTCGCTCCGGTGCTGTGAAGTCGGCTGTGGGCCTCGGCATGCTACTGATGGACGGAATTGGTGACACGATCCGGGTTTCTTTGGCCGCCGACCCGGTAGAGGAAATAAAAGTAGGGTTTGATATTTTGAAGAGCCTGCGTCTGCGCAGCAAGGGCATTAACTTTATTGCTTGTCCGAGTTGTTCACGTCAAAACTTTGATGTCATCAGTACCATGAATGCGCTGGAATCGCGCTTGGAAGACATTACCACGCCTTTGGATGTCGCCATCATTGGGTGTGTGGTGAATGGCCCCGGTGAAGCGAAAGAGGTGGACGTCGGGCTGACCGGCGGCACACCGAATAACCTGGTCTATCTGGATGGCAAACCACATCACAAGCTCGCCAACGATACGCTTGTGGATGAGCTTGAGCACAGCATCCGGGAAAAAGTGAAACAAAAACAGAAAAATGAAGAAGAATTGATTGCCAAGGGCTAAAGCACTCAATACGGCAATTCCGACTTAGAATCAGTGGATTAGAACATTGGCAAAGATACAAGCAATAAGGGGTATGAACGATCTGCTACCTGAGCAGACAGTGGTTTGGCAGTATCTCGAAGCCACGGTGCGGGGCATTTTGGCGCAATATGGTATTCGGGAAATACGGATGCCGATCGTCGAGCAGACTGAACTGTTTAAACGGTCAATCGGTGAAGTCACCGATATTGTCGAAAAGGAAATGTACACCTTCGAAGACCGAAATGGGGATAGCCTTACTTTACGGCCCGAGGGAACAGCCTGTTGTGTCAGGGCGGCTGAACAACATGGCTTGCTGTTCAACCAAACGCAAAAGCTGTGGTATGCCGGTCCAATGTTTCGGCACGAACGCCCACAGAAAGGGCGATATCGCCAGTTTCACCAGATTGGAGTGGAATGCTTCGGTTTTTCAGGGCCCGATATCGATGCCGAGTTGATTATGCTTACCGCGCGTCTCTGGCGAGCGTTAGGTATTGAAACGGCGGTTACCCTACAGATAAATACTCTGGGGCAGTCGGAAGAACGGCAGGCCTATAAAGCGGCACTGGTGGCTTACCTTTCGCAGCACAAAGATAAACTCGATGAAGACAGTCTGCGGCGGCTCGATACCAATCCGCTGCGTATTCTGGATTCAAAAAATCCGGAAGTGCAAAACTTGCTGAGCTCTGCGCCAAGCCTTTGGGATTACCTTGGCGAGGAGTCGCGAAAACACTTTGAAGGTCTGCTCTCGTTATTACGCGACGCCGGGATCGCCTACGAACACAATCCACGATTGGTGCGGGGGCTGGATTATTATTCCAACGCTGTATTCGAATGGGTTACCGATGCACTAGGTGCACAAGGCACCGTATGTGCCGGCGGGCGTTACGATGGTCTGGTGGCGCAATTGGGTGGCAAATCCACTCCGGCGACCGGTTTTGCGATGGGTATGGAACGGCTCGTGTTGTTGCTTGAGGCCCTGCAGGTCGTGCCGGACGAACAGCGCGAAGTGGTTGATGTATTTATCGTTGCCGCGGGTGAAGGCGCTCAGCAGTGCGCGTTTGCTGCCGCTGAAGGATTGCGCGATGACACAAGGCTGCGAGTGGTACAGAATCACGGCGGCGGCAGTTTCAAGAGCCAAATGAAAAAAGCCGATAAATCGGGCGCACGCATTGCCCTGATATACGGTGAAGAAGAAGTGCGCAACGGTTCGGTCGTCGTCAAACCTTTACAAGGGCAGGGTGAACAGCTTACCGTGGCGCAACCGGATCTTATTCAAACTATAAAAGAATTAGTTAATACAAGGGGTTAGGAGAATAACGTGGACAATTACCGTACCGAAGAAGAACAAATTGCAGCGCTAAAAAAATGGTGGGCAGACAACGGCAACTCCTTGCTGATAGGTATTGGCGCGGCGCTGGTGATCGTATTCGGCTGGAAAGCTTGGCAGAACAGCGTGGAGCAGGAAAAAGCCGAGGCTTCGGTGATGTACCAGCAATTAATTACCACGGCAACCTCCAACTCATTTGACGAGGTTGATGAGGCGTCTTCAGTCGCGTTCATCGCCGGTGAACTTAAAGAACAGTTTGAGGGTAGCGAGTACGCGATCTATGGCGCGCTCTTCCTGGCAAAAGAGGCGGTTGAGAAGGGTGAACTGGAACAAGCCGCGGCGGAATTGCGCTGGGTGCTTGAAGCCACAGAAGATCAGCGTTTGACGCATATTACCCGTGGACGTTTGGCGCGGGTGTTATCTGCGCAGGGTCAGCACGATGAAGCGCTGGCGCTTCTGGATGCGCAGGATCCGGCTTTCGAAGCGGCGTATCTCGAAATTCGTGGCGATATTCTGTTGCGTACCGAGCAAGAGCAGGCAGCTATCGATGCATACACCAAAGCCTTTGCAATGGTGAAAGACAACCCACAGGCGCAACCTTTGCTCGCCGTGAAATTGTCGGATTTAGGCGTTAATCCCGAAACGCTTTAATATAGGACGCATAATGAATTCGATTACCTGCATTCGCGCGATCAAGCGAATCGTGATAGGCGCGGTCTTTACCGCGCTTTTTGCTTGTAGTAGCGAAAATGTGAATGAGCCGGAAGAGTTAAAACCCTTCGTTCAGACTGTCAGTGCCCACACGATCTGGTCTCGGTCAGCCGGCGACGGTGATGAAACGCTCATGCTTGAGTTGCGCCCGGTTTTGGATCGTGGCCAATTATTTACCATCGATCGCTTCGGCGTGCTGAATGCGTTCGAAGCTAAAAAGGGTAACAGGCTCTGGGAGCGCGATCTGGCCGAACAGATTAGTGGCGGACTGGGTATTGATCGATCCCACTTGTACTACACCACCTTTCAAGGTGATCTGGTGTGTCTTGATCGCGAAAACGGGAACGAAATATGGCGTCGAGGCTTAAGTAGCGAGGCGGTAGCGGCGCCGGTTTCGAATGGCAGTAGTGTTGCAGTGCAGACTATTGACGGTCAACTTTTTGTATACGAAACCACAGAAGGCCTGAAGCGCTGGCAGCACGACAGCACCAACCCCATACTGACGCTCCGTGGTTCAGCGCACCCCTTATTTCATCAGGGGATGCTGGTGGCCGGTTTCGCCAATGGCGAATTGCGTGCGTTTGATGCGAGAACCGGGCAGCAACGATGGCGCGCAGTGGCCGGCATTGCTCAGGGCCGTACCGAGCTTGAACGTTTGATCGACGTGGATGGCGACCCGCTAATCTATGACGACGTGGTCTATGCGCTGGCCTATCAGGGAAACATGTTGGCGCTTGATGCGGTCACCGGCCAGGAATTATGGAAGAAAAGCGTTTCTTCCTTCAAATCGCTGGCCATTTCTGACGGCATCCTTATCGCGAGCCTCGACGACGGTGAGGTGGTAGCGTTCGATGCCAGTGGTGCCAATGAGTTATGGCGTAACAGCAGTTTGAAATACCGCAGACTTTCCAAACCTACAGTGGTGGATCAGTACATACTGCTCGCAGATTTCGAGGGCTATGTGCATGTACTTTCGCTCAAGGATGGTCGTATACAAGGGCGCTTTCGCCCCGACAGCGACGGGATAATGGAGCATATTATTCCGGCCGGAAAACGCTTTTTTCTAAGTACGCGTTCGGGTGATCTGATCGCCTATACTTTAGCGACAACCCGCCCCATGATGAAACGCAAGCGAGTCTTGCCATTGGGTCAACGTAGAGAAGATTATTAATTATGGTGCCAGTTATCGCTTTGGTCGGGCGTCCCAATGTAGGGAAATCCACACTTTTTAATCGCCTGACCCGATCACGTGACGCGATCGTAGCCGATTATCCGGGGCTCACTCGCGATCGAAAATATGGCGAAGGGCAGTCCAATAATCGTCGCTACATCGTGATCGATACGGGCGGTATCACCGGCGATGAAGAAGGCATCGACTACGAAATGGCCTCACAATCCTTTCTCGCAATGAAAGAAGCCGATCTGATTTTTTTTGTAGTGGATGCGCGGGATGGGCTAACCGCAGTAGATGAAAGTATCGCCAAACAGGTACGTGCCTCAGGTAAAAATGCATGGCTGGTTGTCAACAAGGTGGATGGCCAGAATAGCGATGTGGTGACGGCCGACTTCTACGCGCTGGGTATGTCACCGCTCTGCATGATCGCTGCGGCGCACAATCGTGGCGTGCGTGGCCTCATCGACGAAGCGTTGGCGGAATTTCCCGAACAGCTCGAAGACGACGAAGAAGATGCGTCAGGCTGTAAAATTGCCATTATAGGCCGGCCCAATGTGGGAAAATCGACGTTAGTGAATCGGTTGCTGGGCGAAGAACGCGTGGTCGTGTTCGATCAACCGGGCACCACGCGAGACAGCGTGTACATCCCCTATGAGCGCCGCAATACCCCCTACACGCTGATCGATACCGCCGGTGTGCGTCGACGAAAAAACGTCAAAGAAGCGGTAGAAAAATTTTCGATTATCAAAACACTGCAGGCCATCGAAGACGCGAATGTGGTGGTAGTAGTTATTGATGCGAGGGAGGGCGTTGTCGATCAGGATTTGCACATGATCGGGTTTGCGATGGATGCCGGTAGGGCCTTGATTCTGGCAGTAAATAAATGGGATGGCATGACGCCGGACGATAAAAAAGCGGTAAAAAATGAACTTGAGCGGCGACTTGTGTTTCTGGATTACGCACCACAGCATTTTATTTCGGCCAAACACGGTAGCGGGGTGGGGGATTTGTATCGCTCAATCGATCAGGGCTACCGTTCGGCTTTTGCAAAATGGCCGACCAAGCGTCTCACCGAATTATTGGCCGATTGTGTCGCGGATCATCAACCCCCGGTCGTAAGAGGGCGGCGTATCAAATTGCGCTATGCACACCAGGGCGGGTCGAATCCGCCTATTATTGTTGTGCACGGCTCAAAAACCGACGACCTGCCCGCCAGTTACAAGCGTTATCTTGAAAACCGTTTTCGCAAAGTACTGAATGTGAAGGCGACACCCATACGTTTCGAGTTCCGTTCCGGGCAGAATCCCTTTGCTGAACCCACGCATCGTCTAAATGCGCGCAGTAAGGTGAAACTGAAACGTCAGGCTGAATCGACGGAATATGGCTCTCGTCGCGGCAAAACAAGCAAACGACGCAAAACAGGAAAATCCCCATGAAGATTGCGATTGTCACAACCGGCGGTACGATCGATAAGGAATATTTCGATGCGCTCAGTGAATACAAAATCGCCGATAGTATTGTCGATGCGGAATTGAAGAAGTACCGGGTGGGCTTTTCCTATGACCTGATTCCCTTGCTGCGCAAGGATAGTCTCGAATTAGATGACCAAGACCGTGAATTGATCAGGCAAACGGTCGCATCACTGCCGCATGAGCGGATATTGATTACGCATGGGACCGATACCATGGTGGACACGGCCAAACGCCTTAAGAAGGTGTCGGGAAAAACGATTTGTCTCACGGGTGCGATGAAACCAGCACGTTTTCGTGATACCGATGCTCTGTTCAATATAGGGTTTGCCTTGGGCGCTCTGCAGTGCCTTCCCGAAGGTGTGTACATCGCGATGAACGGTCTGGTTTTCGATCCGGAGAAGGTCAGTAAAAATCGCGATGCCCTGCAGTTTCAGGCAAGTAATGACGACTGATACGGGCGACGCCCGGCTCTGCCCGCAATGTGGCCAGCCCAATGCCTGCGTCTTACCTGCAAATTCCTCCAGTACTTTCAGTTGCTGGTGCAAAGACTATACGGTACCCGAATCCACCAAAGCCAAAATTGCTTCGTTGAATAAATCGGCCTGTCAACGTTGCTTCTGTGCAGCCTGTCTTCAGGCGCTCGGTGCCATCCCCCCCCAATAAGTCCTCGTAATCCTGATCAGCACGACTTGGTGTTGATTTGTTACCAATAGGTTAAAAAATAGACAGTCAGCATCTATACTGAGCAAGTGCCAATCAACTTTTTGGAGTGTTTAGCGCCTATTAATCGTTAACAACGCGTTTCCTCTAGCAACGCGAGGTTTACCTACCTATCGCAAGACTATTAGTCAGGAATGGCCACAAGCCAGTAACTGATTAGAAGATTGCGATGTCTTCAGAGGAGAGCACTATGTTCGATGTACTCGATCATTGTCAGGTCAATGAATTACACGTCCGCGACGATGCGGCTTCCGGCCTAAAGGCCATCATCGCCATTCACAATACCCGTTTCGGCCCCGCCTTGGGCGGCTGCCGTTTTATACACTACGATTCAGAACATCTCGCGCTGGAAGATGCAGCCCGCTTGGCTCGCGGCATGTCTTACAAAGCCGCGCTCGCTGATGTGCCACAAGGTGGCGGCAAAGCGGTCATCATGAAACCCAAAGAAAGCGTTGACCCGAGCGCGTTATTCGCCGAATTCGGGCGCTTTGTAGAGTCCTTACAAGGGCGGTATATCACAGCTATTGATTCGGGTACATCGGCGCAGGAAATGGACATTATCGCGCAACACACGGCCTACGTGACCAGTACTTCGGCAGCAGGCAATCCATCGCCTTACACCGCAAGAGGGGTATTTGAAGGAATCCGTGCCGCGGTGAAACACAAATTCGGAACACCCAGTCTTCAGGGCTTACGCATTGTTGTTCAGGGCGTGGGCAATGTGGGCTTTGTGCTGGGAAAATTACTCGATCGTGCCGGTGCCGACGTGATCGTTTCAGATGTAAATGCGCGCGCTGTAGATCTGGCGATGGGAGCATTTGCCTCGGGTGTGGTCGCACCGGAAGAAGCCAGTAGTACCCCTTGTGATGTCTTCGCCCCTTGTGGTTTAAGCAAAGCCATACATGATGAAAATTGCGATCAATTGCAGTGTGCGATTATTGCCGGCTCAGCCAATGTGCAGCTGGCGCACCATGAGCTGGGTGCGTTCTTACATCAGAGAGGCATCCTCTACGCGCCGGATTATGTGATCAATGCGGGCGGCTTGATTTATGCCTCCCTGAATTATCACCAGGCGCCCACGCAGCGAATTCAGGAAAAGGTGCAGGGCATTTACGCAACCCTTGATCAAATATTCAGTGAGTCCGAACGCGACCAGCTTCCCCCCAGTCAGATTGCAGACCGCATCGCCGAGCATCGCCTGGCGCACGCGCTAGACCACGCAGCATAGGGGGGGAGCCATGTATAACGAAACCAAACACTTCACTCTGGAAACGTTGGCTTATCTGGATGCAGACGGCGGCGCTCTCAGGGACTTCGACGATTTTCTCAAGAAACCGCAACTCGGATTGGACGCTTATCGCGCCATGCTCAGGGGGCGTTTGTTCGATAAAAAAGCCATCGCCCTGCAACGCACCGGAAAAATGGGTACCTATCCCTCAATTCTGGGGCAGGAGGCCATTGGTGCGGCAATCGGTCTGGCGATGCATCCCGATGACATTTTCGCGCCCTATTATCGAGATTTGATTACGCAAACCCTCAGGGGCGTCACACTCACCGAAGTCTTGCAGTATTGGGGGGGCGATGAGCGAGGGAGTGCGTACAAGCACTGTTCGCGGGATTTCCCAAATTGCGTTCCCATCGCCACACAGTTGTGCCATGCCGCGGGCGCGGCCATTCAGTTGAAAATACGTGGAATACATCAGGCTGCACTGGTTACCTGCGGTGAAGGCGCGACGTCGAAAGGCGACTTTCTTGAAACCTTGAACCTGGCTGGCGCCTGGCAGCTGCCGCTGGTCATGGTGGTGAATAACAATCAATGGGCGATCTCTACACCCCGCAATGCGCAGACGGCTGCCGAGACGATCGCGCAAAAAGCAGTTGGGGCGGGTATCAAGGGCGTTCAGGTTGATGGGAATGACTTTTTTGCCGTGTACGCGGCGGTGTTACGTGCTTTGCAAAAAGCGTATGCGGGCAAAGGTGCCACATTGATTGAGTCGGTCACCTATCGTCTGGGCGACCATACGACGGCCGACGACGCGCATCGCTACCGTCGGGACGAAGACCTGGAACGCGCCTGGCAACAGGAGCCCCTTAAAAGACTGCGAAATTATCTCGTTTCCCAGCACGCTTGGGATGATGCCGCGGAACAGAAGTTATTAGCCGAACTGGAGAGCGAAATAGACGCTGCCGTCGAGGAATACCAGAACATGCCGGCAGAACCGGCAACGGCGATGTTTGATCATCTTTTCGAAGACATGCCCTCGCATTTGGTAGACCAGCGGGCGCAGCTTGAGATTGAGCAACTGGCTCAGGACGGTGCATCATGAATCAGCCCATAAATCTGCAGCATGATGTGACCATGGTTGAGGCACTGAATCTCGCTTTGCACCGTGCTCTGACCGAAAACCCCGATGTCGTCGTATTGGGTGAAGATGTAGGAG
Source organism: Oleiphilaceae bacterium (assembly GCA_041590075.1). Lineage (GTDB taxonomy): Bacteria > Pseudomonadota > Gammaproteobacteria > Pseudomonadales > Oleiphilaceae > PZPK01. The sequence goes on from JBFHUL010000107.1 coordinate 8,362, forward strand.
TGAACGGTGGCGTCTTCCGTGCGACCGATCATTTGCGCGAACGCTTTGGTTTAAAGCGTGTGATGGACACTCCGTTGGCCGAAACATTGATCGCTGGTGTGAGTGTTGGCATGGCGGCCCAAGGATTGCGGCCGGTCGCCGAAATTCAGTTTATGGGCTTCATCTATGCCACCATGGAGCAAGTAATCAGTCATGCAGCGCGCCTTCGCAATCGCACACGGGGTCGACTTTACTGCCCGATGGTACTGCGCGCGCCCTTTGGTGGCGGTATCCATGCGCCTGAACACCACAGTGAAAGTACCGAAGCCTTGTTTGCACACATTCCTGGCCTGCGGGTGGTTGTGCCCAGTTCTCCGGCGAGAGCCTATGGATTGTTGTTGGGCGCCATTCGGAATAATGACCCGGTAATTTTTCTGGAACCAAAACGTGTTTATCGGTCCTCAAAGAGTCGCGTCATCGATAACGGCGAAGCCTTGCCGCTGGACACCAGTTTTGTACTCAAAGAAGGTGGCGATCTGACGCTGGTGAGTTGGGGGGCGAGTATCAAGGAAACACTGGAGGTTGCCACGGTATTAGAAGAGCAGGGTATACAGGCAGCAGTGATTGATGTAGCGAGCCTGTCGCCAATCGATTACAGGCCCATCCTGCAGAGTGTGCGCAATACCGGCCGATGTCTG
>JBFHUL010000108.1:0-8899 GCA_041590075.1 Oleiphilaceae bacterium
AGGCCCTCACGCCTTTCGTTCATGCCTTCCCCATGTTGATGAAAGGAAAGCGCAAGCGCACAACCGTACCGCTGATTCAGCGCGGCAGCACCTGCGTGCAGGACAGCCCTCGCATCGTGACGTGGCTGCAAACGGAATACGGCCCACTCACTACCCTGCCCCAAGATGAGCAGGCAGAAATACTTGCCGTGCAGAAGCGCTTCGATGCGATCGGAAAATCGGTTGCCCGCTTTCTATATTTCTCCGGCTTTGACCATCCCAAGGTGATCAAAGATATCTGGACGCAGTTTGCCAAGCCCTGGGAAAATGCCATCGTGCGTACCTGCTACCCCATGATCAAGGGTATGTTTAAAAGCCAGATGCAGGTAAATGCCAGCGGCGCCGCCAAGGCAGAGAAGAAAATTGATCAAGAGATTCAATGGCTGGAACAGCGCCTGAACGATGGCCACCAGTTTTTGGTTGGCGACCGTTTCACTGTGGCCGATATCACCGCTGCGGCGCTGCTGGCCCCTCTGGCCTGCCCACCGGAACACCCGATCTACGGCACCGCAGACTTTCGTGAAAAAATTGCCAGCGCAGCAAAAAAATGGGCCGACAGCCCCGCTTTGGCATGGGTGAGACGCATGTACACCGAAAATCGCGGCCAAATCTGGCTGAACGCGCCACGATAACATTTAACATTCCGGGGGCAGCTTACTTAATGCATTATGCAAGTGCTGCCCCGTTCTACTTTTTACCGTTCTGGTTCTGGCCCGGGCTTCTTCTTCACGCGGCTTGCTTTGCGCTTGTGAACTGAAGCCTGAAGCAGGCCCAGTGGCTTAAGCTTTCACCCATCCAACGATGTCAGTTAGCTTCATTGCTCCGCGAACTGAATCGTGAATTTTGATCCATTCTCGACCGCGGTATAGCTGAGCTTTCCGTGCAGATTTTTTTCGACTATTGTTTTGCAAATGTATAAGCCCACGCCCGTACCTTTTGCATGGTCTTTGGTCGTAAAGTAAGGTTCGAATATTCTTTGCGCGACAGCATCGGGCATACCTCCGGCATTGTCCTCAACACTTATCGTGCCTTCGCTGCACATAATCCTGATCTTACGCTCTTCACTGCCCTGTTCCTCAAACGCGTCTTTGGCGTTAGAGAGCAAGTTTAATATCACTTGCTGCAGTTCCGACTTGTAGCCAAGAAACTGGTAATTGTCGCTCTCGAATTCAACGGCAATTTCATATTTCTTCAACTGCGCTTCCTGCAGGGACAACACCCCCGAGACAGCATCCTTGATGCTGAACAGTTCTCTTTCCTTGTCCACGCGAAAAAAGTTTCTGAAGTCGTCAATGGTCCGACTCATAAAATCGATGGTATTGAGATTCGTGCTGACAAAATCCTCCACATAATTTTCATCAACGCGGTTTCTCGCATAGAAGTAGTGTAACTGCTGAACCCGGATGGCTATTTCATTCAGGGGCTGCCGCCATTGATGGGCAATCGCACCGATCATTTCACCCATCGAGGCCAGCTTTGCCTGCTGATTGATCAGAGAGTCCTTTTTCTGATGGTCTTTAAAGTTACGGTAGCTGTCTTTATTTAGTCCGAACCTGACCATTTCCCTTATCTCTGAGAACTCCTCTGAGCCGGTATCCACATCGTGATCAAGGAGAAGGCGAATCACGCAGGCCTGTTCATTTTCACTGTAAAAAAACACCCCACGTCCGAATAGCGGGAACAACTGTTTCGCCAGCGTTTTCTGGGCAGAGAATCGAAACCACACAAAGCGATCATTCACATAAACGTTGACTTGGGTATCGATATTCTTGATCACTTCAAGCACGACGGTGAGTATTTTTACTTTCAACCGGGCATCTCTCACCAGGTAGTCGACCAACGCGACCAAGCGTTCCGCGGTCAGAGGTGAATAATGCAGCGACACGAATAGATCCTGCTCATCCAGCTGCATCTCGTCGCTATTGGCAATGGAATAGATTCTGAACTGGTCGTCGAAGCTGGTAAGCTTCTGGGCAGACAACAGCTCACGGTACTCGCGATCTGATTTATCGCCAGAAGGTTTCACAGACGCAGAAGCCGGCGCGGGTTTGTCTGAAACAAGTGCGGTCTCCGTGCGACGCGTTTTAGCACGCTCTTTTGAAGGCACCGTGTATGAAGTACCGAGGCCCGCCCCCGATTTAATAAACCTCACCACCACACACATTGCGTCGTCGTTGGGCTTACCGTAGTCGGCGAGGATCTTTTCTGCGGCGCCAGGCAGGTCGCGGCCGTCAAGACAATCAAGAAAATTCTGTTTCACCGCTTTAACAATGCCATCTGAAGAAATAAACAGATGATCATTATCCACCAATTTAATGGCTTTTGAGCTGATGTTTTCTGGCGCCGCCAGCCCCAGCAACCCTTCCTGGCGGCTTAACTCAATGACACGATCACCACGCTGAAGAAACAGAAGCAGATTCCCCACGCATTGGTACATCAGAATGGGAGTGCCTTTCGGGATACAGCCCACAAACAAAGCAAGGCCAAGGGTTTTAATGTGCCGCATCTGGGCGACCATGGCCATTAGTTCGTCGATGGCCAGATCGGCATTGTCTTTTACGGCATGCTTCACTGCCTCGGCCGCTTGCCCTACGATTCTTTGTCCATGCCCACCCACGTCACCCACGACAATCAGGTCGTCGGCTTCTCGCACGATATGCAGGAAAAAATCCCCCATACCTTCCAGGCCGCCATAGGGTCGAGAGGATTGCCCCAGTTGAATCATCTAGATACCCTTTATGCAGATTATCTTTGTTCCGTGGGAAGACGTCGTGACATCCAGTTCGTCACACATCCTAACGAGCGAAGGCAGCCCTAAACCGAGACTGCCCGAGCTGCTAAAACCGTCTTTCATCGCATCTTCAAACACGTCCGCAAATCCCGGACCACAATCGGAGGCCGCGATTCTCACGCACTTCGCGTTTTCGAGGTACTCCAGGCTCAGCGTACCTTCTGGCGCATACTTAATAATGTTGTAGGCTATTTCGGAGGCGATCGTCGTGATTTCAGCCACCGTGGTTTCATCAGCGCTTAAACTGCTTGCAAAGTTTTCAACCCGACTCAGCAAACCCTCTACGTCGGTTTTCTTATCGATTCTTAAGTTCATCAATAGCACTTTGCGTGTCAAGGGCCGTCGTGAAGCGCACAGTATCGACAAAATTGTATATGAGAGCTGCACTGGCAGAATTGATGCCGCATACGCAGGTTTGGATGCCGGCGACCTCCAATACAGCCACTAAATGATGCAAGCAGCCGATATCGTCACTGGTAATGTATTGAAAAGACGCGAGATTAACGACGGCACCGGTCGCCTGTTCACTTTTAATGCGTTCCGCGAACTGGCTACCGTAATTGGCTGCTTCAAGATCTTTGCGGTCTAAATCGATGATGGCAATCGTATCGATAACGGTTTGCTTACTGACAAGTTCAGTCATCAACTTTAACCAGCTTTAATCCATTCTCTTTATAGGCAATATTGATCGCATCCTGCAAGGTACTGGTCGTTTCCAGATCGCGCACGTCTACGCCAAGGTTGACGATATTCTGGGAGATGATCGACGATATTCCGGAGATAATGGTTTTACACCCCATCAACCGGGTCGCCTTGGCAACCTTAATCAGGTGCGCCGCTACCGCGCTGTCAACCACCTTTATACCCGCCACATCAAGCACCACAACCTTGAGTTGCATGGGCTTAATGCTGTCGAGAACATCCTCCATAATCTTTTGCGATTTGACCGAATCGACCGCGCCAACCAGAGGCACCATTAGCGTGTGCTCGGTGATCTTGAGCATCGGTAAATCGAAGCGTGAAGACTCGATCTGATCATACAGGCCATCGATCTCCTTGCGCTGGGCATCGTAGTCCGCCGGGCTAGGCGATCTTTTACCCCCAGCCCCTTTGCCTCCTCCGGCAGGTTTTTCATCACTCAGATAACACTCTCTTTTTAGTTTTACCTGATTCCATGAGAATAATTTATACAACACATACAATGGCGTGAAACGCACACTTGCCATCAATATAAGCCATAATTTTTAAACTGCAATTGTTGGCCAAACACACCATAAACGGTTAATATTTGACCGCAGCTTCAGATATACGGCTTGGCGCACACGAAGCAAGGTGCATTCAGTTAAACCTGTCCATTCATGCCTCGTATCTACATTTACTCTATTGCGGGGCAGGCTTATGACGCAACAAGACAGGCAAGCATCGGACTTAGCGCTGGCAGGGAAATCCATATTGGCCGTGGATGATATTGAAGTGACGCTCACCATGGTCAAAAGCATTCTCGAAATGGAAGGCGCCAAGGTGACCACGGCGGCGAATGGCAAGATTGCCTACACGCTGGCCTCCAATGATTGCTTTGACGTCATTTTAATGGACGTTCAAATGCCGGTTTGGGACGGCCCCAAAGCGACGAGAGAGCTTCGAGCCTGTGGCATTTCAACCCCCATCATCGCACTGACGGCAGCATCAGAACACGAGAAACCGGCGCTGATGGAAGCGGGGATTGACGACTTTCATCAAAAACCGGTCGATTTCGCTTCGCTGATTGCCATCATTCAGCAGTGGTCGCCGTCGAACTCCAAACTAAACTAAGCACTTGACGCAAAGAAACGTTAGGCGTGAAGCCTGATTTATTCGCGCACCTCACTCGCTTTTCAATTGCCACACCCCTAAGCCGCTCAGTTTGCTGCCAAGCGCACATTGTTTCGCTCTGGCTCTTTGCGCCTAGCTAGTTGACCAAGCTTTCTTCCTCGTAGCGTTTGGCGAGGCATACGGCATAACGGATCTGCTCGTAATTAAACTGCTTGTCGGCTTCCTCATATAAGGGCCGAATATGCTCTGGTTCACCCAGTCGGGTCCACAGGTTTTGTATGTTGGCAATGTCGCGGTCCGAGATGAGCCCCTGTACCGCGACCGGTTCGCCATGAAAGTGCAGACGCAGCACGTGCGCTTCGATGGTGGACAGGGCCAAACCGCGTTGTTGTGCGATCTCTGTCACCGACAAGCCCTGCCTGAGTAAGGCCAGCGTTTCGCGATGCGTGTCGCCAATCGGGCCAATGGCATAATCCATTGGTCGTACTTTCTTTTTGCTGTTTCCCGATGCGTCGTTCAGCAGCAGCCGCTCGTCCGCAGGCACCATCTCCGCCACCAAGGCCAGAAAGGCCTCGCCGTATTGCTCTTTCTTAAACTCGCCCACGCCATGCACAGAGAGCAACGCGCCGGGGTTGCCGGGCTTTTTGTGCGCCATATCCTTAAGGGTGGCGTCCGAAAAAATCAGGTGATGTTTGATATCATCGCGCTCGGCAATTTCGCTGCGCAGCTTCACTAACGCGATAAACAAGGGCATATCCGCTTCACTCACATCCCCGGTTACCGGCTTCTCGCGCTTGGCGAGCTCGGGTTCCTGCTGTTCGCAAAGCGTGACAGTGGTATGGCCTTTGAGCACATTGCCCGAAAGTTGGGTAAGGTGTAAGGCGCTATCGCGCGTGAAATCGATGGCCAGATAGCCGCGATCAATGAGCTGCAGAATATAGTGTTGCCAAGCCTTCCAGTCGATATCCCTGCCGGCACCATAGGTTTTTATCGTGTGATAACCGGCCTGCATCACCTGCCGGTTAGACGCGCCACGCAAGACATCGATCAGCATATTGATACCCACCGCCTGATTGAGGCGATACACCGCCGATAGCGCCTTTTGGGCGATCACGGTGCCGTCGAAGCTTTTGGGAGGGTGCAAGCAGCGGTCACAGTGGCCACAGCCTGCTTCGCGATGTTCACCGAAATAATTGAGAATGAAGTTGGTGCGACACGACAGCGTCTGACTGTACTCCCACATGCGGTTGAGCTTGGCGCGCTGCACTTCTTTGAAGGTGTCGTGCGCATGACTGCCATCAATAAACTGGGTGAGGGTTTTCATGTCGCCAAACCCGGCAAACAGCAAGGCGTCGGCAGGCGCACCATCACGACCGGCACGCCCGATTTCCTGATAGTAACTCTCGATATTCTTGGGCAGGTTGTAGTGAATAATCCAGCGAATATTGGGTTTGTCGATACCCATGCCAAACGCGATGGTGGCGCAGATGATCTGCACCTTGTCATCGAGAAATTCACGCTGAACACGGGCGCGTTCATCACTGTCCATTGCACCATGATAATGCTGGGCGCGATAGCCGTCGGCGCGCAGTTTTTGCGCCACCTGCTCAGTACTCTTGCGGCTCAGGCAGTACACAATACCCGCCTCGTTGGCGTGCCCACCAATAAAATCACGCATCAGGGCGAGTCGATTCTTGGCCGGGAGAACATCCACGCGAATGTTTTTGCGCTCAAAACTCGACACGAATACTTCACAATCCGGCAAGGCAAGCTGCGCCAGAATATCCCGCTGCGTGGCCGTGTCGGCCGTGGCCGTTAATGCCGCAACCGGTACCTGCGGAAAAAGCCCTGTGAGCGCCGTTAACTGGGTATATTCGGGTCGAAAATCATTGCCCCACACGGAAACACAGTGCGCTTCGTCGATGGCAATCTGCGCCACCGGCAAGCTCGATACCCACAGTAGGAAAGCATGTGACACGGCCCGTTCCGGCGACACGTATAAAAGCTTGAGACTACCTTCCTCCACTTGCGCCCGAATCTGCGTTTCTTCTTCGGGGCTGCAGCTGCTGTTCATGGCGGCGGCCGCAATACCGCTCGATACCAAGCCCTGCACCTGGTCCTGCATCAGTGCAATCAGTGGCGAGACAACAATCGTCAAACCCGGCAGCAAAATGGCCGGCAGCTGATAACACATCGATTTCCCGCCGCCCGTAGGCATTATCACCAGGCTGCTCTTGCCTGCCAGCGTTCGCGCGATCACATCTTGCTGACTTAATCGAAAACTGTCGTATCCGAAATACTGCTTTAACGCTTGCTGTGCGGTAAGCACACTCATTCCATTCACCTGGGCAATTCATTCACGGGGTGACGATTCTACAAGTTAATGGGCCATACCAAAAACAAATCCGGGTGCGCGTTGCCTTCTGGGCCGTAAAAAAATCCCCTATTCCCTCACTGTAAACTTTGAACTACAATTCAATTTAACAATAAAAACCAGCAAGGAACGCTAGTTATGTCTGTGAAGTTATCCCTCTTTGCCTGTGTCCCGACTCTGTTTCTTAGCTTGTGCCCTGTTGCTCGGGATGCACTGATTGATCTAGACGATTTGTCCTTCAATACCGCGGGCAGCCAACCGAATTGTAAAACACTTAAAAAGCATTGCGTTTCTGGTTTCTTTTTCAACACATTTTCCTAAATTGTAGGTTAACCCGTGACTAAGCGAAGCAAATCCGAGATGAACCCAGCAGAGACTGCAGAAAAACCCAAGGCTGCCCAACCATCGATTTTTTCTGACCGCAGAAAATCCTCCGGCAAGGCCGTGGTGGTTGAGCGTCGCCGGCGCCGGTTCAGCCCCAGCGAAGACTGGTATCTGCGCGTCGACACTACGTCCAATCCCCGTTCCAATTAAGCCTTACCCTGCCTATCCCAAACCCTCGCGTCATTCACTGCGCCACCCTGGCCACACACCACAAAAAAAAGCGACAGGGGTTCACCCTGCCGCCATAAAGAGAAACTCAGCCTGAACTAGGCGACTTGATGTACGTGGATATCCTGCTGCGGGAACGGAATGGAAATTCCCTTGGCATCAAACTCTTTCTTCACTTTTTCGTGCATGGCGAAGTAGACCGCCCAGTAATCCGGCGTGTTGACCCACACCCGCACGGTGAAGTTAACCGAGCTATCGGCCAGCTCCGACACCACTACCAATGGCTCAACATCTTTCAGAATCCGCGCTTCGGCATTGATGATTTCGTTCAGCACCAGCTTGGCATGATCGATATCGTCGCTGTAACCAATCCCAAAACTCAAATCAACACGGCGCGTGGCTTCCTGATTGATATTGACCATGCTGCTGCTCGACAGCGCGCCATTGGGAATAATGACGATGCGATTATCGCCGGTCTTCAGAATGGTGTTGAAGATCTGAATCTCCTTCACCGTACCAATGTAGCCTTGGGCCTCAAGGACATCGCCCACCTTAAAGGGTTTGAACAGCAGAATCAGTACGCCGCCGGCGAAATTGGCAAGACTGCCCTGCAAGGCCAGACCAATGGCAAGACCCGCAGCACCGAGTACGGCAATAAACGAAGTGGTTTCGATACCGATCATCGATGCAACAGAGATCAGTAGAATCGCCTTGAGGATCACCGACACCAGGCTGGAACCGAACTGGCCGAGTGTCGCATCCACTTTAGATGTGAGGTTGTTGCGTAATCCACCCACTACTTTGTTGACCAGCCACAGGCCAATAATCAGTACCAGTATGGCCAGCACAAGCTTGGGTCCGTAGGTCATGAGCATGGTATAAGCCGTCTGCAGCAGCTCCTGCATTTGCTCGTTCGTTTGTTCAATATTCTGATCCAGATTTTCCATGATTTTATTCCTGTATAAACTCTAAATGTGATGGGTAAAAAGTGCTCTTGACCAATACTTCTGTACTACTTCGACCGATACAACGTGTCAGGCCCGACCGATACCACCTGCTCACTTTGGCCAAGAGCAAAAACCAGTTATTTACTTCGCGATCGGCGTTTTCGCCTCACCTTTTACGATCGCAACCACACGGCGATTGTCGGCACGGCCGGCAGCTGTCGCGTTGTCGGCGATGGGCTTCTCTTCGCCGTAACCAATGGCTGTGACCCGTTCGGCGGCGATATCAAAATCGTTGATCAGCGAGCGACGCACAGCATCGGCACGCTGTTGAGACAGTGATTTGTTGTACGCTGCACGCCCCCGATCATCTGTGTGTCCTTCTAC
>JBFHUL010000109.1:0-8499 GCA_041590075.1 Oleiphilaceae bacterium
CCCAAAGCCGGGCACGCAACTGCTCTGGCGACTCCTCTCGCACAGCATGCAAAGCCTCAAAGACACGCGAAATATTGGCGGGTGTAGCCTGACCTTTCTGCTGACCCGGCAGCGGCATGTCGGGCGCGTCGGTTTCGAGCAGCACGTGCTCAGACCCCATACTCGCAAAAACACTTCGCACTTTAGAGCCCCTTGGCCACACCAACACTGACCCCGCTCCAAGCTTCATCCCGAGAGATACAAAGGCTTCCGCCTCCTGACGCGAACCGGAGAACGCATGGACAACCCCCTTCGTGACTCCCGCCCTTTTCAAGCACCACAACACATCGCCATGGGTTTTTCGCGAATGTACGATCACCGGCAGATCATATTCACGCGCCAATTCCAATTGCTGCAGGAAGAGGTCTTTTTGACGCTCGAACATCGGCTGCATGCGATCCAGACCTATTTCTCCCACCGCACAAACATCCGCCCTATGCCTGACTATCAGCCCCCGCAAGCACTCTAAGTCCTCGTCGCAATGCGATGCAATAAAGTATGGATGCATTCCCAAGCCAACGGCTATTTGGCCATGCTGCGCTCCGAGCGCCAGTACACGACGCCAATTGCTGCGACCAACTGCTGGCACGATAAAATGCCCCACCCCCTCTTCAGCGCACGCGCGCAGGACCACTTCAAGCTTCTCGCTGAGGAACGAAAAATCGAGATGGCAGTGACTATCAATGTAGGCCGCCATTCAAGATTACCTAGTGTTCCCGCGTTTTGAGAAATTCAATATCGGGATAGCGCTCCTGCGACAACTGCAGGTTAACCATCGTTGGCGCGATGTAGGTGAGATTGTCGGCACCGTCCAAAGCCAGGTTATCGAAACATTTCTTGCGGAACAGCTCCAGCGCCTGCACATCGTCAGATACCACCCATCGCGCCGTTGCAACACTGATCGGTTCGTAGATAGCATCAACGCGGTATTCACTCTTAAGGCGATGCACAACCACATCGAACTGCAGAATACCCACAGCCCCAACAATGAGGTCATTAGACTTCAGCGGCCTGAACACCTGCACAGCGCCCTCTTCAGAGAGCTGAATCAATCCCTTATTCAACTGCTTCGCCTTCAATGGATCTTTTAGACGGATACGCCGAAACAGTTCCGGCGCAAAATTGGGAATACCCGTGAAGCGCAAAGATTCGCCCTCAGTAAACGTATCGCCAATCTGAATAGTACCGTGATTGTGCAGACCGATAATGTCGCCAGCATAAGCCACGTCAGCATTGGCGCGATCGCCGGCCATAAAGGTCACCGCATCGGAAATACGCATATCCTTTCCACTTCGCACATGCTTGAGCTTCATCCCTTTCTCATAGCGACCGGAACAAATCCGCATGAAAGCGATACGATCACGATGCTGAGGATCCATGTTCGCCTGAATCTTGAATACAAACCCACTAAAGTCGTTTTCGTCCGCACACACCTCCCGGGAATCGGTAGCGCGTGGCTGAGGAGGGGGCGCCCATTCCGTAAGACCATCCAGCATATGGTTTACCCCAAAGTTGCCGAGCGCGGTACCGAAAAATACCGGCGTGAGCTCACCGGCGAGAAATAGTTCCAGATCAAACGCGTGTGAAGCACCTTTCACCAACTCTATCTCATCCCGCAACTCTTGCGCATACGCACCTATCGCAGCATCCAGTTCAGGATTATCTAAGCCCGCAATAACGCGAGAATCCTGAATGCGATGCCCCTGCCCCGTTTGATACAGAACCGTTTCATCACGATACAGGTGATACACCCCCTTAAACTCTTTCCCCATCCCAATGGGCCATGTAATGGGAGCACACGCAATATTCAATACGGTTTCAACTTCATCCATCAGTTCAACAGGGTCACGAATATCCCTATCAAGCTTATTCATGAATGTGACTATCGGCGTGTCTCTGAGCCTGGTCACCTCCATTAGTTTTATTGTTCTCTCCTCCACCCCTTTGGCAGAGTCGATGACCATTAAACAGGAATCAACGGCGGTTAGCGTGCGATAGGTATCTTCTGAGAAGTCTTCGTGCCCAGGCGTATCCAACAAATTAACCAGCTTATTATTGTAGGGAAACTGCATCACCGAAGTGGTTACGGAAATCCCTCGCTCTTTCTCCATTTCCATCCAGTCGGATTTGGCATGCTGACCACTTTTCTTGCCCTTGACCGTGCCTGCTTTCTGAATGGCAGCACCAAACAGCAGTACCTTTTCGGTAATGGTTGTTTTACCCGCATCGGGGTGAGAAATAATGGCGAAGGTGCGGCGCTTGGCAACTTCTTCAGAACATTGGGTCATGGCTATACTTCACTTGAGTCGCGTTGGTTCGTTTCAGCAGGGCATTATACCGACACACCGGTCAGGCGAAAGCATCAAGCGCCAACTCCAATGTCATCAGCAAAGCATCCTCGCGTCTCGTCTTTCCCGGATAGTAGCCTGGACGCACACCCACCTCATTAAAGCCTTCTGCACGGTAGAGTCGGATAGCCGCCTCATTGCTGACGCGGACCTCAAGATAAAAACAACGCGCGCCGTTGCGCTGCGCTTCGTTAATTAAGAACCTCAATAGATACTTGCCCAACCCTTTCCCCCAATGGACAGGATTAACGCAAAGATTGAGGAGGTGCGCCTCATCCACCACATTGGATACGACGGCATGCCCAACCAAGCCCCCTTCAACCTCCAAGACCCAACAAATATCTTTCCCTGAAAGGCAAGACTTAAACACACCGGGCGACCAGGGAATGGAGTAGGCTGCCGACTCGTTTTCCAAGACGAACGGCAAGTCTGAAAACAACATCGGCCGGATAACCGGATTGAGACTATCCATTATCGGACTCTACACTGCTAGCGCGTGAAGCTGGGGCTGCAACTGTCGCCAAACCCGCGCTTTCGACACGGGGTCAGCGAGCATCGACGACAGCGAAGCCTCCACTCTGACCACGGCATTATCTAAACGGACTATTCCTTTCAAAAACGAATCAACCCTCGGATCATGAAATAACAACAGCCCCTTCGCAAAACCGAGCTCTCTGTCGAGCCATGCCGCACAGACTTCAACAAAGGTCGCTTCAGAATTAAGGGGAGTCAGCGAGCGCGAAAAAACCGGCCAGGAAAATTCACCGAGCAGTTGGCACTCTTCATCGGCAAGACCGATCGCGAGCAGAATATTTGTAAGCAGAGCATGCTCTGAAGGAGACCACTCCCCGGCACCTTCGACGGAACACAGCGCATAGTGACCACAACGGTAGAGACTTATGTGGCACTGAACGATAGAAAACTGGTCCGCTTGACCAAGCTCGGACTCGACGGGTGGCGTCCCCTTCATGACCTCAGAAACAGCGACCTTCGCTTCTTGGGCGCACCCCGCCGGCACCAGCAAGGCTTTCGCCTGTATTTTTTCGCGGACAGCGGCCGAAGAGCCTGAATCTACTTGCCCGGCAACGAGCGGAATGTCTTGCTCGAGACCCCTGGACCCCGAGCGACTTTTAGCATGATGCAACCATACAGGAGAACGTGCTGCACCGGGCAAACGCGCGCGCGCATACCACTGCCGAACCCCCATTGCTTCAAGTCTTTGCTCGCGCACCAGATGGTCCATCACCGACTCCCCGCCCTATAGGCTAGACATCACCCTGAGGATGCTGTTTTTTATCACCACCATGCATCAGGTTGAGGGCATGAATATAGGCTTTGGCAGACGCAATAACAATATCCGTATCGGCACCGAGACCGTTTACGATGCGCCCACCGCGCTCCACCCTTACGGTAACCTCGCCCTGTGAATCAGTGCCACTGGTAATGTTATTCACCGAGTAGAGCTGCAGATTCACACCAGACGCCACCAGACTTTCTATTGCCTTATAGGTCGCATCAACCGGACCGCCCCCGGTCGCTTCGGCCGTCTGCTCCTGCCCATCAATCAACAAGGTAACGCGCGCCTTCGGCGTTACTCCGGTTTCCGAGCACACCGACATACATACAAGCTCGTAGAAATCCTTTTGACCAAGCGACTTGGTATTACTCACCAAGGCATGCAAGTCCTCATCGAAAATCTCATGCTTTTTATCCGCCAAATCCTTGAACGCGGCAAACGCTTTATTCAGCTCAGTTTCAGACTCCAGTGAAATACCAAGCTCCTCAATGCGTGTACGAAACGCATTGCGCCCCGAGTGCTTCCCAAGCACCAGACTATTGGTATGCCACCCGACATCCTGCGCCTTCATGATTTCATAGGTCTCACGGTGCTTAAGCACACCATCCTGATGAATCCCTGATTCGTGAGCAAAGGCATTAGCCCCCACAATCGCTTTGTTGGGCTGAACAGGAAATCCTGTTACCGTCGAAACCAGTCGTGAACACGGCACTATCTGCGTCGTATCAATACCTGTTACAACCTCAAACAGGTCGCTGCGGGTGCGCACTGCCATTACCACCTCTTCGAGAGATGCATTCCCTGCCCGCTCACCCAATCCATTAACGGTACACTCAACCTGCCTTGCGCCATTGGTCACCGCCGCCAGTGAATTTGCAACGGCCAGGCCCAAATCATTGTGGCAATGCACCGAAAAAATCGCCTGATCGGAATTAGGAATTCGCTCAATTAAAGTTTTAATCGTTTGACCGAACTGCTCGGGAATTGCATACCCCACGGTATCTGGAATATTTATGGTTCGCGCGCCGGCCTTGATCGCCGCTTCAATGATGCGGCACAGAAAATCGATCTCACTCCGCCCTGCATCTTCACAAGAAAACTCGACGTCGTCGGTATACGAGCGAGCGCGCTGTACCGCTCGTACTGCTTGCTCAACAACAGCGTCAGGCTCCATCTGCAGCTTGTACTTCATGTGAATGGGCGACGTGGCAATGAAAGTATGTATACGCGACGCTGCGGCACCTTTGAGCGCTTCCGCCGCGCGATCGATATCTTTATCGAGTGCGCGGGACAAACTACATATCCGCGAATCCCTGACACTATCCGCGATCGCCTTGACTGACTCGAAGTCACCCTGACTGGCAATCGCAAACCCTGCCTCGATTACATCCACCCGCATTCGCTCTAGCGCTTTAGCGATACGTAATTTTTCTGTTTTTGTCATTGATGCGCCCGGGCTTTGCTCACCGTCACGCAATGTGGTGTCGAAAATCACTAATCGATTGTTGTCGGACATAATCCGAACTCCTGTTCTGAAACTGGAAATTAAAAAGTACTTTTACGAAGGGGGAGTAGTTAATCTGCCTTACGGCAGGAGCAGCACCACGCCGAGCGTGACCATCTCGAGAGAGGAAGAAGATGAATGGCCTGCAGAGATACTGGCGTGTTTCATGTTGGTTACTATGCTTGGGCTGATTATTCATTGATCGTCAATTGAGCGACTAATATAACCAGCGACGTAGTTTTTGCCAAGACCTGTTTCAAAAATATAGCTCTTGCGCAGGTCAAGCCTTATAGCCATACGATTTTATGACAACCACCTTAATTGCGACACAGTCCTTTAATCCAAGCATTAACGTTTGATCTGGCAACGGTTTTCTTGGAAAATTCGCGGCTCTAAACCTTTAACAACAGGAAGCAACCGGGGAATCGTCACAATGACGTTACATAAATTAATTGTCTCTGCGATCGTGGTGCTGTTCAGCGCATCCACAATGGCTCTTGAAACCAAAAAAATATGCACATGGGATCCTGTAGGAAAAAACGGTCCCGTAATGACTTTTTATTCTGATCTGAAGCCTAAAGCAATTGCTTGGGGACTTGATCTGCAATTTATCGCCTATACAGATGAAAAAGTAGCTGCCAACGATTTCAAGGCAGGAGAATGTGACGCCGCTCACTTAACGGCTATCATGTCTCGTCAGTTTGTTCCTTTCGCAGGAACACTTGATGCAATCGGCGGCATCACTTCCGACGACGGCCTCGCTAAGATACTTGCCACTCTAGCCAGCCCGAAGGCAGGCAAAATAATGACCAACGGGCAATATGAAGCCGTAGCCGCCTGGCCCGTGGGCTCCATGTTTGCGTTCGTAAATGACCGCAGCATCGACACTGTGGCCGACTTAAGCGGTAAGAAAATCTCTGTTCTTAATGAAGACCCACAAACGCACAAGCTTGCAAACCTTGCAGGTGCATCTCCAGTAGGCACTTCACTGGCTACATTCTCCGGCCAGTTCAACAATGGCAATATTGATATCTTGTTCATGCCCGCACTCGCTTACAACACATTTGAGCTCTATCACGGCCTTGGTGAGAAAGGCGGCATCTGGGATTACCGTTTGTACTATGGCATGCTGCAAACGATTGCACGAAAAGACGCTTTCCCTGCAGACTTCGGCGAGAAGATGCGCAACTATGTTGTTAACCGCATGAGCGACATTAATAAGCTCGTTGAAGATGCCGAGAAAGAAATTCCTTCGAAATACTGGATTAAGACCAGCGAGGAAACTCAAAAAGAACTGGTTAAATTCAGTCGTGAAATTCGCCTTGCCCTGAAAGCAGAAGGCAAAATGGATGCGAAAGCGCTCAAACTGCTATGGAAAATTCGCTGTAGCGAAAACCCCAGCGCGAGCGAGTGCTCCACACCAGAATAAATCGCGCATTTATAGTATAGAAAAGGCTCCTTCAGGAGCCTTTTTTAATGCAACTTCAATAATTTACATATCGAAAATGAGCACCCTGTTGTATAGCGCACCAGACGCACATGGTAGCCTAAGACCACAATAAAACAGTATCAATATCGACGAAAAGAGTGCGGCATGGAAACCCAGAAATTTATAGAAACTGTTCAGTGGGCCTCACAGCGCGGGCTAAAAATCCACCCACACCTGCAACACAAAAAAGTAGACGGCGTCTACGGCATTTATGCAACACAGCATATTCCTCGATTCACGCTGCTGCTGACCTACCCTATCGCCGGCACTCTGAGCGAACAAAAGGAATTTTCATACCCGCAAGGTTGCGACGCATTATTAAAACGTATGCATGCCGCCACTATAGAGTACACAAAAGGAGAGCAGTCTCCGTGGCGAGGCCTATTAAATTCGCTCGACACCGAATCTCAATTGAAGGCGAATAATGCTTATTACTTCAACAACCAGGAACTGCAGGCAATCGCCACAATGAACCCCATTCTGGCGAGAGTCATACAGGAGAGAAACGCGACAACACGACAAAAGGTAGATGAGCTGCTGGCGATCGATCCATCTCTTAATCGCGACAAAGCCACCACGATCGCTTTAAACTTTAAAACCCGCTCATGGGACTTCGGCTTTTTACCGATTTTTGACCAGTTCAACACTTCAGAAGCCTGGGGCAGCAAGGTGTTTTCAAACAACACTTCAATCTTTTTTATGGCGTCACGTGATTACAAAGCCGGTGAGCAAATCTGGATCTCCTATGGCAACCGTGACATCTACGACTATGCCGTAGACTATGATTTTTTTGATGCCAGAGCAGTTCATTCCATCTGCTTTGCTAAGCGTGGCTCGCAGTTCGCCGCCTCCCCCTTTGAAGAAAGCGTAGTGCGCTACGCCAGTAAACGTCACAAAATGTTACTAGCAAAAACACCGCAAGGCCTTAACTATCAGCTGGATGATGACAGCGCTCGCTTTCTGGAGTTTGCGCCGTCATCAAAAATGATTGAGTACGTCAAAGACATCGCATTCAGAAGTCAAAAAGAGTTTAAGACGAGACAGGCCTCACTCGATTCTTTCAGCATTAAGATGAACCAAATAATCGATTCTCTTCTCAGCGCAAACAGAATCGCACAAGTCAATCCTGAGACTATTCCAGAAAAACTGGTACGCTTTTATCACTTGCTTCATAAAGAGCGCCAGATGCTGATTAACAATAAAGCCTGGGTGCGTTTTAATTCCGGAAAGTGCGATGAGATACCGGAGGAAATAATGCGCGCAGTTTTTGAGCGACAGGTCAATTCACAAAGCAATGAGTCATTCTGATTCGCTTGCCATAGCAACATACAACAGACAATAGCTCTAGGGTACGCGACAGACCTTCCTTTTAGCGGCTAACTAAGGTGTTTTGGACGACGATCTACACCTTGCAATCCCGAAAACCAGTCAGCATCCCTTCGGTACTTTTACCCGAAAACTAAAAGGCATAGTTATTTTTTTGCGCGCGGCCAATCTAAAAGATGTACATGAGGCTTGCCGATAGCGTGTTTCGGGGAACGGAGGGAGTCCTGTGGATGGCTCAAGGCGCCCTGCATAGCCGGAAGCTGCCCACCCCACGCCTTGTTTTCCTGCAAGCGCTGTAGATGCTTGCGCAAGCAATAAAAAACCCCTGATGCAAATACACCAGGGGTTTTGGTTTGAAGCCTGACGATGACCTACTCTCACATGGGACCTCCCACACTACCATCGGCGATGCGTCGTTTCACTGCTGAGTTCGGGATGGGATCAGGTGGTTCCAACGCTCTATGGTCGTCAGGCAAAACTGTGATTCACTGACTAC
>JBFHUL010000110.1:0-8490 GCA_041590075.1 Oleiphilaceae bacterium
ACGCGCTCTGCGGTGTGTTGCAGGGCAGCCTGAAAGTCATCGCCAAGAATTACGGGGTCAACGAGCATCTCAGCCAGCACACGGTGATGCTGGGCGATCTGACGTTGCTCATGTTCGAGACGCTTCTGTTCGCTGATGTCGAGCAGAAAACCGTAGAGTAAGCGTTTCTGCTCGCGGCTTTCCCAAACCGCCTGACCCTTGTCTTCAATCCAATGTTCTTCGCCCTGCTGGTCGATAATACGGTACGTGAGCTGCCAAGGCTGTTCGTGCAGCAGTGACATTGTGAGGCGCTCCTGTACCATGGCCACATCATCTTGATGGATGAGCGCTTCCCATGTCTGTTTGCCGTGCACAAATTGCTCGGCGGTATAGCCGCTCATGGCGAGAATTTGGGGGCTGAGAAACTGGAAACGGCGCTCAAACTGACCCTCAGCCTGATAGGCGACACCGGGAATATGTCGCACCAGAGATGCAAACTGGTCGCGGCTTTGTTGCAATTTCAGTGCGATTTCGAACTGCTGTCGGCCTACACGGGAAAGATAAATAATCATGGCCAGCAGAAGGAGCATGATGAACAGCATGGCCGCGCGGGGCGTCCAGAGTGCCGAAGGCGCTACCTGCCAGCCATTCTTTGGCCGGGCAGCCAGCTGCCACACTGTGCCGGGAAGATTAATATTGACGGTTACGGGTTCCTGTTCAAATACCTGCGCAGTGCCGTAAAACGGAGCGGCCCACTGATCGTTAGCTTCGCGTTTGCGTATTGCGACATCAAACTGTTCTGCAAACTGCTCCAGTGCAACATGCCGGTATAAGGCATCTACATCGAGCACGACCGAAATCAGGCCCCAAAACTGCTCGTCGGGTTGCCCTTGACGCACGTAGATCGGAAAGCGGCCAATCAGGCCCGTGCCGCCCTGAATAAGCGTGAGGGGGCCGGCCAAAACCAGCTCGCGCGAGTCACGCGCAGCAATGGCCTGCTTCCGCTGTTTGGGGTGTGTGAGATAATTCAGACCGATGGCCTGTTCATTGCCCTTGAGTGGATACACCATACTGAGCACCATGTTGGGCGCGGCGCCGATGTTACGAATCTGGTTGTTCCGGTCGATGAGTGGTGCAACAAGTTGTTCGAACTCCCGCTGCCCCAGATCCGGGCGACTGATAATCAGCGCGATCAGGCCTCTCACGGTTTGAATATTGGCAGTCAATGCGCCTTCAAAATCACTGCGCAGCAGTTCCAGTTGCGCGCGGGTATTGCGCTGCTCGGTTTCCAGCAGACGTTTGTAATTGATCTGATCAACAAAAACACCAATGGCCAGCGTCAACAGAATCAGCAGACTGAACACTGTCTGAAAAACCGGAATGCTTGATTTGAGTGGTGATTTCAAATGGGTTTGCATGAAAATAGTGTTCGACAAAGGTCACAGCAGTAAGGTCACATCAGTATAGAAGAGCCAAGTGGTCTTGCAGGGAAATAATGTATATTCAATTCAGGAGGAGGCGTGGCGGGCTAACCAGTCCTTGACGGCGGGTCCGGTGCCGAATTCCCAGGGAATCAATTGCTCTGCGTCGAGCAATTTATAGCGATCAAGTTCTTCGTTCAGGACGATCGTGCCGTCGCAGCTGGCGGCGTACACCATCAGAATCTGGTTCTGCTGTGGAAAAGGATAGTGACCAATAAACTCAAGCCGATGTGTGTCGAGATGGGTTTCCTCTTTAATTTCCCGCTTTACCGCCTCGTCGGGATGTTCACCGTGTTCAAGAAAGCCACTCACCAGTCCGAGCATTTTGGGTGGCCACTCGGTGTTGTGCACCAACAGCACCTGGCCCTGATACCGTATAATTGCTGCCACCACGGGGGTGGGATTATGCCAGTCCACATGGCCGCAGGTATTACCGGTACACACGGAGCGCTTGTACCCATTGATGGTTTGCGGCAGTGCCTCATGGCCACACTGTGAACAGTAATGATTATGCATACTTAAAGACCAAACCACTCGGGTTTCAGTAGCAGGGCCAGCACCACCGCCATTTGCAAGGCGATAAAAGGCATGACGCCGCGATAGATATCAGCAGTGCGAATGTCGGGGGACGCCACTCCTTTCAGGTAGAACAGGCTGAAACCAAACGGGGGCGTGAGAAAACTGGTTTGCAGGTTCATGGCAATCAGAATGGCGAACCACACCATACTGATGCCCAGCGCTTCGGCGACGGGGGCCAGCACGGGCACGATAATAAAAGAGATTTCGACAAAGTCGATGAAAAAGCCGAGCACGAGAATCACCAGCATTGTGAGTAGCAGGAAACCCCACTTCTCTCCGGGCAATTGCAGCAACCATTCTTCCAGCAGATAGTCGCCACCGGTGTAACTGAAGCTCATGGAGAATGCGGTTGCGCCCAACAGAATGGCAAATACCATGGCGGTGACGACCACTGTTTCGCGGGCGCTTTCCCACACCATTTGCAGGGAAAACTGGCGATAGGCGAGCGCCAGAATCAATGCGCCCACACCTCCGAGGGCCGAACTTTCGGTAGGCGTGGCGATGCCGGCAAAGATCGAGCCCAGCACAACGCAGATCAGTGCCAGAGGCGGAATAATGGCCGTCAGCGCCTTGCGCACCATCACGCGCGTATTATCTTCGGTTAGGGGCATGGGCGGGGCTTTTTGTGGATCGCGAATGGTGACCCACAGAATGTAGCCGATATACAGGCCAATCAATAACAGGCCGGGTGCCATGGCGGCCTTGAACAAGTCACCCACGGGCAGGCCGAGCACATCACCGAGAATAATCAGAATGATGGACGGAGGAATGATTTGGCCAAGTGTGCCGCTGGCGCAGATTGTCCCGCATGCGAGTTGTTTGTCGTAGCGGTATTTGAGCATGCAGGGCAGGGAAATCAGGCCCATTGCCACGACACTGGCACCGACCACGCCCGTAGAGGCTGCCAGCAGTGCGCCAACCAGAATGGTGCTGATGGCGATACCCCCGCTCACTCGGCCAAAAAGTTGCGCCATGGATTCCAGCAGCTGCTCCGCCAGCCGGGTTTTCTGCAGCACTACGCCCATAAAAATAAACAGGGGGATGGCCATCAGAATGGTATTTTCCATGATCGACTGAATGCGATAGGGCATGAAGGCAAACAGTTCCCAGCCTTCGGCCCAAACACCAAAAATGAGCGCCACACCGGCGAATGTAAAGGCCACTGGAAATCCCAGCATCAGCATCAGCAAGGCCACTGCAAACATAATGATGCCGGTCATGAGAGGTGCTCCCTTGGGGTGTTGGGGTAGGTTTCGCCACCGATCAGAACGCGCAAGGCCTGTACCGCCATGCCAATGCCTGCGATGCCCATGAGTGTAAACGAGAGCGGAATGGAGGCTTTAATGATCCATCGGTGCGGCAGGCCGCCGGGGTCGCCACTGCCCTCGCCCAGCGCATAGGACTCCCGCGTAAAATCGAAGCCATACCAGGCAACCAGCACCACAAAGGGCAGCACAAAGGTGGCGGCGCCCAGCAGATTCACCCAGGCTTTGGCCCGATCGCTCCAGGCATCGTAAAAAATATCCACGCGCACGTGCCCGTCTCGTTGCATGGCATAGGGCGTCCCCAGCAGGAAGACGATGGCGAACAGATGCCATTCGAGCTCCTGCATCCCGATGGATACGTCATTAAACGCGTAGCGCATGACAACATCGTAGAACACATTACAGAGCAGCAGAATCATTGCCAGACAGGCAATCCAGCCGCAGGTCAAAGTGACCCGCCGGCACAGCGTATCGAGAAACTTAAGTAGGGGCATAGCGTATCCGGCTCAGCCGACTCAGGTCGGCTGAGCGCACAGTCAGTTAACGCGTGGTACTTTCAAGATAAGCCTTCTCCGACATCATCGTCCAGGTACGAATTTTATCCAGATAGGCTTGCTGGGACGCGAGTACCTTGGCCGCAAACGGATCGTTAGCGGCACTTTCCTTGAGCAGGGCGTCGTTGGCTTCGCGGATAGCCTTCATGACCGGTTCCGGAAAGGTTTTGACCTTGATATTCGGATACTCCGATTTCATCGTCGCCCAGTTTTCACCGCTTTCATGCATGGAATGCGCATACATGTCGTAAGCAGCGGCCTTCATGGCAACTTTGAGAATCGCCTGTAAATCCGAAGGCAAGCGTTCAAAGGTTTTCTTGTTTACCAGAAACTGCAATTCTGCACCCGGTTCGTGCCAGCCGGTGTAGTAGTAGGGGGCAATTTTGTGGAAGCCCATGCGCAAATCCAGTGAGGGGCCGACCCACTCCAGCGCATCGATGGTGCCGCGCTCCAGCGCGGTATACAGCTCGCCAGGCGGAATGTTCGTGGGTTTGGCGCCGAGCTTGGCGAGCACTTCTCCGGCAAAACCGGGAATACGCATTTTCAGGCCTTGCAGGTCTTCAACCGAGTTGATTTCTTTCTGAAACCAGCCGCCCATCTGGTTGGCGGTGTTGCCGCCGGGGAACGACAGCAAGTTGTGCTGGGCATAGAGTTCATTCATCAGCTCCATACCGCCGCCGTAGTAAAACCAGGCGTATTGTTCCGGCGCGATCATACCAAAGGGCATCGTGGTGAAGTACATGGTTGCCGGCACTTTTCCTTTCCAGTAGTAGGAGGCCGAATGGCCCAAATCGTACTGGCCGGATTTGACCATATCAAAAATGCCAAAGGGGCTTTTGTGCTTGTTGGACGAATGGATCACGATCTTCAGACGACCATTCGACATCTGCTCGGCCATTGCCGCCATATTTTTGGAGGCGTCACCAAAAATCGGAAAGTTCGGACCCCAGGTTTCTGCGAGTTTGAGGCGATATACTTTCTCGGCGTGCGAGTGCCAGCTGAGCAAAGACAGAACCAGAACCAGAGCGATACGGGTGATCATAGTAGCGGGTTTCATGAAGGCATTTCCTTATTATTGTTAATCCGCGATAACGCTATCAAAACTTGGCGCAGATTGCATCATGCAATGGATTCAGTGGTTAAGACCGCGTTTGGTGGTCCGTGCTTCGATGTGGGTTAAGAGAATGCCGGCCTGCCCAGCCGCTTCCGATTCACCGAAACGCGTCACAATATGCTTGAGGTAATTCTGCGCTTTGCCAAGTTCATCGAAGGCTTCCACCAGGGTTTTCGCGGCGAGCAGGTAGATCTCGGCCACCGCAGCTTCGCCTTCAAAGCGGATATGGGCCTCGTTGGCCAGCCAGAGTAGCTGCTTGTGCTGTTTATGGCGTCGACAGCATGCGGCCAGTTGTAGGCACAAGTCGGCATCATGGATACGAAAAGCCGCATCGCAGCGGCGCAGCTCCGCTAAAAAGGCAAGTGCTTTGTCGTCGTGTTTATGAAACAGCATCCAGCGTAAAAACAAATGCGAATGGCGCAGTAAGCCCTCTTCATCGTTGAGATAACGCAGCAGCACATAGAGGGATTCTGCGCGAAGCTGGCGGTGGCCGAGTTTGATATCTTCTTCGAGCAGAACTTTTGCGGTGTGGTACTTGCCTTCTTTCAGTGCCATGTCGATCTGTGCGCTGGTGGCGCGCACTGGATCAAAGGCGGGTGCTTTGATCGCGGCGTTGTGTTGTGCGGCAGAGGCGGTGCCATTTTGGAGACCATGGTACACCAGCCAGGCATGGCTCCAGTGCCCGAACAGTAACAGGGTGTAGCTGACAAACAAGCTCATCAGGGGGAGGCCGAAGGATTCCGGGAGCAGGGATCGGCTGGCATCCATGAGCAGTGTCCAGCTCAGCAGGGTGACCGCCGCGGTGGCGATGAGCAGGAGGTTGGCATGTTTCAGTGCGCTGAGCATGGCGGGAAAAGTCTGCCAAATTTCAGCCCAGGAAAGTTGCCTGGATTGCAGGGCTGCGAGCAATCCGAAACACAGCAAGGGACTGCAAAGCAGCGCAACGATCAGCATCGTCCATGGCCCCGCGAGCTGAAACAGCAGCCAGGGCAAACCATAAGCCAGCATCGCCACAACGATGAGCCCTGCGCGATGTGGGGTGTTGCTACGATTCTTATGGTCGATGAGGCTCAGGGCGAAGGCTGAGCAGAGTGCACTCAACGCTATTACCAGGCCTTCATAGGCTGCCGTGGCGGGCTCATCCAGCATCGCAAAGCTGCCTGCAATCAGCAGGCTGCACAGTAGCCCCAAACGCAGCGGTGTATGCAGTGGGGCTAATAACGACTGCAGAATATGTGGTGCAGCGCCGCGTGCCTTGCCAGTATCCAGCGCCTCAAGCCCGCCTTTGCAATGCGGACAGTTAGGAGTCTCGGGGCAGCCTGCCGTCGCCTCCAGACAGCGTGCGCAATAATACACATTGCACGCTGAACAGGCGGCGTGGGCAGAAGTGACAGGATGATAGCTGCAGTATTGTTTCACGGTTTTATCGATCAATCTGATGGCGCAAGCAGAATAGCCTATTTGGCGCCTCAGATGAATCTGTAAACAAGCGTAAAACAGCGCCTGCATGACTCGGTAGAACGGCATTCAGCGATTACACTGGATGCATGTCATGTAGTAGGGGAACCCAATGAAACAGACCGTACAGGCCATCACACTCTTTGTCAGTCTCTTCTTTATTGCGACCATCAGCGAAGCCGATGAGCTGCGCGGCCTACTGCAGGCTCATTTTGAACCGGTCGAAGACATTCGGTTTCTGAGTTACGAACAGGTGCAACAGGAAGGTGTCGACCAGTTTGGTGCCATGCATTATCTGGTGATGGACTTTGTGAGTGGCGATCAGCTTGAGGGGCAACGCCTCCAGCAGGTGCACGCCATTTGCTCTCGCGTATTGCGAGACGAAGGGCTGATCAGGCGCCTGAGTCGCGAGGGCGTGGATATGGTGTCGGTGTCCTTCGACCGGCAGAGCCAATACGACTGCCTCTAAGGCATGCCCTCTGATTCAGCGCGTTTCAGAAAAACAACTGCTTCAGTGCCTCGCCGGGGTCCTCTTCGCGCATGAAGGCTTCCCCGACCAGAAAGGCATGCACGGCCTGAGCTCTCATGGCCTCGACGTCTTTGCGCTGGTGAATGCCGCTTTCTGTGATCACGATTTTATTGTCAGGGATATGCGTGAGCAACTGATAGGTGGTATCCAGCGACACATCAAAACTGTGCAGATCGCGATTGTTGATGCCGAGTAAAGGCGTCGTCAAGGTCAGGGCCATGTCCAGTTCTTGCCGATTGTGCACTTCCACCAACACATCCAGGCCAATCTCCTCGGCGATGCCGGCGAGCTCCTGTAATTGATCTTTGGTCAGACAGGCCGCAATCAGCAGTATGCAATCGGCGTCCATCACGCGGCTTTCAAAGATATGGTAGGGCGCTACCATAAAATCCTTGCGGATAACCGGCACGCTGACGCAGCTGCGTGCGGCTTTGAGATAGTCTTCATGGCCCTGAAAAAAATCACGGTCCGTGAGTACCGACAGACACGCGGCGCCGGCGGCTTCATAACTGCGTGCAATCTGTTCGGGGTCAAAGTCTTCGCGTATGACGCCTTTGCTGGGCGAGGCTTTCTTGATTTCGGCAATGACTGCCGGCAGTTGCTGCGCTAATTTGGTCTGCACGGCATGGGCAAAACCGCGGGCTGGTGCCATGTCTCCGGCGCGTGCGCGTAATTCGGCTTCGTTTTTGCGTGACTTTGCGGCCTCAATTTCCTGCCATTTGCGGGCCACAATGCGGCGCAAAATAGTAGGTGTTTCGGGATTCACAGATGATTCAAAGTCGACCGGACTCATAGTGTGTTCCTGACTAGCATTAGGTGTTAAATATCTGGGTAAAGCTGGCCAGCTCAGACAGTTTGGCCAGAGCCAGACCGCTGCCGATGGCATCTTCAGCCATGGTGATGCCGCTTGCCAGGCTGTCGGCCAGTCCGGCCACATAAATCGCGGCGCCGGCATTGAGAACAATGATCTGACGGGCCTTGCGTGCCGCTTCGTTTTGCTCCTTGCCCAGCGCCGCCTTGATCAGGGCAAGACTCTGTTCGGCGTTCTCGACACTCAGGCCGATCAGACTCTGGCTGGCGATGTTGAAATCTTCGGGCGTGATCTGGTATTCGGTGATCGCTCCCTTCTTGAGTTCGGCCACATGGGTAGGCTGTGCCAGACTGATTTCATCCAGGCCGTCTTCTGCGTGTACGACCATGACATGTTCGCTTCCCAGCCGCTTGAGCACTTCGGCCATGGGGCGGCACAAGGCCTTGTTGAAGACCCCAATAATCTGCCGGCTGACTCCGGCGGGATTGGTCATGGGGCCGAGCATGTTGAACACGGTACGAATGGCCATTTCCTTGCGTGGGCCGATGGCATATTTCATGGCGCCATGATGCGCCGGCGCAAACATGAAACCTACACCCAATTCGCTAATGCAGCGCCCCACCTGATCGGCATTCAGGCCGAGATAGACACCGGCTGCTTCGAGCACATCGGCACTGCCGGTGCTGCTGCTTACACTGCGGTTTCCATGTTTGGCTACCT
>JBFHUL010000111.1:0-8397 GCA_041590075.1 Oleiphilaceae bacterium
CGCGCGGTGCGCAGAATCTTTCCGGGCTCGTTTAACTCCTGTTGCACTTCACTCACGGATAAAGCCCCTTGCTTCGTAGCTGTTTGTAAGCACGGTATTCGCTTGACTGCGGGTACAATTCAGCCAAGAGCGTTGCCAAGCTCTCTTCCTGCGCCACACTGCCGTAATAGCGTGCAATGCGAATGCCCATCCATAGACTTTGCGCAGAATGTTTCATTCCTTTCTGCGCAATGAGTCGTACCAGTCGGTTGTAATAATATTGGGCCTTTTGATAATCGCCGGCTTCAATCAAAAGTTCGGTAGCACCTGCCAACGCGCGGCCATTGAAGCGATCTAGCTTGAGGGTTTTTTCATAGGCTTCCAGTGCCATATTGCTCTGGTCTAATTTCAAGTGGCAGAGTGCAATATTGGTAAACACCTGATCTCGACTTGCGTAAGCCGTATCTTCCGACGCTTTCTGGAACTGCACTAAAGCCTCCCGATACCGTTTCTGGGAAAACAGGAAAGCCCCATAATATGTGCGTCCCCGGGTATAGTCAGGGTCCAGTTCAATGGCCTTGAGAAAAGAAGACTCCGCCAGTTTTATTTCGCCGTCTTCATGGTAGATAAGCCCTAATGCTGCATGAGCCGCGGCATGTTCGGGGTCGAGCTGCAAAGCTCTTTTCAAGTGTTTGCGTGCGCGCGTCAATTCATTTCGTTTGATATATTCGAGACCCAGCTGCACATAGCGCTCAACCGCTTCCTGTGGGTCTGCCTTACGCGCAAAATTGCTGTCTGACGTCGTCACGCATGCTGCCAGCGACAGTAGCGCTGCGACCAGGCTGGCTTTTAAAAGAGTAGACATTATCGGTTTAATACTCAGCACGATTATTATTGTTATCCGTTCACCTGTCGCAATTGTATATAGCGTTCGCTACGCCGCGTTTTATCCTGCACCTGACCAACCAGCTGCCCACAGGCAGCGTCGATATCATCGCCCCTGGTCGTGCGCACGGTAGTGATGTACCCAGCCTTCATTAACCAATCCTGAAAACAGCGCACTTCATTGTTCGAAGGTTTTTTGTACCCACTACCAGGAAAGGGATTGAACGGTATCAAATTGATTTTACATGGCAAGTCACGCAATAGTTCGATCAATTCCATGGCATGTTCTTTACGATCATTGACGCCGGCCATCAGCGTATATTCAATTGTCGCCTTCCGCTTATCGGCCAATTTATCCAGATAACCCTTCACAGATTCAAGCAACATGGCGATGGGATACTTCCGGTTAACCGGTACGAGCTCATTTCGGAGGGTGTCGTTGGGCGCATGCAGGGAAATCGCGATGGATGCATCGGTGTAATCCGCGAGTTTATCCAAGGCAGGTACAACGCCTGCTGTACTGATGGTTAACCGTCGCTTCGAGATGCTGTATGCGAAGTCGTCCATCATGATATCAATGGCATCCATGACATTATCGAAGTTCAGGAGCGGCTCTCCCATCCCCATCAGTACCACATTGGTTACAGGGCGATCTTTGCTACGATCTATATCTTCAAACGAGCCAATAGCATTCCATACCTGGCCAACAATCTCGGCTGTACTCAGGTTGCGATTAAAGCCCTGCTTGCCCGTTGAGCAGAAGCTACAGTCCAACGCGCAACCAATCTGCGAAGAAATGCACAGTGTCCCCCGATTTCCCTCAGGTATGAGCACGGTTTCGATACTGCTTCCACCCGGCATTTTCATGACCCACTTGCGTGTGCCATCGCTAGAGATGTTCTGGTAGGTAATATCCGGAGCCTGTATATAAGAAACCGTCTTAAGTTTGTCGCGTAACTTCTTGCTTATATTAGACATTTCATCGAAGTTATCGACACCAAACTGGTGAATCCACTGCATAACCTGTTGCGCTCTGAAGGGCTTTTCGCCCAAGCCTTCGAAGAAGGCAATCAATTGTTTTCGCGACAGACCCAGCAAGTTGGTCTTGCTATGTTCCTGGGACTCAATGCTATTCATGACGTACACCAATTCGGATTAACAGTGACTACTCTATACACACAAAAAGCAGGAGCCCGTGCGGGGTCCTGCTTTTTATTATGAGCACGGGTTTCAGGCGCGCGCACAAATCTCTTCATCATTGAAGAAATAGGCAACTTCTCGTGCCGCAGATTCAGGAGAATCTGAACCATGTACTGCGTTGGCATCGATGGACTCGGCAAAATCAGCACGAATGGTACCCGCAGCAGCTTCTTTAGGATTGGTAGCACCCATCAGGTCGCGGTTTTGAACCACTGCATTTTCACCTTCAAGCACCTGAACCACAACTGGGCCCGAGGTCATGAACGCTACGAGGTCAGCGAAAAATGGACGCTCTTTATGCTCCGCATAAAAACCCTCTGCCTGCTCTTTACTCAAGTGGAGCATCTTCGACGCAACGATTTTGAGTCCCGCATTTTCAAATCGCGTATAAATCTGACCAATCACGTTTTTTGCTACCGCATCGGGTTTGATAATAGAAAGCGTACGTTCTACCGCCATGAAATCTTCTCCAAGAATGAATGTGTGCCGCCGGCACGCCGAAAACAGGCGTACCGCCAATAAATTTCGCGGGCGAATTATACTCTTCGGCCATAGAAAAATATATGCAAGGACGCTGCAAATTAACGGAAATTAACCGCGCGAGCGCTAATCCAGTCGCTTCAGCACATCCGCCAGCATTTGCGCGGCAGCAATCACCTGCTCGCGCGTCGTAAACCGACCAAAGGAAATACGCAAGGCACTGAGCGACAGCGCATCAGACAACCCCATCGCCTTAAGCACGTGCGAAGGAGACATAGTGGCAGAAGTGCACGCGGAACCGGAAGACACGCATAATCTAGGCAAGGCACTCAGCAGCAACTGACCATCCTTACCGGGAAAAGCCAGATTCAGTATACCTGGCACCGTGCCTTCTACGGTGCCATTAAGAAGATAATCTGAGCCCGCCAAACCCTCCAGAAACAAGCGCTTAAACTCCGCAAGCTTCTGTGCTTCAGCCAGCATAGCCTCCTTCGCGATCGCAAAGCACTCTCCCATTCCCGCTATTTGATGCGTCGCCAGCGTGCCCGAGCGCATGCCGCGCTCATGCCCACCGCCATGTATCAGCGGCGGCAAATCAAACTCATTCTGACGTCGCACATACAGCGCACCAATACCTTTCGGGCCATAGAGCTTGTGTGCACACACCGAAATCAAATTCGCTTTGAGCACCGATACATCCAAGGCCAGCTTACCCGCACTCTGGGCGGCATCCACATGAAAGCAGATGTTACGCTGCGCCAACGCCTCACTCACCTCTACAACCGGGTTGATCGCACCGGTTTCATTATTCACGTGCATGAGCGACACGAAAATCGTGTCCTCGCGAAGCGCTTCCAAAACCTGCCCAAGCGAGATGGCGCCCGAAACCGTAGGTGCCAACCAGGTCACCTCAAAGCCCTGGGTTGCGAGATATTCAAAGCAGTCAATAACCGCTTTATGCTCGGTTTTCGAGGTCACAATATGCCGACCTTGCGCCTTTAATGCCTCTACTGCCCCCTTGATGGCGAGGTTATTGGCCTCCGTGGCTCCGGATGTCCATACAATTTCACGCGTATCGGCCCCCAAAAGCTCAGCCACCTGCTTGCGCGCTTTCTCAACGGCTGCTTCGGCCTGCCAGCCCATCATATGCGAACGCGAGGCCGGATTCGCGAACAGCGCCTCCGGACCCAGAAATCCGGTCATTACCTCGACCACACGCGGGTCACAAGGTGTCGTAGCTGCGTAATCGAGATAAATAGTATCGGCAGGAAGCATAGGGATAGTTATCGGCAATCAAACATCAATGGAATTGGAAGAAATGAGATTAGACAACTGATTCTGACGCGCTGCTGTGGCTTGCACTTCGCGCTTCTCCATTAGGTCATGCAAGGTAATGCCGCTCAAGAAAGCATGAATCTGGCGACTCAAATCTGACCATAAATGGTGGGTTAAACACATCTCACCCTGCTGACAATCACCCTTCTCCTGGCATTTGGTGGTATCAAGTGATTCATTCACAGCATCGACAATCTGCGCAATCGAAATGGCCGCGCCCGACTCGCCCAAACTGTAACCGCCGCCAGGGCCACGCATGCTGCACACCAGCCCCTTCTGGCGCAAACGTGCAAACAACTGCTCCAAATACGAGAGAGATATACCCTGACGACGCGAGATATCGCTAAGGGAAACAGGACCTGCAGCACCGTGAAGCGCCAGATCCAACATCGCTGTGACGGCGTAACGCCCTTTCGTGGTCAGACGCATGAGACTACTTTTGGAGGGATTGATGAACTGAAAATTATCCAATAACCCAGTATTTTAATCAACTATTCAACCTGCCGACGCCTCGTGCTAATTGGCTTCCTTGAAGCAATCCACATCGTCGTCATTAATGGTCGGCATGTCTTCTTTGTTATAACTGGAATCGATTTTTTTCAGAGCCTTGCACATGGAATTCATGCGCTCATCCACAACATGCATGTGATCCAGAATGCTGCGAATTGAACGCGCCACCGGATCCGGCATTTCCTCGCTCAAACCATAGGCGTCGAAACCAAAATTTTCTTCCATTTTCTTACGCTTGGCGTCGTCTACTTGCGCTTTCTCTGCAACCGATTTAAGAATGATGCGCCCGGGAATACCCACCACTGTAGCCCCTGCTGGCACCGCTTTCGTAACTACCGCATTGGAACCCACCTTGGCATTTTCGCCTACCTCAAAGGGCCCCAACACTTTGGCGCCGGCACCCACCACCACGCCGTTTTTGAGCGTAGGATGACGCTTGCCTTTATTCCAGCTTGTTCCACCGAGGGTAACGCCCTGATAGAGGGTGACATCGTCGCCAATAATCGCCGTTTCACCGATCACCACGCCCATACCATGATCGATAAAAAATCGACGTCCAATCTGTGCACCGGGATGAATTTCAATGCCCGTCAACCACCTGCTGAATGTAGAGAGCGTGCGCCCAAGCCAGAACCAACGGTGTTGCCAGAGCCAGTGCGCCATACGATGAAACAACAGGGCATGCAGGCCGGGATAATTAGTGAGCACTTCAAATGTATTACGCGCCGCCGGGTCACGATCAAAGACGCTGCGAATATCTTCTTTCAATTTATCAAACATAAATGGCTCAACGCTTCGGGGGTAATTTTATTGACTGTTGCACGGCCTTTAGAATACCACGCAATATATTAACTTCCATCTTATCCGGATGCGCGCGATGCACGAAACGCCTGAGCCGTGACATGAGCATGCGCGGGTTGGCGGGGTCGTGAAATCCGATTTTAATCAAGGTCTGTTCAAGATGGCTGAGCAGACCTTCAACTTCATCCACCGACGCGAGATCCACATCCCATCCCAGATCGCCAGGCCCATTGATGGGGGCTAACTGCCCACCTGCTGCATGTTTTTGATCACGACTCAGCGCCGCCATACGCAACTCATAGCAGATCACCTGCACTGCCATGGCCAGATTGAGCGAGGCATAATCAGGATTTGCAGGAATGTTCACGTGAACATGACAACGCTGAAGCTCTTCATTGGATAAACCGCTCGATTCCCGCCCAAAAAGAATCGATACCGTGGCCGCCTGATCGTTATCCTTTCCAGTACCGATACAGTCCAAAACACGTGCGGCGCAGTCCCGCGGGTTGATCATAGGCCAAACAAGATGCCGCGTTCTTGCGCTTGCGCCAACCACTAGGGAGCTTGACCCAATTGCCGCGTCCAACGTCTCGACGACGCGCGCGCGCTTCAACACATCATCGGCACCCGAGGCCCTTCGCGTCGCTTCATCACTGGGAAATTCTTTGGGATTCACCAGCACTAAACGACTCAGCCCCATATTTTTGACAGCACGCGCAACGGCGCCAATATTTCCTGAATGCGAGGTATCTATGAGCACTATCTGTACGCGCGCTCCTGTGCTTTCTACAAACGGCCCGGCCGATTCTTTCACTTAAACAACACCTTATTAACAAGTGGTCCGATGGAATGGCGCCCTAGTGTAGACCGCTCGCAGCAAAATCCAAGTCCTGCCGCCATGTTGGTGGCGCTGTTTTGCTGTGACAGCGCTGTATTTTTGATATGATGCGCGCCAATTAAATCTCAGGACATTCACGACGCCATGCAGCCCATTTTGAATATCGCCTTGCGCGCGGCACGCCAGAGCAGCGAATATCTCGCTCAGGCCATAGACAGGCGCGAGCCTGCAACCAGCAACAAATCTACCGACCAAAAACTGCTGGAACATCTTGAAGACGTTATCTACAACGCGCTCTACGACGCCATGAAAAAGGCACACCCTACCCATTTCATTCATAAATCCGGTGAGCCGCCGCGCGAAGAGAAAGAAGATGCCTGGGAAGTCAGCACTATTATCAGCCCCGATCAACTGCTACGTAAGCTTCCCGACACGGTATTTTCATTTGTACACCGCCACAAAGGCAAAGCGCAAAATGTACTTGTGGTGAATCCCATTACAGGAGAAGAATTCACGGCAAGCCGCGGCAATGGTGCAACCCTGAACAATCGTCGGATCCGTTGCTCGGATCAGCGCGCCCTCGAAGACGCTCGCATTTCTTCAAACCTGATTAACCAGCACGACAAGGTGAACGCACCACATGCCTTACTGGACCTTATGAACAGCATCTCCCAACATGCTGAAACACGCGTAAGCGGATGCGATTTGCTGGACCTGTGCCGCGTGTCTGCAGGCCAATCCGATGCCATGTTGTCACTGAACGTTAATATAAACGAACTCGAAGCGGGCATGGTGATTGCCCGTGAATCCGGCTTGTTAACAGGTACGCTTGCCGGAGGTATGCCATCTAAGCAGAAAGGCTCATTGGTTGCGGCCAATCCGAAGCTGTTCAAGAATCTGGTGCAACGGTTCGGCGGCTGGGAAACAAAACTGGCGTGATTACACCCGAGATCCACACATAATAAAAAAAGCGGCCATAGCCGCTTTTTTTATGTTCTTATTTTCGCTCAAGGGCGATCGTCGATAACCTCACCCTCTCCTTCGCCTTCACCTTCAGGGACTTCCGGAATAAGATCTTCTTTGGTGATACCCATTAACAGCAGCACATTACTTGCCACATAAATCGACGAGTAGGTACCCACCAAAACCCCGATTAACAAGGCCTTGGCAAAGCCGTTTATCATCTCACCGCCTACTACATACAAGGCGACCAGCACCAATAAAGTTGTAATCGACGTCACCAAGGTGCGAGAGAGCGTTTGAGTCAGCGATATATTGATCACCTCAATCGGTTCGGCCTTTCGCAGCTTTCTGAAGTTCTCTCGAATTCGATCCGACACAACAATGGTATCGTTGAGCGAGTAACCAATTACCGCCAGCAGTGCAGCCAGCACGGTGAGATCGAAATCCCAACCGATAATGGAAAACAATCCCAATACGATAATCACGTCATGGATCAGAGCCGCCACCGCTCCGACGGAAAATTTGAATTGGAAGCGCAGGGCAACGTATACCATGACCAGCGCCAGGGCCAAAAGCAAGCCGAGACCACCCTGCTCCCGAAGTTCTTCCCCAACCTGTGCGCCCACAAACTCTGCGCGTTTAAGCTGCACATCGGTACCACCGGAGGCGAGCGTTTGCGTAACCTCCGCCCCCACCTTATCGTTAAAGCCTTGAGATAAACGCACAAGTATTGCGGTGTCACTCCCAAATTTCTGTACCACCAGCTTATCGTAACCGGCAGCTACCAGTTGCTGACGTACATCTTCCACTTGTGGCGCCTCTTTGTACTCCACTTCAACAAGGGTGCCCCCGGTAAAATCCAAACCAAGTGCCAAGCCTTGTACGGCCAGCGATGCAATGGAAGCAAGCAGCAAACAAATCGAGATAGCAGCGGCTATTTTCCGCTTCCCCATGAAATCAATATGATTCATCATTCTAGTGCGACTCCCTTATCCTATCGAAAGCGAGGACACTTTGCGCCCGCCGTAAATGAGGTTGGTAATACCACGACTCAACACTATCGCCGTAAACATGGAAGTGAGAATCCCCAGAGAGAGCGTTACCGCGAACCCTTTAACGGGCCCGGTACCCACCGCAAACAATATTACCGCCGCGATCAGGGTGGTAATATTGGCATCGATGATCGCGACAAAAGCCCGACTGTAGCCCGCGTGAATCGCTTGTTGCGGCGCCAGTCCGTTCGCCAACTCCTCGCGTATTCGCGCGAAAATCAATACGTTTGCATCGACTGCCATGCCGACGGTCAACACGATGCCCGCGATACCCGGCAGGGTAAGGGTCGCTGAAATCATCGACATCAAGGCACACAACAGTACAACGTTCACCGCCAATGCAATATTGGCCAC
>JBFHUL010000112.1:0-8381 GCA_041590075.1 Oleiphilaceae bacterium
TCCCGAAACTGCCGCATAAACACCAGGCGGCTGCGTGCCAGCAAATCGAAATATTCCGTATCCCGGTATTTGTCCTGAATCGCAAACGACGACAGTACCGTGGTGCCCGTAAGCTCATGCGTGAGATACATCACCGGCACCGCCGTGTGAATGCCCAGTTTGGGCGAGGAATGTATCAGTTCATCCAAACGGTAGTTGTAAAAAGGACTGCGTTTATCGTTGTTGCGATTGATACCGGCCGTGCCCACGATCTCGCCCGACTCGGTATCTTCCATGACGAACAGAAACAGCTCGCGATGCTCGGTGTCGGTATCCTGCTCAAAGGAACGCAGCGAGTGATCAATACGCTCACTCAGCTTATCGCGGTTCAAGGGTAAGGACGATACGCGTGAACGATTGTGATGGACGACGTTCTCGATGCCAGCCAGATCTTCGGCTCGGCAGGGACGCACTAACATCATGGTATTTATCTCCCCTTAGATTGCGTGGATAACTCGCGCGACTACGCCTGCGCGACAAATGCTGCGATGGCCTTGTCAAGGCGCTTCAGACCTTCCTCAATATCGGCTTCATGAATCACCAGCGAGGGCGCCATGCGCAACACGTTCGGGCCGGCGATCAATACCATCAGCCCGGCTTCGGCCGCCTTGGCCATCAATATTTTGGCTTGCCCCTCATACGCCGCGGCCATTTCGCCGCCGATCAGCAAACCTTCGCCACGAATGTCTCCAAACACCTGATATTTCTCATTGAGTGCCTGTAAGCCCTGGCGCAAGCGCGCGCCTTTTTCCCGCACCGCTTCGAGCACACCCGGCTGCATCACTTCCTGCAGCAGGGCTTCCGCCACCGCGCAGCCAAGCGGATTACCGCCATAGGTACTGCCGTGCGTTCCCACCTTGAAACTGGCGGCAACGTTTTCGGTGGCCAGCATGGCGCCGATGGGAAAGCCGCCACCCAGACCTTTGGCCGTGGTGAGAATGTCGGGCTGCACGCCCGAGTTCATATAGGCGTACAGGGCACCGGTTCGCCCTACGCCGGTTTGTATTTCATCAAACACCAGCAAGGCATTGTGCGCATCACACAGCGCACGCACTTCGCGCAGGAAATCATGATTAGCCGGCTGTATGCCGCCCTCACCCTGAATCGGCTCAATGACCACGGCGCAGGTACGTTCGGAAATCAGCGCTTTCAGCGCTTCAATATTGTTGAACTCAGCATGATGAATACCTCCGGGAATCGGGCCGAATCCTTCGGTGTATTTTTCCTGCCCACCCACCGACACCGTGAACAGCGTGCGCCCGTGAAAGCTGTTGGTGAAGGCGATGATCTCGTTCTTCTCTTCGCCGTAATGATCCCAGGCATAACGTCTGGCCAGCTTAAAAGCCGCCTCGTTTGCCTCACCGCCGGAATTGGCGAAGAACACCCGGTCGGCAAAAGTCTTGTCGACCAATAATTTAGCCAAACGTAGCGCCGGTTCATTGGTGAGCACATTGCTTACGTGCCAGAGCCGCTGAGCCTGATCATGCAGGGCAGACACCAGCGAAGGGTGGCAATGCCCCAGCGCACTCACGGCTATCCCGCCGGCCAGATCGACATATTCCTTTCCGGCCTGGTCCCAGACACGTGAACCCGCACCCCGCACGGGAATCATGTCGGCCGGAGCGTAATTCGGCACCATTACTTCATCAAACAGGGCGCGCGTCACGCCGGTAAACTGACTCATGTATTTCCTCTGAACAACGAATTTTGAATGTGTGACAAAGTGTAGAATGCGCGCAATAAATAGTTTTGTGCAGATGCGACAAGGACTTTCGTAAACTCGCTCTCTTTCCAATCAAGCAAGACGCCAGTGTACCGGTACTCTCCCATTCAACTCCCGACTCGGCTTACGACGGCAACAATGTAATTGCGCTCCTGATGATGACGCACCGATCGCTTCATGCAAGCGCGTTTGGACTGGTCTAAAATGAGGCTTACTGGCATCCAATGATGCGTTACATTACGGTGTGCTTGTTATGTCACGCGCTCAAATACCCACCACCGTCATCCTGCTTTGCTTGATATGCCTATTATCAGCCGGCTTCTCGTCTGCCAAAACCTTTACGATTATGGGCACCCCAACGTCGCCCTTTAAAACCAGCGAAAACGAAGGCATCTCGATCGAGATTCTCAGCATGGTGATGCGGAAAATGGGCATGGAGGACTATCGCTTTATACTCGTCGATTCAGTGGAACGCGCCATTTTGTCGGCCCAGAGCGGGAAAGTGGAAATGCTTATCGGTTACTCGAAAAAAGCCGAACGGCTTGCGTTTCTTGCTTATCCCGCGCGCTCCTATCGAAGAATCAAGTGGAACTTTTTTATCCGCAAGCAGGACGAAGGCAAAATCCGCTTTGAAACGTTTGAGGATCTAAAGGGCTACACCATCGGTGTCACCAGGAGCGTTTCGTACACCAAGGAATTTTGGGCGGCTCAGAGCATGCTGCACTTCGATTTTGTGAATCAGAACGAACTCCAGATCAAAAAGCTCCTGCGCGGCAGGGTTGATCTGGTACCACTCAATACCCGTTCAACCCTCTATGAGGCAGAACAGGCGGGAATCCGGGACAAAATCGCCTACCTGCCCAAACCGATCAAAGACAAACCCTACTATGATCCCGTGAGCATTCACTCCGATTACTTTGGCGTCAACGATACGGATTTGGCACGCAAACAACGCATTCAGCGCTTTCTGGAACGTTACGATGAGGCCATCGTAACGCTGGAACGCGAGGGGATCATTGCCGATACCTATCAAAAATACGGCCTGGAATACGATCTCTAACAGGCGCTCACCGAGACGTCGCATCCGCCTTGATTGTGACGCAGTATCGCGATGCGTTGTTATTCTTTATCTGGCGCTGTGCACTCCGCCAACGCGGGTTCGATCTTGCAGCGTATTTTTCTGAACAGCGTCAGTGCACCTGCATGGTACACTTGCTCCTCTCTTAACGAGATTCGAATGCCTCGGAACAACTCGTTCCAACTATCGCGGGATTCTGAAGAAATATCGATCCAGTACTTTGCGGGAATGGTCGCTTCACTCTGCTCGATCGTGCGTATTTTCTGCGCATATTTACGTGCCATCACATCACGCGATTTTTGGCCAAAGCCCTCCGGCACCTGTTCCCAGCGCACCACTAATTGCATGGTAATCTGGAGCGTCGGCCAACCAATGATCCCGCCATGCGGTTCAAGCCCTTTGTGCATCTCCATGGGCTCGTAGGCCAGAGCAGGTGCACCGGTTACATCCACTGCGCCATTATTGAATTTCTGCAACGCGTTGCGAATCCCCGAGGATATCGGCGTCATGCCAATGCGCTTTGCGATAAACGTGGTCTCGGGCGCATTATCGAGTACGGTTATGCGCTTGCCTGATAAATCCTTGGGAGCATGTATGCGCTTGTCGTTAACGAATAAAAACACCGCCCCAATCGGCGCAATGCCGATCACCTCATAGGCACCCTTACGCATCAAGCGTGCCCCCTTGGGATGACTGAGTGTGTGAATGACCATGCCCAGATGTTCATAGGTAGGTAAGGCACCCACGGCATTGATGGAGCCGGTGAACTGATTGTACTCGCGCGCCCGAATACCCGGCAGGTTCAGCATGTCGCACACGCCATTCTTAAATTCTTCCGAGGCAATACGATCATCGGTATACACCTTGAAAGAGAGATCGACCCCCCAGCGTAGTGCATCGATTCGATATTCCTGCATCTCTTTGTGTATCGGGCCATCATGACCCACAAAGTCAAACACACACATCGTTAGTGGCATCAGGGGCTCGGCGCGTGCGCCTGCAACCGAGTACAGCAGTGCAACAAATACGCCCGTGAGAAAAAAGGGAGAAAAGTAATGCATAAACGATCGTAGCCCCCCTTTACTATGCTCATTGCCACGGATGGTTTTTCCGTTAACAGCGTCTAAGACCATAGTACGTGAGGAAGATGGCTCAGCACTTAACCTGCATCAAGTAGCGGTCGCTTTTTTGGTGATAGCGCCATGCGCAGGATGCGTTAAGGGTGATGTGCGTGCTCTACCGGCCTACGCCGTGGCTGAACACGCCGGTATTCGCCCCGCTCCTGGGCCGCGAGTATCGCATCGTAACGCCCCGAAGCTTTGAGCTGTGCCAGGCCAAGATTGAATTTTTCGAGGAGTACCGTACTGTCGGCCTTGCTGCGCGGCAGCACGAGGTGATAGGAGATGGGTGCACCCTCTTGCCAGACACTATGCGTAATCAGATTAGCCTGCGCTTTTGGAAATCGGGTGCGTAAGAGGTGGTAACCGACCCGGCGATCATCCGCAAACAGATCAATGCGACCATGAATGAGCTTTTTCATATTGGTGTGATCGGAATCCACCCAGTCGATATCGATGCCCGGTATCGCAGCAAACTCATAGTGATAGCCAATCGTGCCGCCAATGCGAAACCCGATAAGGGAGGCATCATTCTTCCAGCTGAAGTCCAGATCCTTGCGATGAAACATCACCGCATCGGTGGTGATCAGAGGGTCGGAAAAATGAAAGCTCTCGGCACGCTCATCGGAGTAGCGCCAAAGATAACTGCCATCAACTTTTCCGCTACGCGTCATTTCGTAACTGCGCTTCCAGGGGAAATATTCCACCGTCACCGAAAAGCCCTGCAGCGCGAACGCTTCCTTTACCAGATGCCCCACAAAACCGCCATGTCGCATGGTTTTGCACTGGTAGGGCTGCCACTCACCGCCGGCCAAGGTAATCTGACGCGGTGCAGCCTGAGCCACAACGACAAGAGCACTGACCAGCAACGCACAGGCACAACGAAGTAGAAACATAGCGACGGAAACACCGGGTACAAATAAAAAGCCGCGACTGAGAAAGACTCATCGCGGCTGTGAGAGCAGAACTTTACTATGACTTTACACGATGGTAAAGGAAAGTCCTGCGTTTTGCTGCAAGCGCTTGAGCAAGGCATTGCCCATCGCCGAAGACGGCGTGAGTACGCCTTTGCGGCGCGGAGATGAGCGCTTGTCTTTCGCCAAACATACTGCACTCTCACCCAGCATTTTGGAGGTGGAACCGTAACCGGGGTCACGGTCGCCGGTGACGCGTGCTTTGATCACGGCCCCGTCGGTAAACTTGCCGACCACGGTGAAGTTGAAGAAGCCGGCTTCACGCTCTTCCTTGGAGGGCCCCTCACCGGGCTCCGGGAAGAACTTGTTCACCACTTTCTTGTACAAACCATCCGGTTTGCCCGCCATCATGGCGGCCAGCGCGACCAAGCCTGCGTAACCCTTGAGCCGTCCCGACAAGCCCTTGCCACTGATCATCGCTTCATCGTACTGAAAGCCATCGCCGTAAGGGTAGCCCTGCAAGGCATGGCTGCGACGTACCACACGGGTATTAATGGCGGCCATGATGAAGGGCATAATCCAGGCGTCCACATCGCCATCAAACTCTACCGATTTCAAATCACCTTTGTCGGGGCCCTTCATTTCCCCTTGCGGATTCAGCCCGTAAGGATTGAACAGCACCTTATAGATTTCGGGGTCTTCGTTGGCTTCGGCCATAACATTGTTCATGCTGGCGTAGGTGCCACCGGAAAAACCGCCCTTGGCAGATTTGAGGCGCATCTTGATGTGCTGGCAATACTCGCCATGGCTCTCTTTGGCCTGTTGCTGCAGGAAAAACACGCCCATGTCGGAGGGGATTGAGTCAAAGCCGCAACAATGCACGATGCGCGCGCCGGACGCTTTGGCCGCTTCGTCGTGCTGATCAATCATACGGCGAATCCATTGGGTTTCACCCGCCAGATCACAGTAATCGGTACCGTTTTCGACGCACGACGCCACGAGTTCATCGCCGTATAAGGCATAGGGGCCCACGGTAGTACAAATGACTTTCGTACGTTTGGTCATGGCATCGAGACTCGCCTTGTCGTGACTGTCGGCCACCACCAGCGGAATGTCCTTGTTACCCAATTCACCGCGCACTTGTTCGAGCTTGCTTTGACTGCGGCCACCCATGGCCCACTTCAGCTCACCTCCGAGTCCATACTCTTTAAGGTAATATTCCGCGACCAGCCGACCCGTAAAGCCTGTCGCTCCCCAGATAATGACATCGAACTCTCGACGTGTTGCCATGAAAACCTGCTCCGTTTGTTGTTCTGCACACTTCCCCAAAGACCCGCCAGGCACCGCTACTCCTCCGCCTGCGGGGCTCAGCCTAACATGAACCTGTGGCAATTACATCGCAGACATGCCACCGTCCACAGCGACCGCAATGCCGTTCATATAGGTGTTGGCGGGCGATAGCATCATCACCATCACGTTCACCACTTCCTCCACCCGTGCAATACGCTTCATGGGGCAGCCTCGCGCCAGATTCTTATTGACCTCGGCGATATCGTTATTGGGATTGAGGTGCGGATTATCGACCATGGGCGTTTGCGTGAAGAAGGGGCAAACCGCGTTGACACGCACATTCATTGCACCGAACTCGACGGCTGCCGTTTTAGTCAAGCCAATCACCGCATGTTTGGCCGCACCATAGCTGCCACCCATGGGCGTACCGCCCAGTCCGGCCATTGAGCTCACGTTCAGAATCGCACCATTTTTCTGCCCGGCCATCACACGCAACTGATGTTTGAGACCGAAGGCGACGCCTTTGGTATTCACATCCAGCTGACGCGTGAGTGTGTCACCATCCAGCTGCGTCAGGGGTGCCAGTTTCGGCGCGATGCCGGCATTATTCACCGCGATATCGAGCTTGCCGAAGCTGTCGACGGCGAGCTTTACCAGTGCCTCGGCATGCGCCTCCACGGCCACGTCGCCGTGCAGCGAGACGACTTTGGCGCCCAGCTTTTCGGCTTCCGCAACGGTTTCGGCCAGGCCACCTTCATTGAAATCAGCCAGACACAAACTGGCACCACGCTGCGCCAGTGCCAGCGCCAATTCTCTACCAAAACCACTTGCCGCGCCGGTAATCAGGGCCGACTTGTCCGTAAAATCCAATAAGCTATCCATTTGTTTACTCGCTCGCTATACAGTCATCGAGAGGAGCGCCCAGTCCGGGCGCCACACGGTTATATGGTGAGACCACCGTCCACAACAATGCACTCACCCGTGGTGTAACTGCTGGCATCAGACACCAGATACAGTACGGTGCCGGCCATTTCTTCGGGCTCAGCATGACGATGCATGGGAATCATCTGCATGGCAGCTTTGTGCATTTTTTCATTGCTGAACAGCGCTCCGGCAAATTTGGTTTTGGTCAAGCCAGGCAGCAAGGCGTTAACGCGAATGTTCAACGGCGCACATTCCTTGGCGAAGGCCTTGGTCATGTTGATCACGGCCGCCTTGGTGATGGAGTAAATCCCCTGCATCATGCCTGGCTGTAAACCGTTCACCGATGCCGTATTCACGATGTTGCCGCCGCCGTTTTCACGCATCAGTTTGCCGGCTTCCACCGACATAAAGAAATACCCGCGCACGTTTACTTCGACCGTTTTGTCGTAGGCGGCCACATCGGTATCCAGAATATGCCCAAAATAGGGATTTGCCGCGGCATTGTTGACCAGAATATCCAGCCGCCCGTGTTTTTCACGCAGAGTCGCAAAGGTCGCCTGAATCTGCTCCATATCGCCCACATGGCAGGCCAAGGCCTCTGCGGAACCGCCTGCCGCGATAATCGCGTCGGCGACTTTCTGACAATCATCCACTTTTCGACTCGACACAATCACGTGCGCGCCCTGTTCTGCCAGCAGCTTGGCAATCGCCTCACCAATCCCGCGACTGGCACCGGTTACCATTGCAATTTTGCCGTTCAAATCAAATAAATTCGTTGCCACGTTGTTGTCCTTTTCAGTATGGGTGCTCAAGCGTTTTCCGCGAGCAAGGCATCGGGTACTACCACCACCTTGCCCTTTACTTCGCGATTCATGACTTTGGCCAGCGCTTCGGGCGTGCGCGACAAGGGAAAGACTTCATCGGTTTCCAGATGCACCTTGCCTTCTTTGTACCAGGCAAACAGTTCCTGCATGTTCTGTAAAAACACCATGGGTTCGTGGGTGACAAAGCTGCCCCAGAAAACGCCCATCACGCTGTATTCTTTTACCAGCGCCAGATTGACCGGCAGTTGTGGAATGCGACCGGAAGCAAAACCGATCACCAACAAGCGCCCGTTGCGCGCCATGGCGCGTGTGCAGGCATCGAAGGCATCACCGCCCACGGGGTCATACACCACATCGGCACCTTTGCCTTCGGTCAGTTCCTTGATGGCCGTTTTCAAATCCTGCTCGCGATAATTGATCACGTCGTCGGCGCCGTTGGCCTTGGCCAAATCGAGCTTTTCCTGCGACGAA
>JBFHUL010000113.1:0-8233 GCA_041590075.1 Oleiphilaceae bacterium
ACAGCCTTTGCCTACGTGCAGGTGCTGTTCGCAGCCCTACTGGGTTGGCTTATCTTTGGCGAAATTCCCGCGGTGTGGACCTATGTAGGCGGCACACTCATAGTAATCGGCGCCCTTGTAAACATGTATGGCAGTCGCAAATAACCCCCCCTGGTGCGCCACGCGCCGCACTTAATGAAAACAAGACCCTCGTTATGCATCGGGTCTCGTTATGTGTTTTATACTGCTTATGCCTTGCCTTAGGGCTTGAGGGCAAGCACATCGGTCTTCAACAGGGTCAGAATTTTCTCGGCGGTATTACCCAGCATTTTCCCTTTCACACCTTTGCGCCCCACCGTCCCAATCACCACCATTGACGCATCGCAATCCGCCGCCAGGCTGGGTATCACTTTCTCTGCCAGCCCCGCCCGAATATGAAGCTGA
Organism: Oleiphilaceae bacterium; assembly: GCA_041590075.1. Lineage (GTDB taxonomy): Bacteria > Pseudomonadota > Gammaproteobacteria > Pseudomonadales > Oleiphilaceae > PZPK01. The sequence continues at coordinate 424 of JBFHUL010000113.1, forward strand.
GATCGATCCATGGCATATTCGTTTACCATCGCCTCGATCTCATCGGCAAGCGTACTCACGACCCGTTGCTCTACCTCTTCAGGATGGCGCAACCCCAACTCTCGCAATATTGGCGGTGCCGAGGGGCAGTACGCAACATGCATGTCTACCTGATTCTTATCTGCAATCTCACGCGCAAGCTTCAGAATACGACGGTTCAGCGCTCTTTTCTCATCCTGACGTGTGCCCAGGTCGATGCAGGCCATAATATTACGGTGATGCTTCCATTTTTTATCGGCCGCGATAAGCACGGGTGTCGGGCAGTCCCGCAGTATTCCCCAGTCGGTGGGCGTATAAAACATCGTCTCACTGCGATGACCGGTTTTCACCACTAAACACGGCTTTTCTACTTTGGCATAGTCACATACCCAAGTATCGATATGCTTACACCACTCGACACTGTGCGAGTAAGACAGCCCCTCAGGCAGCACTTTGGCAATCAGTTTTTCGGCCTGCGCCTGCACCGACGCCATCACTTGCGATTTGATCGATGCCGAATCCGCATCATCCTGATGGAGATCAACATAGCAAAAATGCACGATGTGCAAGCTGGCACCCAACAACTCGGCCATATGTTCCGCCTGTTTGATGGCAATGGGTGCTTGTTCAACAAGGTCTGCAACTACCAGAATCTTTTTCATTAGGATTTCCTCCCGGCCACGCATGTGTTACAGCTCCAGCTAGTATAACCGTGTATAACCGGCATGATCAGCTGCAAGGAATAAAACGACTGCAGGCAAGATAAGGTGAAACTTCTGGGCTCAGCAGCGGGTGGAATACACATGACCTGGGGGGATCGCTGAACTGGATCGTGAAGATCCATCGCCTCGCCCTTAATTCGGCAAGAAAGGGGCCGCGCGCCCAACAATAAGCCCGTTTCCAAAACGATTTGCCTAATTTTTTGGCGCACTTTTTGGCATTTTGACCCATCACCGTACACACTATTGGTTGTCGATGAACACATTATTTGAACCCAGTGGCTTGAGTGAGGGAGTTCCAGACACGTGGTCAGACTGTCTACGATCTGCATTGTTTTATGCCTGGCCCTGATGCTGCGCAGTCCGCTTTTACCCGCACAACCCCGCAGCATCCACATCGTCAATCCTGTATGGCTTAATTTTGCCGAGGCTGATGGCTCGGGCTTTTACTTCGATCTGATGCGCGGGGTTTACCAGCCTCTGGGCATTGCCGTCGATATTGACATCATCCCATGGAGTCGCGCGGCACTCTTACTGCAACAGCAAAAAGCGGACGCGATGCTTGGCTCCTACCTGGAGTCACCGGAACTGTATCACTACCCCTCACAACCGGTTTGGCTGGATGTCAGCGCGGTTGCGTTCAAGTACGACCGCTTTGCCTGGCGGGGCGTCCAAACCCTGAAAGACAAACAGGTGGGCTGGATACGCGGTTACGACTACCACAAGTATCTGGAACCCGCGATGCACTTTCATGAGGTGTCGAAGAATCACCAGGGCTGGAACATGCTTGCCAGAGACCGTTTGGATTTTTACATGGACAGCATCACCGATCTGCGCCTTTACATGAAACAACACCAGCTGAGTGCCGAGACCTACGCGATAGAACCCGTGCTGATTAAACCCATGTACGTACGCCTGGCAAAAACCGAAAAAGGCAAACAACTTGCCGACATTTACGATCAGCGTATTGCGGAACTCGCCCGCAACGGACACCTGGAAAAGCTTTACAAAAAATGGGGCTACGAAGACTTCTACGCGAACTTTATCAAGGAACTCAAGCTGCCCTAGATCGCCGGGCCGAAAAGCATACCAAGTAGTAAGAATCGGGCCCCTGTGATCTACCGTCCACCCATCGGTCTACCCTGCAAGGAAACGTGAGGCACCATGCGCACAACGCGTGGGTTATGCATGGATCGGCCACTCCATGGCCGCCAAGCATCATGACTGCCAGCATGCCGTGCCGCGCGTAAAATTCGGCGGCCCCGACTTGGACGACCATGTTACGCCAGAGCACTTAAGCGCCTCGGCCGAAAAAGACACCATCAATATGATTGAACTCAAACTCAGCGAGGAAGCAAAACCGAGCCATTGAGGCATACTCCCTGCCCATAAAAAACGGGCCGTCGCGTGTCCATGTGTTTGTAATATTTTTATCAGGCGAGACCTTGAATTGGCCATTTCCCGCTTAATCCTGCAAACACGCCAGCGCCGCTTCAGAGTAATAAAATCCCTCCAGTCGTCGCCGGAGAAAGCCCTCGATCTGGCCGTTTTCTTTCAGCGACTGGAGAATGGTGGGTGCGAAGGCTTCCACCTCCTGCATCATTCTCTCGGGTGTAATCATGAGGTCGTCGAGCAACACAGACAAAGGCGCCTGGCCGTATACCTCGAAGACGTAATCAACCACCAGCTCGTAGCAATCTTTGAAATACGCCGTTCTGCGAAAGCGTTGCCAGAACTCGTAACCCAGCACCACAAATTCCGACAAATCGACGCTATCCATGCCCTGCTGGAAGTCGCCCATGGTCTTGCTTTCGATGCTATCCCACAATTCCAGGGCCGACGCTTTGATATCTTCCTCACTCAGGGAGTTTTCAAGAAAGGCCTTGCTCTCTTTAAGCAGAAACGTCAGGTTACCGGCAATATAGGCGCGCACACTGTCTTCAATAGCGCCTTCAAATTTGGGGGCGGTTTTATCGATCATGCGCTTGCCGAACTTGAGCATCGACGACACCCCCGGAATATTCTTGCTCACCATATTTTCTTCGTAGATGTAGCGCAGAATAGCCTGGTACAGCACACCCGATATCAGATCCTGATAGATGGGCAATTCAATCAGATGGTTGATGCCGTTCTTGCGCTGTTCTGGCAGCTCCAGGAGTTTATCGACCAATTCTTCAAACTGCTGGGCCGTCATAATCCGGTTGAGAGGCGTGTTTTTGTGCATCTCTGAACTGAACAAGCGCGTCGCGGCGTCGCCGGCAAGTTCCGCCACCGCACCGGGTATGTCGTTCTCCACCACGTTGCGCACAATCACCTGCTTCACCTGTTCAGCCGTCACCCATTGCGCCAGCCGAAGCGCCTTCACGCTGTCGAACTGCTGTGCGAGCTCGGGGCGCAACCAGGCGAGAAAGGCCTCTTCCTCGAAAGCGGCCAACTCGTGCGCGAGATGCAGTTCCAGCAACTGATTGGCGCGCCGACGTGCCGACGAGGCCGATGCGGGGGAAGTCTTTTTAGCGGAACCAGTCATAACAACACCTTGTAGTGATTAGGGCGTGGATGGGTGCGAAGGCATGCGCAGCGTTCGCGGACAGCCTAGCAGGCCCCGAATGCCGACTTAAGCGATTTGGGCACAAACGACGCCCATACACTGTCGGCCGGCGGCAACGAGTACCGCCCCACGCGCTTCAGCACGGTTTTAAACTGCTTGCCAAAAGCGCCGGTGTTGTAGGGTATCGCATATTGCTCACACAAGGCCTGTACTTTCGGCGCTATCTCGGGATAGCGATGGGCCGGCAGATCCGGAAACAGATGGTGCTCAATCTGGTAGCTCAGGTGGCCACTCATGATGTGCAGCCACTTGCTGCCGGTAAAGTTGCTGGAGCCCAGTAATTGCCGGTAATACCACTGCCCCCGACTTTCGGTTTCGCAATCCTCCTGACGAAAGGTTTGCGCATCCTCGGTAAAATGCCCGCAGAATATGATGGTGGAGGCCCACAGATTGCGCCCCAGATTCGCCAGGCCATTGCCCAGGACTACCTTCGGTGCCATCGGGCCCGCCAGCAGCGGGTACACCAGGTAATCCTTTAGCACCTGCTTACGTGCCTTACTGGCAAAGCGCTTGAGAAACGGCAGCTTTTCACTCAGCTTCACTTCGCCGTTTTTAATCCGGTCGAACTCCAGTTCGTGTAGGGCTACTCCGTATTCAAACAGACCGCTCAACAGGCCATACTGTACAAACTGCACCAGATGCCAGGGCCGCCACGGCACACTCTCATCCAGGCGCAATACCGCGTACCCGTAATCGCGATCCTTACCCAAGATGTTGGTGTAGGTGTGATGCTCGTAGTTGTGGGTTTTGCGCCAGGATTCGGCATCGCACACGTTGTCCCAGTCATAGTGCTGGGATTGCAGATCGGGGTCGTTGGTCCAGTCGTACTGGCCATGCATGATGTTATGACCAATCTCCATGTTCTCCACGATCTTGGCCACCGACAACAAGCCCACACCTGTCGCCCAGGTAAGCGGATTCAGACTGAAATGAATCAGCCCCCTGCCCACCAGCTCGCTCTGCTGCTGCTTGCGCATCACACCCTTGATGTAGGCCACATCGCGTGGCCCCAAGTCCTCCAGCACCTGCTGCCGGATATCGTCCAGCGCCCGGCCAAAAGCATCCAGTTCGCTGGGGGTCATTAAATCATGCGGTCTCGTTTTCATATCCATGCCGGTTCTCCTGGCAATCTCGCGCAGCGAAGGCTGCGCGCTGCTGACGCTAGTCAGCGTGTAAAAAAATAACTTCTCTCGACGCCGCCCTGCATCTACCAACTCGCTATCGCTACGTCCTCAACCGGAATCGCCATACAGGCTTGTATATGCGTCTGTTCATCCGGCATCAGCTCGCCGGTGATGGCATGCTTGACGCGTCCGGAAGTCTTTACGCAGGTGCATTCATGGCAAATGCCACTGCGACAGCCATATTTGGGCTGCAAACCCGCCTGCTCGGCCAGCTCCAACAGGGTTTGGGTGCCGCGTGCCTGCAGCGTTTTATGGGCCTTGGCCAGCGTCACGCGCACAGACTTCTGCCCATCCGGGCCTGGGGCTTCTTTCGACGCACGCGCGCCTTGGCGTGTTGCCGCGGGCAAACCGAAGGACTCTGTTTTGATGGCCTGTGCAGGCACGCCCAGAGCCATTGCCGCCTGTTCGATGCTGGTCATAAATCCTTGTGGGCCGCACACATAAATGGCTCGCCGGCCGATATCCGGGCACTGGGCCAATAGCGACGCCTGAGTTAAGCGACCACCTTGCCCTGCACTCAACTGCACGCAATAGCGGAATTCGGGGTGAGCCCGGGCCAGTGCCGCGAGACGCTTGTGAAAGATCAGGTCGCGCTCGTAGCGCGCCGCATGAATAAGTACGGCACGCGCAAGCTGACCGGAGGCCGCCAGTGCTTCAATCATCGCCATGACCGGCGTGATACCGCTGCCCGCAGCCACAAACAGTGGTGCCGGGTGCAGGGGTGCCGGATAGGTATCCGTCTTTTCTTCGTTTGCCAGCACGAAGGCGCCCCGCGCCTGACTCAGGTGCACAATGGCGCCCACTGCCAGATGATCATGCATGTAATTCGACAGCACGCCCCCCGCAACCCGCTTCACTGTAATGCTCACCAGCCTCTGGCCTTCAAACATCGCCTGCGACGAAGACAGGGAATAATTGCGCCGATACCTGACGCCCTGCACATCCAGCTCAATGGCGACATACTGCCCCGGCACAAACCCCCGCCAAAACACAGAGGGCCGCAACACAAAGGTTTTTACGTCTTCGGTTTCCTGCGTCACGGCCACCAGCTCGGCTGCGAGGCGCCGAATTCCGAGCAGGGGGTCCACTTCGTTCAGCACAAAGTCCAGTTGCGACTTGAAACTGGCCGATGCCAGGCCCGATGCCCAGCGATAAAACCATGCCGGCGTGTGCGGTGTGTGTAATTGACTGCGCTGAAACATAAGCCTATCCAATCCATTTAGGTGTACAAGTGTTCACCAATCTAAAGCACACAACACTTTCAGTCAACACTTGTACACTAAATATTTTAATACATACAAAGCGCCGCAAAATGATTATTACAGCTTATAAAGCGAGACTTATGCCTTTAATACACCTTATTAGCACTGATATTTAATGCCGCCATCACCACACCCAGTGCACACATGGACACTTTAAATGTTACACTTGCCACTTCCCCCTTGTCCGACCCTGTTGCACACATGCTGACCCGAGACGAAAAGAAAGCCCAAACCCGAAAATCCCTCATGGACGCCGCCCTCGCATTAACCGGCGAAGGCAGTAACTTCGCGAGCATCAGCCTGCGCGAAGTAGCCAAAAATGCGGGCGTGGTGCCCACTTCCTTTTACCGCCACTTCAATGATATGGAAGAGCTGGGACTGAACATTATTGATGACCTCGGCCTCATGCTGCGTAAACTGATGCGCACCGCCCGCCAAAACGAGGATTATCTCGGTGCACTGGCACGCAGCTCGGTGGAGGTGTATGCCAACTATGTGTGCACCCATAAAAACTATTTTTACTTTATGGAACAGGTACGCACGGGCGGTACGCCGATACTCAGAAAAGCCATTCGCAATGAGCTCAGATACTTCGCCAATGAACTCGCCTCCGACATTCGTCCCCTCGAAAGTCTGGCCACCATCAACGACACCGATCTCGACATTGTGTGCCAGCTGATCGTTGGCACGGTATTCGAAAACACCATCGAGCTGCTCGATCAGGTCGAAATCAACCCCGGCTATCTCGACACCTATACCGAGCACACGCTCAAGAAACTGCGCTTGATCTGGCTCGGCGCGATGGCGTGGCGCAGCTGAGCCAGCGGAGCCCTGCACGCCAGCGATGAGGGTTTGACTAACACGGCAGGAGCCACTAGCTTTTGTGGTAGTCAAAGGGTGAATCATCTGGCCAGATTCGAATCATGACGTTAGCCCAGTCGCTCGGCATGTTCGTTTTAAAGCAACGAGGCCGAATGCGCTTACACTGCGCACGTTCAGGCTCCGGCCCCACTCTATTATGCGGTCATGAACACGCTTGTGCAGTGGCCGCAAAGTCCGGTCAAAAGCCCGACACATTGCAACACAGCGGAGGATGCAGCAGGGACTCACCACAACAAGGTGCGGCCCCCGTTTACCGCAATATGTTCCAACAAATACAGTGCCACGAAAATGAAGGACACACCTATCTGTGGATAACACGCACGCAAGTAACGCCACCCTCGAACAACTGAGCGCCTCGCAACAAATCACGGCCGCCAAGCTGATTAACAGGGATCTGGCATACCGCTCCATTCCCGGCACCTTCATGTATCTGGTGGGCTGGTTCTTTCTTTATTTTGTGATCAAAGCGCGCAGTGATGATGCCACCACCGCCCAATGGCTGTTTTACTTCAGTGTGATCGCAGTCCTTGGCGCCGCTCTGCGCATTGGCTGTATCTTTCTGGCCCATAAACTCAGCGAGCAGATAAACCTGAGCCGAGCATACCTGGCTCTGGGCATGATGATTAACTGCCTGAGCTGGGGCGTGATGGCCGCCCTGGCGTTTGTAGACACCCCGCTTGCGCCGCATACACAAATCATCTTGCTCACCACCGCGGGCCTGAGTGCCGGAGGAGCGATTTCCTTTTCGGCCTCACGCCTGTTTACGGGGCTGTTTCTTGGCGGCATGCTGCTGCCCGTCGCCATTGTGCAGATCGGGGTAGTAGACCAGGTTGATTTCGAGGTATTGGTTGCCGTCCTCCTTTATTTTCTCGGTATGTATATGGTGACCATGAGCCCCAATCGAGAATATATCTCGGCGCTGGTGAGCAACCTCATGTTGCTGAAACTCAGCCATACCGATGGGCTAACCGGCTTGTGCAATCGTCGCGCGTTCGATCGGCACCTCTACGAAGAAGTGCAGCGTGCGCAACGGGCCACTTACCCCCTCTCCTTGTTATTAATCGACATTGATCATTTCAAAAAGATCAACGACCAGCATGGCCATCCCGCCGGCGATTACTGCCTTGAAAACCTTGC
>JBFHUL010000114.1:0-7944 GCA_041590075.1 Oleiphilaceae bacterium
ACAAGCTGTCCTGGACATCCATCACAGGTGAATTCACCCAACATCTTGAACGCGCTGCAGGCCAATTAGAGGAGCCCACGCATGCCAAACAATCCTTCAAACATTTTTCATAAGATGGACCATTGGGATAAGGCAGGCTGCCTTTATCTCAACACTTATTGTCACAACCGCATAGTGAAGCGTATTTTTTCGGTGATCAGCAGACTTGGCGACGGCGCATTTTGGTATGGTTTCGCCCTACTACTGCCGGTGTTGTTTGGCGCAAAGGGGATCGTTGTGGGCGCGATGATGACGGTTTCTGGGCTGCTGTGTCTGGTTTTCTACCGGCACATAAAAACACGTTTGGTTCGGGAACGGCCCTTCATTAAGCTTAGAGCTATTATGCAAGGCTGTGCGCCATTGGATCGCTACAGTTTTCCTTCAGGCCACACCATGCATGCTGTATGTTTTACCAAAATTATCGTATGGCACTTCCCTGACCTATGGGTAATCGTTGTTCCTTTCACCCTGCTTGTTGCGCTGTCCCGCATGATTCTTGGCCTCCATTACCCCAGTGATGTGATATGTGGAGCCCTCCTGGGCGCAGTGGTAGGTGCGACAACCTTAAGCCTTTTCGCTTATTGCGCGGAGCGCTTGTAGACCTAACGAATTAACGTCCACAAACAAAACCCTGTCGTTGTTGTTAAAATCGACTAGAATTGGTCCTAGCCGGCCACGCCCGACTGTAGCCGAGCGCATGCTTACCGGGAGCTAAGGGACTATTCATGGAAAAGAGGGCAAGCACCTTACCCAACAAACAGGGCACCAGCCTCGCCGTCCGCCTGCTACGCGTTGTCTTCTCGATTTATCTTTCGATCACGCTGTTGATCACCGGTACACAAATGTACAACGAGTATTCCCTCGAAAAAGACGCCATTGTGGCCAACCTGCAAGCCTATGAGAATATTTTTGGCTCGGGCATTGCCACGGCGCTGTGGAACCTCGACGACGACCAACTTCACGCAACGCTCGAGGGTGTCGCACTACTCAAGGATATCGCCGGAGTGCGATTGCTCGAGCCGAATGGCAAGGTGATTTATCAGGGAGGCGAGCTTTACACCCAACAGTCCTCACCCGAGCTGACAGATGAAGGTGTACCGATTCAGGCTGATTTGTTCTATCACCAGTTTGAGATCACCTACGGAGACCGCCATATTGGCGACGCCACCCTGATTTCCAGCAATCGTATCGTGATCGACAAAGTCAAATACAACTTCATCGCCATCATCATCAACGCAGTAATCAAAACAGTTTTATTGTGGCTGCTATTTCTTTGGGCATTTAAACGCTTCTTAATCTCAGCTCTCGACCAGTTTATCGAGAAGATGGAGGCGACCAGATTTGAATCTCTCGACGAAGAGGATCAGAAAATTAACACCTATGATGCCGTTGAGCTCGAACGCCTAGAAAACGTATTTGTCGCCATGAAAAAGCGCATTTGCGACGCCAAGCAAAATCTGGAGCAACTCAATGGGCAGTTAGAAGACAAAGTGCGCGAACGCACCAAGGATTATCTGCGGCAGCAAAGCATGCTTGAAGCGATGAGCTTTCTGGGCCGCATAGGTGCATGGGAATATGACTTCCATACCGAAACCCTGTTTTGCTCAGACATGACCCGCAACATCCTGGAACTGGACGATTCACACACGCTGACGCCGAAAGAGCTGCTTGGCTATGTTGCAAGGCAGGAGCACAGAGAAAAACTGGAAGCTGCAATCGATCAAGCAATCAAGTACGGTAAACCCTGGCATCTGGAGTTACAAATGAAGTCCGCCAGAGGAAATATTTCCTGGATCATGACCGCCGGACAAGCGGAAATGTCTCGAGGTAAATGTGTCCGACTTTTTGGTGCGCTTGAAGATATCGATGATCGGATTACCAACCAACAGCAGCTAATCGAAGCGAAAGAACAAGCCGAACTTGCCGATCAGGCAAAAAGTGAGTTCCTCGCCAGCATGAGCCACGAAATTCGCACACCAATGAACGGCATTATTGGCATGCTGAATATTCTCTTACGGTCTGATATTCGTGATCAGGAGCGCAAGCAGGCGGAATTGGCGCTGGCCAGCGCGGAATCTTTGCTGTCGCTGCTAAATGACATTCTCGACTTTTCCAAAATTGAAGCCGGAAAACTCGAAATCGAGAATATCGAGTTTAATCTCGAAAAGCTGTTCGGTCGAACCACGGAAATGCTAGCGATTTCCGCTCGTAACAAAGACCTTGAGCTTGTACTGGACCTTTCCGACATTGCATATAACAGTGTGCGCGGCGATCCTAATCGAATCCGGCAGGTTCTCACCAACCTGGTCGACAACGCGATCAAATTTACCCCACAGGGAACAATCACCATTACGGTCCAGTCTCGTCTCTTAGACGGGGCAGTGAAACTGACCTGCAGCGTTTCAGATACCGGTGTCGGAATTGAAACCAGCAAACAACAAGGCATTTTTGGTAGTTTTACGCAGGCGGATGTGTCGACCACGCGCAAATATGGTGGCACAGGATTAGGACTCGCCATTGTGAAGAATCTTTGCCAACTCATGGGTGGCGATGTGCATCTTGATAGCACTCTCGGCCACGGTAGCACCTTTACATTCTCCGCACTTCTCGCACCAGGCGATCAGGAATCCGCAGCGCGAGACGTGAGCGCGATACCAGTGAATAAGGTGTTTCTGTGTCTCGAGAGCCGGGCGCTTGAAAGTGTTGTATTAAAACAACTCAAGGCCTGGAACATCGTTACGTCGCGAATTGAACACCCCGACCACTTGCTCAACAGCGACGCATCGGCTGGCTCAGCCATTATTCTGGATCGGGCACGCTGCGCGTCTCTGGAGGCCTTAGACCAATACTCCTGTGACACGCTCATTCTTGTCGAAGAACCTGACAAGCAATATAGCGATAATCTTAACGCGCAACCGTCCACCTCCATTCAATATCTCAGCACCCCCATTACGCCTGAGAAACTTTTTTCCTGTTTACAAAGTATTGTGCCAAGCACGGCAGAGGCGGAAGGGAATGTCACAACGGCGAGTAGTCACACGCTCTCCGAGCGAACGCAAAAGGAGCTGACGTCTGCGCGCATCCTGCTCGTCGAAGACAATATGGTTAATCAGATGGTGGCGCGTACGATGATCCAGCAACAGGGTCTCGATTGCGATATTGCTGAAAACGGATCGCATGCGCTGGCGGCCCTGAATGCCGTTAATCAAAACGAGCCCTATGACCTGGTTCTGATGGATTGTCAGATGCCGGAAATGGATGGGTACGAGGCTTCCCGCCAAATTCGACAGGGACACGCCGGTGCACACCATAAAGAAGTACCGATCATTGCCATGACAGCCAACGCCATGATGGGCGACAAAGAGCGCTGTCTGGACGCCGGCATGAACGATTACATCAGTAAACCCATAGAGCCCGAAAAACTGCGCAACAGTATTGAGCGCTGGCTTGCCACCTCAAGTGACAGCAAGTAATCGCAATGTTTGTAGCCCCGAATGTAGCCACTAAGATTGCGGTATCAGCTATCTCGCCACGCGGTGCGAAATGCGCTCAATAGCGGATCCATGAGGTACTGTGCTGGCGTTGATTCACCCGTCACAATCATTACATCAGCAGGCATTCCGGGGCTTATTTGTTCAAGTGCTTCCGGAGTAAGCGATCCCTTAGGTATGGCAATACGAGCGGTGTAATACGAGTTGAGTGTTTGTGGGTCCTGGAAAACGTCGGCGGAGACCCCCTCTACACGCCCCTGAAACTCCGGAAATTCATGATGTTTGTATGCCGCCATACGGATCCGGGCCGGCATATCCTGCCTCACTTTATCGATATCAATGGGCAAGATTCTTGCCCCCACCACGAGCTCGTCATCACTCGGTACAATTTCCAGTATGGTATCACCAGGCCGTATAACGGCACCCACGGTAAATACATTCAAGCCCACTACTTTTCCGTCTACCGGCGCTTTAATCGCAACCCGCCCCAGTATGTTGGCGGTGGAATCGATACGTTCGCTGAGATCCGCTATCTTGCCTTGTACCTCTTGAAGAGAATTTGCCGCAGCTTCCCGGTAACCCTGAATGAGACTCTCCCTTTCAAACCCCAGCTCTGATATCTCCTGGCGTGCCGTCGCCAATTCTGTAGTGAGTTTGACATGTTCCCCACGCTTTTCAGCCAACTCACGTTTCAGTTCTAGAAAACGTAATTTATTCGCAAACTGACGTTGAACCAGGTTATCCCAAGCCTGAAGCTCTTCCTCCATGTAGCGAATTTCGTCTTCCTTGGCGCTCAACTCGTTGGTAACACCAACAATACGTGACTCAAGCTGCTGCTGCCGTGATACCAGGCTACTCAATTGATTGTCCAGATTACTCCGACTCAGTTGAAACAATGACCTCGCCGCAGCCACTTGACTTTGCAGCCAACTACCACCTTCGCTTAATAAACCTTCAGAAATCACAAGCTCTTCTTGCATGTCGCGTTGCGCTTGCAATACCTGCTCGCGAATTTGGAGCTCTGTTAATTGGGCTCGCAGGCTCTGATGATTCGCACCGGCAAAGGTTTCGTCCAGTTGAATCAGGGTTTGGCCGGCTTCAACCAGATCGCCTTCCTTAACGAGTATTTTCTTTACGATCCCGCCCTCGAGGTGTTGCAGTTGTTTTTTCTCCGAACTCACCTTGACCGTTGCCTGCGCGACCACTGCGCTATCAAGCGGCGTAAACACCGCCCAAACTAAAAAACCAATAAAACCAAAACACAATACTATCGATCCAATGATGGTGGGTCGCTTAAGGTCGGTCGGAGGGGATGGGGCTTGCAACAGGTTCATGATTTTTGTCCTGTTGAACGAACGGTAGTGCGAGGCCGTGCTTGCACGACTTTCGGTTTCGCACCTAAGGCACTTGATGCAGCGGGAGCGGCCGCATCATGGGCAACGGCGCTGACTGATTGCTTGGGTTTAAGTTCCTGAAAAATCTCTTCTCTCGGTCCATACTTTTGCACCTGACCATCGGCCATCAATGCAATGTTGTCCATATGCTCAAACAAGCTGGGTTGATGGGCAATCACCAGGCAAGTAATGCCTCTTTGTTTGATGACATTCAGTGCATTGATTACGCTGCGGCGCCCCATATGATCAAGGTTAGAGCTTGGCTCATCCAGAACAATAAGTTTCGGATTACCAAATAAGGCACGCGCTAAGCCAATGCGCTGTTTTTGTCCTCCGGATATTGCGATCCCACCCGGCCCAACTTTTGTTTCATAACCCTGTGGCAATGCCAGAATCAACTCATGCGCACCCGCTAGTATGGCCGCCTGGACCACCTGCTCTCCGCTTTCACCTCTGAAGCGGGAAATATTTTCTGCAACCGTTCCATCAAAAAGCTCTACATCCTGCGGCAGATAACCAAAAAAAGCTGAAAGCTGCGCCTGGTTTTCTGGAGACAGCTCCGCACCATCAATGCGTATCGTACCCGCCGTTGCTCTGTGTACTCCTAGAATCAACCTTGCGAGCGTGGTTTTACCCGATCCGCTGGGGCCTGTAATGCCCACCATCTCGCCGGCCTGAATACCCAGGCTGAGATTTTTGATAATAGGGCGCCCGCCTTGCTGAGCGTCTTCTTCCGATCCAAATGCCAGTACATTCGACAGCGCGACCGCGCCCGAAGGTTCCGGTAGGGGTGTTACCGCATCCAAGGCCTGGTAATCTCCCATAAAGCCGAGGAGATTCTGGTAAGACTCTCGCGCACGGCCCAAGCCTCGCCAGCCCTGAATCGATTGCTCGATGGGCGTCAAGGCTCGGCCAATAATGATCGAAGCAGCAATCATAGCCCCGGCTGTGGTGATATCCTGAATCGCCAGATACGCCCCCGTCGCGAGCACGGCTATCTGAATGATCTGGCGAACAACTTTGGCCACGGCACCAATCCATGCAGTGCGATCCGTACTCAAGGCCTGAAAACCCAAGCCCGCCGATTGCATTTGACGCCATTGCGCAAACAAAGCCGGGAACATCCCCATTCCCATGGCAGCATCCTTATTGCGCAACCCATGCTCCACAAAATCATTGGCAGCACCGAAAGCTTCATTGGATGACTGCGACACATTTCGCGTCACTCGATCATTAATCAATGCCAGCAAAAACAAGACGGCCGCTCCGGCTAATCCAACATGGCCGAGCGCCGGATGCAACAAATAAACGACTGCGAGATAGGCTGGCAACCAAGGTATATCAAACAGCGAAAGCAGGTAGGGATTCGCGATGAAATTGCGCACCGTATTGAGGTCGTGCATGGGTTGCATACTGCTACCCCGTCGGAACATTTCCGAAAGCACCTGCCCGGAAACAGCCTGATCCAATCGCACACTGATACGATTAAGGAGAAAGTTCCTGACGATCTCGAAACACAACAGCAAAGAAAGCAGAAATACGGCAATCGCGATCAAACCAACCAAGGTAGATTCGCTGCGTGACAGCAGCACCCTGTCGTAGACCTGCAACATGAACATTGGCGAGGTAAGCAACAACAGATTAACCACAAAGCTAAATGCAAAAACCGCACGCATAGAGCTTTTAGCCTGCTTGAGCGCCACGCTGATTACATTGTTACTGCCTGTGTGTTGCTGCATCTACACGACTATCCTAGCTCAAACTTTTTCTGACTAAACACACCTTGGGCCGGATTACCCAAGAGATAACCCGGCCCGCCACTTACCTTATGCACCATAATCATTATCTACCGGCGCATCATCGGCACCCGTACTACTGCTGGTAGAACTTGTAGAGGATGAGGTGGATGCGGCCCCGCTGGTCGCTCCCAGAACAGTGATATGTACCTGAGCGGTATCGTAACCACCGGCACCGTCTGACACCGTATACTCGAACCACTCATCAGCAGTTTCGTTGTCATTCAAGGCGTCGAACTGACCGTTGGTATCGTAGGTTACCGTACCGTCTCCATTGTCGACCAACGTGCCCTGAAGACCGCTGAGATCGAACCCAGATATAGAGATAGGCTGGCCATCCACATCACTGTCGTTTGCCAACAAATCCAATGTAATCGCATCAGACTCCGAAACACTCGCAGCATCATCAGTGGCAAGCGGTGCGTCATTCACGCCGTTTACCGTCACTTCCAGTGTAGCCGTTGCAAAACCGCCGTTGCCATCGGTAATGGTATAGTCGACGGTTGTCGTTGCCGACGCACCAGGTGCTAAAGCATCAAAATCAGCGCCGGTATCCAGGCTAGCAGTACCATTCGAGAGAATCGTGAAGGTACCGCCAGTTGAACCCGCGATTGTGATACTCCCATCGACCAATGCCTGTCCGTTCACCTCAGTAATCGTCAGCGTATCGCCATCGGCATCCGTGTCATTTGCGGTGAGGCGATTATCAACGACCGCACTACCAGTAAACACCAGATTGGCGATGACGCCATTGCTGCCCGCATTAACCGTGACAAAATCATCGTTGGCCACGGGCACGCTGTTAGCGCCCTGTACCTGCACACTGACCGTTGTAGTCGCAGACTCGCCATTGATGCCCTCTACCGTATAGGTGACCGATGTCGTGACCGATTCACCACCGTCAAGATAACCGAACTCACCGTTGGTATCGAAGCTCGCCGTACCGTCGGCATTGATGGTGAACTGTCCACCCTGACTGCCGGTAATCACCTGGCCCACATTGCCGGCATTGCCGTCGACCGCACTCACGCTGATGACATCGCCACTCACCAGTGCCACATCGTTCGCCAGTACATCGAAGGCCGTCAAGCCACTCGCATCTTCCACAGTGAGTTGGTCGGCATTGGCCTGCACCGCATCGTTCTGACCGGTCACCGTGACCGATACCACGGCCGTGTCTTCCCCACCCCGGCCATCGCTGATGGTGTAAGTGAAGGTGGTAAT
>JBFHUL010000115.1:0-7830 GCA_041590075.1 Oleiphilaceae bacterium
CCAGCGTGTCGCGAAAGGCTTGATTGCCACACGCGATAACCTGCCCTTTGCCGAAATCAATCATGCCAGCCTCGGCGACGGTATCTATATAGAAGTGGCCAAGAATGCGCAGATCGACAAGCCCCTGCATCTGCTGCTGGTACATCAGGGCGAAGGCATGAGCCTGCCGCGCATCTTCGTCCATCAACACGCCGGCAGCGCTATCACCATCATCGAAAGCGTGTGCGCCGTGGATGCCAGCGCCGAATCCAGCCTGTGCAACCAGGTGACCGATGCTTTGGTGGGAGAGAATGCCCGTTTGTCTTACTACCGCGTGAATGACGATCACGATCAACTTCCCCATGTCGCGGCGACCGGCATTCAACTGTTACGCAATGCCCGTCTGAACAGCCATGTTCTGGCCCTGGGCAGCCCGCTTGGACGCCATGATCTGCAAGTACAATTACTGGGCGAAGGCGCCGAATGCAGCCTCGACGGTGTGTGTGTCGCGCGGGAGCGCCAGCACTACGATCACCACACCAACATCGAGCACATCGCGGCCCATTGCACCAGCCAGGAGAACTATCGCTGCATTGCCGATAACAAGGCGCAGATCGTCTTCAATGGCCGCATTCATATTCACCCTGATGCGCAAAAAACGCTCGGCGAGATGAGCAACAAAAACCTGCTGTTGTCTTCTGAGGCGGAAATCGACAGCAAACCGGAACTGGAAATCTATGCCGACGACGTGCGCTGTGCGCACGGCACCACGATTGGCCAGCTGAACGAGAAAGAGGTCTACTACCTCAAGACACGCGGAATACGCGACGAGCAGGCCCGCCAAATGCTCACGCTCGGCTTTGTACTTGAAATTGTGCGCGCTGCACCCATTCCGGATATCGCAGAGCGTTGGGAACAGCGCCTCAGTGAATTGTTAAGTTTTCATGATTGAGACCACAAGCATGGCATTGGACCTAGACGCACTGCGCGCTGACTTTCCGATACTGAATCAGACGGTCAACAACAAGCCGCTGGTTTATCTGGATAGCGCCGCGAGTGCGCAAAAACCACGTGCCGTCATGCAGGCCATGGCGCGTTACTTCGAACACGACAATGCCAATGTGCACCGCGGCGCCCACACCTTGGGCGATCGTGCCACTCAGGCCTTTGAGCGTGTGCGCGATCAGGTAGCCGGCTTTCTGAATGCCTCCTCACGTCGCGAGATCATCTGGACCAAAGGCACCACCGAAGCGATCAATCTGGTTGCCAGCGGCCTGACGCAGAGCCTCCAGCCGGGTGATGAAATTATCGTGTCGCGCATGGAACATCACGCCAACATTGTGCCTTGGCAAATGCTGGCCGAGCGCAGTGGCGCCATTCTGAAGGTGTGGGAGCTGAACGAGCGCGGCGAGCTGCTGCCTGGCGGCTTTGAGGATCTGGTCAGCCCGCGCACCAAAGTGCTCGCACTCAGTCATGTGTCCAACGTACTCGGCACGATTAATCCGGTAACAGAGATCATTGCCAAGGCCAAGTCTCAGAACATTATTACGCTGATTGATGGCGCACAGGCCGTGCCGCATTTCCGCGTCGATGTACGCGCGCTGGACTGCGACTTTTATGTTTTTTCCTCACACAAGCTGTTTGGCCCTACCGGGCTCGGTGTGCTGTACGGCAAAGAGGCCCGGCTCGAAGCCCTGCCGCCGTATCAGGGCGGTGGTGAAATGATTGAGCGCGTGAGTTTTGATGGCACTACCTACAACACCCTGCCCTACAAATTCGAAGCCGGTACACCTGCCATCGCCGAAGTGGTGGGACTGGGCGCAGCCATCGATTATCTGGAAGCTCTTGACCGGCCGGCCATTGATGCACACGAGAAGGCATTACTGCAAAAAGCCACCGAGCGGGCAGCCGCACTACCCGGCTTACGCGTGATCGGAGAGGCCGGCGCCAAAGTGCCGGTATTGTCGTTCGTGATGGAAGGGGCCCACCCCAGTGATCTCGGCACATTGCTCGATCAGCAGGGCATTGGCATTCGCACCGGTCATCACTGCGCCATGCCACTGATGGAGTTTTTTGGCGTACCGGGAACTGCCCGCGCCTCCTTTGCGTTTTACAATACCATGGATGAAGTCGATGCCCTGTTTAACGGGCTCGAAAAAATTCAGCGCTTATTCAGATGAATCAGAAGAGTGAATCACGATTTATGAGCACGCATTCCAGTGTCGAAACCTTCACCCCCGAACTCACCATAACGGTGACCGATGCGGCGGTGGCACATATTCGTCGCGAGCTGCAAAAATCCGCAGGTAATCAGGCATTCCGACTCTACCTTGAAACCAGCGGTTGTTCCGGTTTTATGTATGAAACAGAACTGGTACCCGCCCCCAAGGAGAACGATCGTGTGTTTCAGGTACGCGAAGACTTGCAGGTGTGCGTGCCCAGCAAAGACCTGCCGCTTCTGAACGGTACGGTCGTCGATTTTATCAAGGTAGGGCTCAATTCCATGTTTCAGTTCCGCAATCCGAACGTGACCGGCGAATGCGGCTGCGGCGAAAGTTTCACGGTGAATGAAGAGTAAGCTTAAGAGTATTTATGCACGAAAGAGAAGTCGTTCTGACCAAACGGGAATGTGAAGCGCGCCTGGTACCCGCTGGCACCGAGATCATGATCCCCAAAGACACCTTCGTCACCATCACACAGGCGCTGGGCGGCACCTTCACGGTCGCCGTGAACGGAAACCTCGCGCGCGTGGAGGGGAAAGATGCCGATGCGCTGGGCAAAACCGTCGAGTTCGAAGATTTCGAAACCCCCGCAGACGGCAGCGTGAACGAAAATCAGGTCTGGGCGGCGCTGCGCCAGTGCTACGACCCCGAGATTCCTGTGAACGTCGTGGACCTGGGCCTGATCTACAACTGTGAGACCAAGCAGAATGATCAGGGCGACCATGAAGTTCATATTACCATGACCCTCACAGCACCCGGCTGCGGCATGGGCCCGGTAATAGTGGAAGATGTCAAACGCAAAGTGGAACAGGTGCCCGGCGTAGCCGCAGTGCTCGTTGAACTCGTATTCGATCCGCCGTGGAACAACGACATGCTGTCTGATGAAGCCAAATTGGAACTGGGAATGTTATGAGTCTGCCCGAAATCGCTGCCTTTAAAGCCAACCCTTACGGGCAGGACATCCGTATCGACGACGTGCTCGAAAATCTGGAGTTTCTCGACGACTGGGAAGAACGCTATAGTTATATTATCGATCTGGGCAAGGCACTTCCGGCCTTCCCCGACGATCAGAAAACAGAACAAAACTACGTCCATGGCTGCCAGAGCCAGGTGTGGCTGATACACCAACAAGACCCCGAAGATGGCAAGATCTATCTCTTGATCGACAGCGATGCCATTATCGTCAAAGGGCTCGCGGCCATCGTGATGGCAACACTCAATGCGCTGACGCCACAGGAGATTATCGACCGCGATGTGGAAGCTGTATTCGAACGCATGGATCTGCTCCGTCATATCAGCCCCACGCGTGGTAACGGCTTGCGTGCCATGCTCGATCTCGTTCGCAGCACCGCACAGCAACATCTCTAGTCCTGTACCCGCACGGGGGAGCCCATAGCATGTCGCTCCCCCGTCCCGACGAAACCCTCTTCCACCATGCCGGCGATTACTTCGCGCGCATGCGTGCGTTGATTGCTCGCAGCCAGCACAGTATTTTGCTGGAAACCTATATTTTCTCTGCCGACTCGCTGGGTGAAGACATCGCCCGCGCGCTGTGCGGCGCTGCCGCACGGGGCGTCGAGGTCAAACTTATTGTCGACGGCGTGGGGGCCGAACCGGGCTTCGTGCGTCTCGCACAACGCATGCAGGAGGCGGGCGTTGAGGTGCGCGTACATCGCCCCCTGCCCTGGGATTTTTCGCTCTGGCCCTATGCGCTGGTGCGCTACCGCGGCTGGCGCAAAGCCTGGTATTTTCTGAGCTACATCAACCGCCGCGACCACCGGAAAATGCTGATTGTGGATGGGCAGACCATTATGCTCGGCAGCATTAATCTTACCCAGGGGCATCTGAGCAAAACCGAAGGGGGGCAAGACTGGCGGGATACCGCAGTAGAAGCCTCCAATGTCCCGCTCAAAGCCGCCGAAAAAGCATTCTTTCTGACCTGGCATGCAGCGCGCCGGCCCGAGCAGCGCAAACAAGCCCATCAGGTGCGCCACTCACCGTTTTTACTCAATTACACGCGGCGATTACGGCGCCTGCAACGCAAGCTGCTGCTGTGGAAAATTCAACAGGCGAAGCAACGCATCTGGATTACCAATGCCTACTTCGTCCCCGACCGCTATCTCCTGCGCCAGCTGACCCGCGCCAGCCAGCGAGGGGTTGATATCCGCATTCTGCTCCCACGACGCTCCGACATCTTTTTCGCGCCATGGCTGTCGGCCACCTTCTATGCCCGCCTGATCAAGGCGGGCTGCCGGATTTACGAATACCAGCCTGCCATACTACATGCCAAAACCTTACTGATTGATCATTGGGGCATTGTGGGTTCTACCAACCTGAATCGGCGCAGCCTGCACCATGATCTGGAAATTGACTATGTGCTGCAAAAAAGAGAAAGCGTCACCCAACTCGCCCACTTTTTCGATCAAGACTGCCGACAAGCCAGGCAGATTACGCATGAAAACATGAAACTGGAAAAGCGCTGGCAGGGTTGGCTGGGGAGTCTACTGCTTTTGTTTTTTGGGTATTTTGTTTAAGCCGAGCCGGACGACCGACGACAAATCTACCACGCAATCAGCAAATCATCTTCCTGAATATTCAAACGCCCGGGATCTACAGCGATGGTGCCACTGGCAAAACCCGGATGCACTTGCGACACGGTCAGCGCCGTCTTGACGTTAGTGAGCTCCACACCGCCTTGCTGATCGGCATCGTTAAAATGAAAGGTGCGATAGAGCGATAGTTTGTCGCCGGGGCGAATACCGGTGCTGGCACCCGAATCAAAGTGCAGGGTTTTGCCCTCCACTCTGGAAATGCGTGTCATAAAGGGTTGGCAGCGTAACTGCTCTTCCACTTTCCAGGCCATGTCATCAATCAGTTGTGCAACGGCACGCCCATATTCCCCTTCCCAGAACTCGGGATGAGAAAACCCCAGCTTGCGATTGGCCGCTTCGCGCCACTGCCCCTGTGTCGTGAAATTACGCTGCCACACAATGGCACCACTGAATCCATCATGCACGAACAGATCGACCGAGAAATGCCGGGTGCGGTTGGAGTTCTTGGCAAAATTGGCGATGCGCTGCCAATAGGAGTTTTTAAACGCCGCTTCTTCTTCAACACCCAGATTACGCACCACTCCCGAAATCACGAACTGCGCCCCCATTTGGCTGGCCAGATCTGCGGCTTTGGTCAGCGTATTCTGCCCGGTATAATGACTCGGTGCATTGCGGGTCTCAGGGTAAATTTTTAGCTGACTGCTTTCGTAAACCACCAACCCGCCCTGACGATGCAGCGCCTCGTTCAATGCACTGGCCAAGCCACGATCTACATCGTGTATCCGCCCCATACGGGCCTGTTCAGGAGACTGCACGGAAAACCCCAGCACCGCCACTTTCTTCTTGTACTGACCGGACTGCGATGTGGGGCATTGCGGAACCGGCTCGACTTCCACACTCATAACCAGATGCAACTGGCCGCGCTCACGATATTCGTCCTGCACGAAAGCCCTGGCGACGCGCGCCTGACTATGCATACTGACTTCATCATGACGCAATACGCCATTTTCCATGCGCTGATGGCTGCGCACCTCCGTGCCATACTGCATCACCGCCTGCTGCAAAGCAGACTCACGCGCCTGAAGGCGCACGCTTTCATAACTCCCTGCGTCGAGCGGCGCGCTGCCGGTCACCTGAATCCAGTCGGCCTGCGCAAAGGTGCTGAGTAGCAGCGTAAATACAAATGAAGCAATGTGTACAGTCATGGTCTCAGTTCAAGTAGTAAACAGTTTCCATCCCAGGCGATGGGTGCCTGCGATGCCCGGATTCGGCATCAAACCCGGATGAGGTGATGGGGGGCAGAGGCCGGAGACACTCCGGCTCATAACGAAAATGGTTGGCCTTGTTCAAACAATCCTGAAAATGACCGGGCAACAGCAATTCCAATACGGTTTCGATACCGGTTTTCTTGTTCTCGGAGATCGACACCACACGGGCACCGCGAATCACCGTATCGAGCGCCGCCGAAAAGCCATCATCTTTGAGTTCAAATTGCGATACGGAAGAGTGCCCCTGCAAGGCAATGCCATACACGCGCTCGGCCAGATTGCGGTAGGCATCGAGTTTCGACGCTCGGATGGCGCGCAAGCGTTGCGGATCCGCCGATGCCTCTTCGCTGGCCTGATAGGCGGCATACCCCGTTACTCTCACCACAATGGGCGGTGGCGGTGGCAAAGTAGCCGGCTCCGCATGTGCTGAGTTGCCAGCAGTGCTTTCGTGCGCCATCACCGACGCCATTGGAGCACTTATCAGGGCCAGGCAACACATCAAACCACGTGCGAGCACATGCATCGCGCGCAAGGGGCTTGCTTTAGGGAACACTCTCTGCACAATCTGCAAGTTCAACCTCCGACATTTAGGCGCCAGCAACCGTTATTCGGCTCAATGACTTCACCACCACTATGAAAAAGTTGTGCCAAGCTGCAACTTTCCCTACATTGTGGCGCTGCCCCATAACGGTCGGGAAGGTTCATGCCGCTTTTAACAAACACAGCACCTGCGATGCGGCAAAACATGACCCATACCGCCCTTTCCATGCGGCTACAAAATCCTCACAATCCGTTCAGCAATGTAACAAAGCGTGACGCGGCCAGCGTTGTCGGAGCGGAGATTGGGGTAAACTGGGCGCCGCTCGAAGTTGCAACATGACCAACCTATCGGGCAACACCACCAACAAGAAGCCACGAGGAAACCCTCCAGTATGAATTCAAGGGCGTTAAAAGGCATTGCCGCTCTACTCTTTCTGTGCCTTGGCAGTGATGTATTCGCGGGCTACCGCAGTTATCTCGACCCTCGTTCCATGGCTATGGGCGGTGCCGGTGTCGCCTCCTCAACCAAGTTCAATGCCAGCTTCCACAACCCCGCTCTGATTGCGTTCAATCGAGGCGACAAGCCAGACAAAATCTATATTCATACTTCTTTCGGGGCGCGCGAAATTTATGATCACGACTTTCAGGATGACGTACGTGAGTTTCAAGACTCAAACGCGCTGGAAAATTTCGTGGAGGCCGTACGCGAAACAAACACCTCCGATAACGACGAACTGATACGCTCGGCCGAAGCACTGAAACAGGGTCTGGGTGACATCAATCTCAATGGGTACCGCGCCGACGAAACCACAGCCTTCAGCCTGTTAGTGGATACCAAGCCAGTCACCATCAACTTTTACACGAGCCGCGACATCCGCGAAATGGTGACGATTCGCTCGCGCGACGATGCATTGATCGACGAATATGTCGATGCCCGCATCAACGACTCCGACCGTCCCATTGCCGATGTCACGGATTCCTTTCGCAGCAGCGTCGACAACACCTATTACGAGATCCGCGAATTCGGCGTGACCGTTGCGACCACCAACGTTATCGAATACAACATGCCGATCTCATGGGGGTTTACTCCCAAGTGGATCCAAATCAATGGCTCACATATCTCCGATCCGATTCAGGAATACGACGTTTCTGAGCCACCCGAGCGGCGCATCAGTACCGACCTTATCGAATGGAATCTCGACGTAGGCTTTGCGCTGCTGATGACCGATGAATTTATGCAGGATGTAATGGGCCTCGACGGCTACTGGC
>JBFHUL010000116.1:0-7830 GCA_041590075.1 Oleiphilaceae bacterium
GAGTGTGAAAGAGATGAGTGTTGCTGAGAGTAATGATTTCATGTGGTGTTCCCCGTATCGATTGTATAAGTGTTCATGTGTTTGAGTGCATAGTGCGAGACCCTTTGGTTGTTGTCTTGCGCTATACCTCTATAGAGGGCCTCGCGGTGAAAGCTGAACGAAAAAATTTGAAATTAATTTGGCTGCTTTTTGAATGTCAAAAAAAATACTTTTAAAACAATGTGGTAGGGCTCTTTATCTTGCTTGCTTGAGTGTGGCATTCATGGTGATTGCAGGTTGCCAAACCAGCGCCCTGAATGCCTTTCACGATCATGAGCAACTGCGTTTCATGCACGTGTATGGCGGGCCGTTCCGGCATCAGCTGGTACTTAATGAGCCGGCTGTTGCGCAGCACAGCGCTGCACGCCCGATTCATGTGTATATTGAGGGCGATGGTCGGCCTTGGTATCGCCCACATCAGGTTGCCTGGGATCCCAGTCCGCAGCATGCCTTGATGCTGGAGTTGATGGTGATGGACGCCAGCCCGGCCATTTATTTAGGGCGGCCCTGTTACTTTGCTCTTGAGGATTCGGCCTGTAGTGCGATTTGGTGGACGCACCAACGTTATGCACCGGAGGTGGTCGCCAGTATGGGGCGCGCCCTGGATAAAGTGATTGCGCCCGGCGATACCCTCGTGCTCATGGGGCATAGCGGTGGAGGTGCGTTAGCCATGTTGCTGGCGGCGCATCGCACCGACGTGCTCGCCGTCGTCACTCTGGCGGGCAATCTGGATAGTGCTGCCTGGGCTGAATGGCATGGCTATTCTCCCTTGGCAGGATCGCTCAATCCTCAGGACTTTCCCTTGCCATCCTCGGTGCCGCAATGGCATTACGCGGGCAGCAACGATCACATCATGCCGGTAAGCTTAATTGAAGACGGTGTGCAACAGGGCGGGCAGGTTGAGGTGCTTGAGGGTGCGGACCATCACTGTTGCTGGCGTGCGCACTGGCCTCGAATACTGCGCGAGATAGAGAGGGAAGTGAGAAAAATACCCGCCGGCCCTTAACAGGGGCTGGCGGGTTACGTTGATGCTAGAGTTCCATCCGGAAACCGGCTGTGAGCGTGTTGCTGCTCACATCATCGAGCCCCGCCAAATGATCCCAGTTGAAAAACAGTTGGCGTCCTTGTGACATCACCCAGGAAGAACCGGCGCTCAGTAGAAAGAAGGTGCTGTCGGCATCATCAGAGGTAAAGCTGAACTGATTGTTGAAGCGATCCAGAGCGTATTGGGCTGTGACGCTACGGGTTTCATCATCAAATTCCTGATGCACCTCCACGCCTAAGGTCGGAACCAGCACACCACTTTCGGTACTGTAGGCTTTGCTGAATTGGGCGGCAAGAATTGCCTGTAGTGACTCCACTTCCTGCTCGCCCACGGTAAGCGCCAAGACACTGCCGCTTTCGGAATAGCCGTCGATGGTCGCGTTCACGCTGTTTACCCTGAAGGCATAATCGGCGGTCCATTTACCCAGTTGCTGGGTGAGTCCCACGCCCACCGACAGCGACAGCGAATCGCCATCGGTGCTGCTGGTCACGGTGTCGTCGATGCCCATGCCAATATCTACAATGCGTCGGGTGTTATCGTAATCATGCAAGGCGTAGCCAAGTGATGCATCAATATACCAGTCGTCCTGATAGGTGCTGGCGTAAAAGGTGATGGATACGGTTTCGCCTTCGCTCCCGGCATTGCCGCTTTCCATATCCACTTCCGAGTCGCCGAGCCCCAAGGCAGCGCCAGCAATGAGCCCATCCTTGAAACGATAATCGGCACCAAAGGTAAGTGCCCGCGAGTCGAAGTCGAAGCCGCGCTCATTGCGCGTGGTGTCTTTATCACCGTCGCCAAGGCTGAAGTTCGAGTAGGCGCTTAGCCGGCTGAAATCATCTCCTGCTGCACCCCCGGTCTGGCCCAGTAACAGTGTATTGCTCGCCAACATGGCAGTGCCTCCGCGAATGGATTGCATGCGGCCCTGCACGTTGCCCATCAGGTCTTGCCCGGTATCTGTAAAGCCCGAGCCGATGGCGCCTACTTCCTCGTGTGCCACAAATTCGAACAGACGAATAGCGTCTGCGCGGTCTTGCGCCGAGCCGTCGTTGGCGTTGTTGGCAACGCTTACATAATTATTACACAGGCCCTCTAAGCTAGATTCTTCCTGGCTCTGTGCTCCGCCGGTGCGGCCGAGTTCGGTCAGCCAGTCGCTGATATAAACGCCAAGGCTATTAACGGTCTGGTTGGCACCATCAATGGTGACGGCCAATGTGGTGTGTGAAATACCCAGTGCAAGGCTGGCAGTGAAGAGATGTGCTGTGGTGGTTCGGAATGGTCTCATGGGAGTCGTCCTTCATCATGATATGTACGAGCGGCTATCCAATGTCGCGTACAGCAAGCGCGGCTTGTAGCTCCGAGCATAGTACAAAGGAATTATGTCTGGCTAGTTTTTGTACGCTATGAGTGGCGGTGCTGGCGTGGATTGCTGCCAGCGCCGCCATGCCGGATATTCAGTCGGTCACAGAACCCAGAGCGACTTCGTTTTTGTTGGCAATGCCCTTGTTGCTCTGAATGAGTGCCGCCGTTTTGACGCTGGATTTGAAGTTGCCGCCGATGCGGGTGCTTTTACCGGTCACAGAGCCTAAGGCCGCTGTGTTTTTGTTGGCGATGCCGCTATTTTTCTGCAGCACAACGCCTGCTTTCACCTTGGTTTTGACATTGCCTTTTACATCGGCCGCCAGGCTTGATTGACTGAATGCCGTCATAGCAAAAGCAATGAGTGTGGTTGCGATGAGTCTGTTCATTGGTATTTCCCCGTTTTTGTGTGTGGTGATAGCTACAGCGTTGCGAGATTGGCTTCAGGAGCACGCTATATCTTCATAGAGGGACGCTACGAAAAAACTGAACGAAAAAAATAACCATTGTGCGTGGGATGCATGGATAACAGAGCGCGAGGGCTAAAAATAGGCAACGTCGAAAGCGCCTTGCACGGCTAGCTCTCGTTTCGGCGGGTTGCCCAGCACAGTCAGATCGCCAGCGCCTTGCAGGCGGCCGGAAATCTCGCGTGTGGCATGCACGCTCAGGTCGTTGGCACCGAACACCTTGAGTTCGACGCGCTCGCATATGAGTTCTGATTGGTCAATGTCGCCGGCACCCTGGCTATCGATGCGACAAACACTCTGCTTGCCACTCACCTGCACATTTGCCGCGCCTCGCATTAGCAGAGAAAAGTGTTTGCCATGCACTTGGGCAAATCTGAAATCACCGGCACTGCGAATGCGCGCTTCTTCGAGGCGGCTGCCAGCCAAGGCGATGCGGGGTGTGGCCTCAAAGTGCGTGGTTTGGCCGCTGATCACCAGCGTGCCCCCACTCACTTCCATACGCAGAGCTTGCAGCGTGGCGGGGCTGGCTTCAATTTCGGCCCGATAAGCCTGCATGCCCTGAAACGTCAGGTCTACGGGTATTCGCACGTCAATGCGGGAGTAGGGGGGAAGTTGGCGCACCTGTTTTTCAAGACGATTGGTTTGGTGCGCCGGTCGATCCAGATGCTGAGACTGCATCACGCCGATATTGCGTTGATTAACGTTGCCCTGCACGTCGGTTTCGAAGAACGCGTCACTCCAGGTGGGGATTGCCGTGATAATCAGCAGTAGCATGCCAAAGAACTGGATGAAGTGCTGGCGATAGCGGGTCATGAAACAGGCTCCGTGCAGGCGCTATTGCGCAATGATCGTGACGCGGCGGTGCATACCGCTGTTTGGGGGGGTGTCGCTGATCAGTTCTGACTCTCCTTTGCCTTCGGTCTTCAGGCGCTCAGGCGACAAGGCAAAATGTTCAACGAAGAATTGCTTCACGGATTGTGCCCGTTGTTCCGACAGCTTCATGTTGTAGGTTGCATCGCCGGAGGCGTCGGTGTGGCCCTCGAGGGTGAATTCCAGCGTAGCCAGTTCCTCGGAGCGCAGGGCTTCGCCCACCGGTGTGAGCTGTTCGATGGCTTCGGGGCTTAACCGCGCCGAATTGAACTCGAAATACACTTCCAGCGAGAGTGACTTGGCAGAAGGTTGCTGGTCGCCGCTGAAGGTCTGCGGCGCATCCTGGTTGTGCAGCCGTATACCCCGGGTCAGTAATTTGGGTTGGGGGTCCGGTGCCAACAGTTTGATGACCTGCTCTTTACTCACAGATTCTTTGCCCAGGTGCACGGTCTCCTGTGATTCAGCGAAACCGGGTGTAGCCAATAAGTTGCAGAACAGCAGGGCCACTACGGGCGTCCATTTGCGGGGGCGAATAATGTGTGTCATGGGTATCACCTCAATCATGTGCCGTTAGGCTTTTTTATATAAACAGGTGGCGGAGCCGGTTTCGATCAAAAACAGCTCGCCGCTTTTCTCGCTGGCGGCCCGTTCAAATACCAGCACCTGTCTGGCAGTGCTCAGGCTGCGCTCATTTACATTGATCTCTTCGAACAGCAAGGTACCGTCTTGCCAGCAGCGCAGATTGGACTGTGCTGCGGGTGATAGGGTGTCGAGGCTCCGGTTGTTCTGTGTTGCCGGATCAGGTGCGTCCGATTTCAGCTCGGTGCCCGCTTGACTGGTGTTTCCCACGCTGAGCAGAATGGCCAGTATGCTGCTCACTCCCATTGTTTTTGCAAAGCAGATAGATGAATGGTTCATGGTAGCTCTCCTATTGTGCGGCAACAGTAATAAAGGCTTCGGTGACGGGGGCTTTTCCGGCATTCAGAAAGCCCTGACGCACTTCATCTATCGAGGATACCGCCAGCGCCTCAAAGTCGTAGGTGCGCAGCGTTATGGGTAAGTTGTGATAAAGATTTTCGGCGCTGGCAAAGCAGGAGATTGTCTCGGGCTTACCTTCTTCGTTGGCGTAAATATCGAAGGGCATGTTGCCGGGCAACTTCAGCGTGGCGCCGGCACTTAAAAAATTGTCGTTGGCAAAGCGGTTGGGAAAGAAGCGCTGAATACTGCCGTCGGCGTCTGCATAAAAACAATACAGATAGGCGGACTGATTGGTGCTGGCCACGATAGACAGGTTTTCCCCCGGCGCAAAGCGGTCTCTGCCAGAAGCTGTGCGCAGAGTAAGCTGAAGGGCTTCGGCGCTGCGTGGGGATGATGCCGGCGCGGCGGGTTTCGTGCTTTGTGCCGCGACAGCTTCGGGCGCTCCGGTCACCAGTTTTTCAAAGGTGGGGTAATCCACTTGTCCGGTTGAATTCAGGGCACGGCTTTGTTGAAAACGCGCAACCGCTTGTTTCAATGCGTTTTGGGCATCGGTTTCTGCCATGGGATAGAACCCACGGGTAATCAACAGTGAGCGTACATAAGGGGTGAGTTCATCGTGTGCGCGCATGGCGTAATACCAGTCTTCCATTTCGCGCATGATCTCAGGAGACGCTTCGGGAATATCCAGACATTGCCAGTAGGGAATTTTTACCAGACGACCCACTAATTCGATACTGGCCAGCTCGATCAGGTTGCGCAGTGCCTGCACCGTGGCATCATTTTTGGCGACCTGGAAGTCGAAGCTGATACCGGTTTTCTTGATGGTGGCGTCGGTATCGCCACCCACGCCGGATTTGAACAGCACCACAGCGTTGCTGGAAGTGACGCCCGGTATCACCGAGAGATCCTGCGTGCTGAGAACGCTTAGATCAATGCCCAGTATCGAACCTGCGGTGCTGGCGGAGGCGCCCAGCCCCCACTTGGAGGCAGCGATGGAACCACCCACCTGCTCACGCACCACCGAACTGTCGAGCTGCGAAATTGAGCCGCGAATGTCGTACTGTGGAATCACGTTGTAAGGGCTCTGTGACCCTGCCGCGCCGAGGAAAGAAATCAGGTTGCCGGAGTCATTACCAAAGGGAATCAGTTTGACGGCACGGCTACGGCGAGTCATGTCGGAGACTGCAGTAATCAGCATGTCTTTGGTGCCCGCGTTCACTTTGCCGGTTTGATCGGATAAATCCTCAACCAGCATGGAAATGTCGCGCACCCCGTATTCGATCATCATGTTGTCCATGCAACGCAGACCCGCTGCGAAATTCGTGATCGATTTGTGCGGCGTGGCCGAGGGTCCGGTTTGGCGTTTTTTCACTTCTTCGTGTACGGACTCCTGCGTGGCGCAGGCGCCTAGCAGACTGCACAGTGTCAGGGTGGTGAGTAGTCGTTTGATCTTCATGATCCTGATCCCAATGTAAAGTGGCTGAGCAAAGTAATCTCTGTGGTTTAGCGAGATGAGCGGCAATTGCCCGCAAAGTTTATGACGTCGCCTTTGATGACGGTTACGTTCTCCACTTTGCGTCCGCCTCCCTGTACATTGCCCACATCGAGCGATCCGCATTCTTTGCGACGCTTGCGGGAAGCTTCGAGTTCCTCTGGCGTCATTTGCGCCTCAAGCGCGCGTTGTTTGGCAATATTGCGATGCACTTTGGCGTTGGAGTCATCGTCCATAAAATCGCCATCGTGGCCCCAGATGTCGCTGGCCAGGCACGAGCCGGCCGTCAGCATCACAAGCAGGATGCTGCCAAGTAACTGTTTCATGGTCATTTTCCTGTTTTCAGAGGGTGGCTGCGTTCAAGAGGGGGCCGGCGCATCACAGCGTGCCGGCCCATTCAGGTATCAATCGGTGACAGAACCGATATTGACCTCATTCTTGTTCGCGATGCCTTTGTTGTTCTGAATCACGGCGCCCACCTTCACTTTGGTTTTTACGTCGCCGCCTACATCGGTACTTTTACCTGTAACGGAACCGATATTGGCTTCGTTCTTGTTCGCAATACCGGTGTTTTTTTGCAGAATGACGCCTGCTTTCACGTCAGTTTTTACGTTGCCTTTCACGTCGGCGGCGTGCACCGCACTCGTCCCTGCCAACAGGGCGCCCGTGATCAGGCTGGTGAGTAGGATATTTTTCATTGTCTTGCCCTCAGTTTTTGTTGGTCGTTTCCTTGTCCCAAAAACCGCAAGCCAGATGGAGATTGGAGTACCTCATATGGGACATTTTCATTAGACGGACAAGATGCGGGAATTGAAATACTTTTTTGTTCTAAAGTTATTCTGCTTAGTTGTTGCGAACGAAATGTCTTTAAAAACAAGCAAAAAGAATTTGGAGTTTCTGGAAATAAATCTGCACGGCGTGTACATTTGCGAGCTATCGACCGGGTGGAGTGGCTCGGGCGGCGTTCTGCAGGAGACGGATCAAGCGCATGAAGGATACAGCTAGCCAACAGAATTGGCCGGAGCTTGTCTTCGCACCTGAATTTATGGCGGCCATCAACAAGCTGGCGGTCAAACGCTTTGGTCAGGGCAGTCTTGCAGAGGAGGCAGGCACTTATGTGATTGAATATCTGTCGCACAACCACTGGGAAAAGTGCCAGTCGTACCAGGGTAAGTCACAGACCACCACCTTCCTCTATACCCTCAGTACTCACGCACTCGAAGAATTCTCACGTAAACGCTTTGGACGCCCGCGTCCGCCCACCTGGCTGCACGAGCTCGGCGAGATGTGGATCAAGCTATGGCGTAGTTTGTGTCTGGAGCGCCAGGCGCTGCCATCATTGGTGGATCGCTTTGCGCGGCGCGGGTTTCGAGAGCCCCAGGCGGTCGAGCAGGCTGCGCGGGTCATCAAAGCGCGTATACCTACTTGCGGGCAGTCCAATCGCGACACCGAATTAGCCGATGACATTGATCGGCTCAGTGATGTGCAGCAGGCTGAGGCGGCTCATTGCGACAGTGTGCAACCGGAGTTTGAAAACCCCTTTCATGCCGAATTATTGATGATGCTCAATGCGATTTGCGACA
>JBFHUL010000117.1:0-7751 GCA_041590075.1 Oleiphilaceae bacterium
AGTGAAATCACCTGATATACGCCGCGTGCCAATGCATTGTTTTCCTGTTTTGAATGTGCAATTAATGCGTAATCCAGCCAGAATGTGGCGGTGAGTACGATGTTTTCGCTCAGCGCTTCTGTTTCCTGATCATTCGCCTCGATGATGCCTTGCGAGCGCAGGTTATCAAGAATCGTCAGGCTTGCTTCACGTTTGCGTGCGATGATGCGCTGAAAGCGGTTGTTAAGCTTTTCGTATTTCCCTAGAACGTTGATGAGATCCTTGTACAGAAAGCGATAGCGCGAGATGGTTTCGAATATCAGGTGCAGGAAAAACCACTGGTCCTCGATGTCCATGGCGTCGCCGGGTACATCAAGCAGCGGCAGCATGTCGCGTTCGTACCACGCAAACAGTTCATTCAGAATGTCGCTCTTGCTTTTGAAGTGGTAGTACAGATTGCCGGGGCTGATTTCCATTTCGTCCGCAATCAGCAGTGTGGTCACATTGGGTTCCCCCAGCTCATTGAACAGAGCAAGGCTGGTGTGGAGTATCCGTTCGCGCGTTTTCATGTGCGGGGTAATTATCCTTTATTACTTTTGAGGACCGGTTTTGAGTGGGTCCAAATAAAAATGCGTGATGCGATCATCGCTGAACTTACCAAAAAACTGGCTGGTTTGGGTGATCAGGCGGAGATTATTGTGCCCCGTTTGATGGTCTCTGCACAGCACTTTCATGGTGCTGAAATCGTCACGAATTTTGGTGAAGCGAGCGGTGATGCTGGAGGCCACAATGGCATCAGCGGTTTGGCCATGTTCTCGAGCCAGAAAGTCTATGTAGGTATCTTCTTCATCCGGACTTAAATTCATGCGTGTGGCCAGGTGGGGCATTTTTACGCGCTCGAGTATGCAATGTGCGTAGGAATGGGGGTGGTGCTCGGCGAATTGACGAAATGCTTCCCAGAAATAGTTGTCGGTCAGTTGCTTGAAGTCGGCGATGTTCGATAGGCAGCGATCCACATATCCCTCAATGTCTTGGCGCTGCATGACTTCATCAATGGCCGCTCGCAGTAACCAGTCAAATCCCTGGGCTGTTTTATGCGCATACACCTGACGGTACATCTGGTGGCGGCTGTACACAAAATCTTCCAGCGAGCCTAAACCTTTTTCGGAGATTGCCAGGCCCGACCAGCCGGTTTGAGGGCACCAGCCAAGGTGCAGATTGCTGAGTAGGTGGTCGAGATTGAAGCCGCCAATCGTCACCGACGAATGAAATCCATCGCGCAGCATGTAGTCGGCGCGGTCGGCATCGAGCTCACCCGAAATAATGCCCGATAATACCCGTTGCAGTTTTAGGGCGATGTCGCGAGGCGCTTCGCTGTCGAGATCCTGTTCAGCTTGAATAAGTGGCCACAGAGCCTGAGCGTGTTCCTCAAACAGTTGGCTGGGCAGGATCTCGGTGGTTTCCATCAAACTGAGCACATCCGCAGCGTTGAGTTGGTAATCGCCAAAGTTGATATCCTGCAGAATCTGGTATGCCACGCGGATGGAGTAGTGTTCATGCTCCAGCTCCGGTGGTGGCGCGGGGTAGATTTCTGATGTGTCGATATCCGACCAAAGTTGCTCGAAGCGTCCGTGCTGCTCCAGTAAGGATTTAATGGCTGGCGTACGACTGAACTGGTGAGAGAAGCTGCAGTGGCCGCTGTCGTGCAGCAGGCAGGCGGCGCGCACCAGGCGATTGAAATAACTGATGGCTTCGAGCGTGTTGCCGGGTACCCCCTGATACCGGGCTTTTGCCCGGCGCTTCAGGCTGTTTTCCACCATGGCCATGAACATGCGCCCGCCCACGTGCATGGCACCGATGCTATGCAAAAATCGCGAGTGCGTTGCACCGGGGAAAACCAGCGAAAGAATGTCGTTTTGACAGATGTAGCGCAAGCGTTGGAACAGAGGGTGGTCAACAATAGCGACCTCGGGGCGCAGCAGAGGAATTCCGCCATGAACCGGGTCCATGATGAGTTTATGGTTAACACCAAGTAGGTCTTCAACGTCGAGGTTCACGCGGCGCTTCCGTTTGTGAATTAGTGTGAATACTCTAAAGTTTGTGATTAGGCTGGAGGATACTTATCCAAATAAGAGTACTCTTTTTACTACTGCTGTGAAAGCCGCAATGCGGGCCAGATTAGGTCGTAGTCGTGTGCATTCGCAGCTGAGTAAACGCATCCACGGACGGTCTACACTGCATCAGGCGGAGGCGGACGTGAAGCTGAACGGCCACAAGATCATAAGTCATCAAGCCGGGTTGTCTTTTTTTGACACTATCCTCATTTTTTTTGCTGCGCAGGTTCTAAGATTACCTATACTCGTGAAAGCAGGGATATTTTCCCGGCTTTTTTTCGGTAAGGAGCAGTAGTAGATGTCCCGCCTTGCAGATCGGATACTGGTGATCGACTCCAATGATTTGGATCGCCAGCGCCTGTCCGATTACCTCCGAGCGAAAGGTTACTTTGTGCATCCGGTTGCGTCACTAGCCGAGGCACGGGATGTCGCCGGCCAGTTGTCTCCCGACCTCATCTTTGCCGACATCAATAACACGGAAATCCAACAGCTTTCGCTCTTGATCGATGATGATGTGCCTACCTCTTTGGTGGTGGTTTCACAGGTAGAGGCAGCAGGGGATGTTGTGGCGTGTTTGAGAGCGGGAGCTGTCGACTTCATTCTCAAGCCCGTAAGGGATTTCGCCAACGTGGACCATGTTATTCACCGCATTCTGGATAAAATACGGCTTGCTAAACTGAATCAGCAACTGCATCAGGAGTTGGAAGAAGGGAACAAAAAGCTCCGAGAGGGTATTCAGGAGCTGCGGTCAGATCAGAAGGCGGGCTTGCAGGTGCAGATGAAAATGCTGCCGAGTCCCCGCAAAACCATTCATGGGTTTCAGTTTGATCATTTGGTGAAGCCTTCGCTCTATTTGAGCGGCGATTTTCTCGACTACTTTAACCTGGATCATGAGCGGTGCCTTTTCTATTTTGCCGATGTGTCAGGGCACGGCGCGTCTTCGGCGTTTATCACGGTATTATTAAAAAATCTGACGATGCGCCTAAAACGTAATCTGAAAAGGGGGTCGAGTGATGAGGTAACGTGCCCGGCGCGTTTTCTGAAACGCATGAATCAGGAATTACTGGCGTCGGACCTGGGCAAACATGTGACGGTGTTTGCGGGCATTCTGCATCAGAATACTAATGAGCTTGAATACGCTATAGGCGGTCACCTTCCTCTCCCGGTGCTTTCTGAGGGCGGCCAGCATGAGTTTCTGGATGGCAAGGGCATGGCGGTTGGTTTGTTTCCCGACCCCAGTTTTGAGGTGCAGCGTCGTCAGCTGTTGCCAGATTTTCGTATTACGGTGTTTTCGGACGGTGTTTTGGAAATACTGCCGGGAACCTCACTGAAAGATAAAGAAAAATTACTGATAGATATTGTTTCGCAAGAGCAACGGGATATAGAATCGCTCCTTTCTTCGTTGGGCTTGGATGATATTGACGAGCTGCCAGACGACATTGCGGTATTAACGGTGAACCGGCAGGCCGGGAAACGCTGATGCTGCATGATGAACTGGCAGGGTTGGATCAAGTTGCATAACTGAAGAGTTGAACAGCAATGTCCAAATGTAAAGTGTTACAGGCAGAGAGCAGTGGCGTTTACGTACTCAAGCTGGTAGGCGAGGTACGCTTGAACTCCTGCGCGTCAATTGACGCCTCGATGGATGCGATCACGCAAGATCCGTCGTTTGCGACTTTGGTGGTTGATCTGAGTGAAACCACGCTGATCGACAGCACCACCCTGGGCCTGTTGGCCAAGTTGGCAGTGAAAGCACGAGCCAAAAGTCATTTTATGCCCTCAATCATCTCCACGAATGAAGACATTACGCGCATCTTGCGCACGATGGGCTTCGAGAGCGTGTTTATTATCCTCAATGAACCGGTTGAATCGCATGCGGCTCTCGTTGAATTGCAGCAAAAAGAGCTTGGCGAAGAAGCATTGCGTGCCAAGGTTTTGTGTGCGCATCGCGTATTGATGGAGCTCAATGAACACAACCGTGAACAATTTAAGGATCTGGTGCGAACTCTGGAGCTGGAAGAAAGTACACAGCTTTCTTCACAAGTGGGTTGACCTCTCCAACAAGGAATCAGAATGTCTGATGCTCAGACAATCGCCGTCTTGGGCGGCGGCAGCTTTGGTACGGTAATCGCCGATATTGCTGCCGAAAATGGTCATGAAGTGCGGCTGTGGGTGCGTCGCCCGGAAATGGCCGTAGCCATTCAAACCCAGCGCGAGAATGCGCGCTACTTACCGGGCCTGAAACTCCATAATAACCTCACGGCCAATTCCGATCTGCGCGAAGTCGTTGCAGACGCCACCTTGGTTTTTTTTGCCGTTCCCAGTAAGTCATTCCGCAATGTTGTGCAGCAAGCGCGCGCTTTTATCGGGCCATCACAACGACTGATCAGCACCACGAAGGGTATCGAGCCCGGAACGCTCAATCTTATGAGTGATGTGCTGAAAGACGAGTTTCCCGAGAACCCCATCGGCGTGATGGGCGGGCCGAACCTGGCCAAGGAGATTGCTCGCCGCGAATTGACGGCGACCGTGATTGCCAGTGCGCTTTCCGATTTAAGGCAAACGGTGCAGACAGTCTTGGGCTGTGGCCATTTTCGCGTTTATGCAAGCGCGGACGTTTACGGGGTGGAATTGGGCGGAGCGTTAAAGAATATCTACGCCATTATGGCGGGAATTGTGGCGGCGAAAGGCTTGGGTGAAAACACGGTGGCAATGCTGTTAACTCGCAGTCTGGCTGAGATGGGGCGCTTCGCGCAGGCGCGGGGGGCGAATCCAATGACCTTTCTGGGATTATCGGGAGTGGGCGATTTGATTGCCACATGCAGCTCGCCGCTGAGTCGCAATTATCGCGTCGGTTACGCGCTGGGTGAGGGGCGTTCGCTCGATGATGCGGTGGAAGAATTGGGTGAGGTGGCGGAAGGTGTAAATACCTTGATTCAGGTCAAACGGTGCGCGGATGAGCAAGGTATTTACATGCCGCTCGTACAAGGTTTGTATAGCATCATTCATGAGCAGGTGCCCTTGGCAGAAGTAATTGTACAGCTGATGTCGGCCGAGCAGAGTTCGGATGTCGAGTTTACCCTAGCCAAACACGAAATCTGACATGAATGTCTAGTTTGAATGAATAGTTGAATAACAACGGGAAAACGGGTGAGTGATGGTTGAAGATAAGCAAGCGGCGAGTTCGGATGGCGAAGGCAAGCTGCTGAGACTGCTCTACATTCTGCTGTTTTATGTGATCTACGGCCTGAGTGAGTTTTTGCTGGCCTTGATAACCATTGTTCAAAGCGTGATGAATCTTCTTGGTAACGGCCCTAGCCGCACTTTGCAGGAGTTTGGGCAGAGCTTGGCCATTTATGTCTCGCAGATCGTTTCGTTTTTGAGTTATGCGAGCGAGCAGAAACCATATCCGTTCGATGATTGGCCCGAAGGGCCCTTATCGAAAGATCGGAGTTAGAGTGGCAGAGGAAGCGATGAAACTATTTTTAGGCCGGCATGGAGAAGCCTCATTCAATGCACCATCCGACAGGGAGCGTGCCTTAACGCCGGTGGGCATACAAGCGACGCAAGCGGTTTTGCGCGTGCAGCGAGATGTGCTGGCATCGGTGCGCCATATTTATTCGAGTGAGTTAGTGCGGGCTCGCCAAACGGCAAACGTCTATGCCGAGGCTTTGGGAATCGCACTGGAAACACGGGCGTATCTTGCGCCGGATTACGATGCGGAAGAGGTGCTTGAGGCCTTGGGTCGAGAGACTTTTTCCGGTGATGTTCTGGTGTTGTCGCATCAGCCATTGGTAGGCGATTTGGTGAGTTTGCTGGTGTCCGGCAATACCTATGATTCCCACCCCTACCTTACCAGTGAAATCGTGGCAATGGAGCTGGAACATTGGTCACCGGGGTGCGCACAGAAATTGGCTGAATACCGGCCGTAAAGTCCGACTCTGGTCTTTCCGTTCCGGGTCAAGATGATAGCTGCTTGGGTGTGGCTTTGTGTTGGAGAGCGTATCCCTGAGGCAAGCGCCGACGTTATCCTTTTTGTCTTTCTTTTAATCCTGATTATTGGTGCGCGGCGCCAACCATGTACCGTTTTCCCTTCGCCCCGCTATTTACGCATTCTGTCGACTTCGCTCTCAAAAATACGCATCGCGCGTTCGAGCGTTGTGATGGGGGTGTAAAAGTGCGGTGAAAATCGAATGCCACCGCCGCGCTGCGCGCAAATAAGGCCCTTGTCCATCAAACTTTTGTGCAGTGTTGCCAGATCGACCCCCTCTGGCTTGAATGTCACGATGCCGGCACGATCCTGCCATGTGGTTGGTGACAGGCATGGGGTGTCGGGCAGTTGTGAGGCGGCAGCGATCAAGTAGTCTGTTTTCTGTTGAATCTGCTGCGCAATTTGTTCCAGCCCGGTTTCCAGTAGCAAGCCCAGGCTGGCATTGAGTACCTGTACTCCGAGCATGTTGGGGCTGCCGCATTCAAAGCGGGTTGCGTTGTCGGCAGGTTGCCACTCTTTTGCATCATAGTCACCACGTTGCTTGACCATGTGCCAGCCAAATTGGTGCAGTTTGAGTGCCGGAATATGTTCGGATTTAACATATAGGAGTGCGAGCCCTTCAGCGCCCATCATCCATTTATGTCCGTCGGCCACGATAAAGTCCGCTTGGGTGCTTTGCTGATCGAAGGGTAGGGCGCCCAAGCTTTGAATGGCATCAAGACACAGCAATACGTTTCGTTGGCGGCAGTCATGTGCAAGGGCATCCCAGTTCGTGCGCTTTCCTGAGGCATACTGCACAGTGCTAACACTGATGAGGCGCGTGTTCGGGCTGATGGCCTGTATGAGGGCTTCGTGTGTAGGAGCCTGGTCTATATTGACAGACTTTACTGTGACGCCAAATCGCGCCAGTGACTCCCAGACAATGCGATTGGATGGGAATTCCTGGTTGCTGATTAGAATTTCGTCCCCATGTTTCCATTCAATGCCGTACGCGACGATGGATAAGGCCTCGGAGGTGTTTTTGGTGAGTGCGATTTCATCAGTGCTGGCGGCGTTTAGCAGGGTTTTGAGTTTTTCTCTTAGGGCCTGCTCGGTGCGCAGCCATGCCGGATAATGCTGGGCGCCACGAAGGGCGTTTTCTTGCGCAAAGTTTTGCAGCGCGTCTGCGGCGCAGTGTGGCCAAGGGCTGACGGCGGCATGATTGAGGTAGCAAAGTTCAGCATCCAGCGGAAACTGGTCGTTGAGGTTTCGCACGATAAGGTCCTGCTTTTATAATGAGTGAATTTGAGCGAGAGCGCATGCAAGCATTTCCCATCTCTTACATCGAGCCGGTGTTTCGTCCGCCCAGTGAGGCGAAGTCCCTGATCCTTCCGGTCACCAATGGCTGTTCGTGGAATAAATGTACGTTCTGTGAAATGTACACGCAAGAACAGAAAAAGTTTCGTGCCCGTAAAGATGAAGACATTTGGGCGGATATTACGCGCGCTGCGCAGGCGATGCCTACGGTTAAACGTATATTTCTGGCTGACGGCGATGCCATGATACTTCCTGTCCGGCGCTTGAAGCAGATACTGCAGTGGTGTCGCGATGCGTTTCCCGGGCTGGAGCGTGTATCGTCATACTGCTTGCCGCGTAATATCGCCAAGAAAACGGTTGATGAGCTGGCG
>JBFHUL010000118.1:0-7697 GCA_041590075.1 Oleiphilaceae bacterium
GCCTCGGGTTTGAACGAGATGCTCGGCAATGTGCAATTTCAGGATGTGGTGAAGCAACAAGTGGAGCGTTTGCAGGTGATGATGGCCGATATGGGCGACGTCGCGCGGGTCTTGCAGAGTGCAACCCGTGACCAGGATGACATCGGGCATGTGGCTGCCCGTATCGACGAAATCCTGCAGGCTTTCGAACGGGCGGATTCCCCGCATCACATGGATGAATCTGGCGACAACGCCGGCAACTTCATGAAGATTGAACTTTTTTAGTTAATTGATTTTGTAAGGTAAGCACAATGACACCAACAACCCTCCAAACTTTTCTTTCACACCACAACGATGCGCTGGTATCGGACTGGGTGGCCCGGATAGGCCAGGTGTGGAATTCCCATGAGAACGCTGCTGTTGAGATACAGCTTGAGCGCCAGTGCAGCAGCTTATTGAAGGAAATCATTGATGTGCTGCCCGATTTCAATGGCAACGACGACTGGGAGCCTGAAGCCTCGTCCGATCTGATCGCGCAGCTCACCGAAGTGGGCGCAAGCTGGGCCAGTAAAGGCCTGCTGCTGTCGGAAACCTCCAGCTTTATTCTCAGCCTCAAGCATATTGTGGCTGACAAACTGCAACAGAATGAGGAGCTGCCGGCGCAGGAGGTGCTGAGCATGCTGATCAGTCTGGAGAAGATGCTCGATCGCTTGCTGATTATTTGTCATGAAGCCTTTGTGAAAAGCCGTGAACGCCTGATCAAACAGCAAAGTGAAGCCCTGTTGGAGCTGTCTTCGCCGGTCGTGAAGTTGTGGGAAAACATGCTTCTATTGCCCTTGATCGGTGTGATAGACACCGTACGCGCCCGACAGATTACCGAATCCCTGTTGCGTGAAATCGCCAAACAGGAAGCCATTGTCACCATTATTGATCTTACCGGCGTGCCCGTATTCGACACCGCGGTGGCTGGGCATCTGATGAAAACCGTCAAGGCCGCCCAAATGCTTGGCTGCCAGGTGATCATGACGGGCATCAGCCCCGAGGGTTCTCTGGTGCTGACCAAGCTGGGTATTGATTTTCAGAATGTGATTACACGCGGCAATCTGCATAGCGGTGTGCGTGAAGGTTTCGGCAAATTGAAACTCAATACATCGCCCTTCGAGGTTAACTAGCATGGAATTCAACGTGCCGATTTTACAACTGGGGAAATTGCTGATTACCACCCTGCAATTTGATTTAAGCGATCAACAGGTAGTGTGTTTTCAGCGCGATATCGTCCAAGAGGTAAGTACCCGCGACGCACAGGGTATCGTCATCGATATTTCGGCGCTTGATGTAGTGGATTCATTCATGGCGCGCGTGATTAACGATACTGCCCGCGCGGTGAAGCTGGTGGGGGCTGAAGTGGTGGTGTGCGGTGTACAGCCCTACGTGGCGATGACGCTGGTGGAGATGGGGCGCAATCTGTTCAATGTCGAAACAACCTTTAACCTCGAGCAAGGTATCGACAAATTGAAACAACTGACTCACACCCGCTACTGAGCTGGAGAATCAATTTCATGAGCCATGAAAGTTCAGTAAAGATAACGCTGTCGAATGTCGATGACATTGTCAGCATGCGGCGCTCGGCACGCGATTTCGCTAAGCGGATGGGCTTCGGTCTGGCCGATCAGACACGCCTTGCCACGGCCGTTTCGGAGCTGGCGCGTAATGTCATTCAATACGCGGGCTCAGGCAGTGGTGAGATGAACGATTTATCAACGCTCGCGCGTTTAATCATGCGCGTACAGATTTCCGATCAGGGGCCGGGCATCGAAGATATCGACCAGGCCATGTTAGAGGGCTATACCTCGGGCAATGGTTTGGGTGCCGGCCTGCCGGGTTGTGAACGCTTGAGCGATCACTTCCTGATTGAATCGGAGCCGGGCGTGGGTACTTGTGTGGTGATGGAAATACATGCAGATCGATAGGTGTTTTTTAGTGCAAGAGCATAGTCATGGAATGCGCCATATCGCGCATTCCCGGGTATTGAAAGAAAGCCCGATACGTAGCGAGCTGGATGTCTTCGATGCGCGCCGCAATGTCTTCGATATGGTGATAGAGCTCGGTTTCAGCCGGGAGCAAGGCCATTATCTGGTGACCGTGATTACGGAGCTGGGTCACAACATCGTTTTTCATGCCGACCATGGCAGTGTGCGCGTCGAACAGGTGTATATGCTGCCTGCCAATGCAGAATCCCTGCACCGCCCCGCCATGGGTATTCGGGTAGTGGCCGCAGATAAAGGGCCAGGGATAGCCGATGTGCAGCTGGCGCTGCAAGAAGGCTATTCGACACGTAACAGTTTGGGTTGTGGGCTGTCTGGCGTCGTCAGGCTTATGGACGAGCTGCACATTGAAAGTGATGACTGTGGTACCTGCGTCACTGCAGTGCTGTGGTATGGAGGATAATCAGATGACTGCGCAATCTGTTTCTATTGGTGCATTCTGCAGTCCGGTTGCTGGCGAAACGGTTTCCGGAGATCAGGCCGCACATTGGTCGTGCAAGCACGGCGTGTGGTTAACATGCCTGATTGACGGCCTGGGGCATGGGCGCCAGGCGCATCACGCCGCCATGGCCTGCCTGGAGGGCATCGCCCGTTGTCGTGAAGCCGGCCTCGATGACATCATTCGCGCCTGCAACGACGCGATACGCGGTACGCGGGGTGTCGCGGTTTCGTTGGCCCGCATTAATGCTTCCGCACAGCAATTATCGTATGCCGGCGTGGGTAATATCAGCGCCTGTCTGGTCTCCGGGAAAGTGCGTCGCATGGTGAACTGCCATGGTATCGTTGGCGATGAACAAGGCTTCGACATTCCTGTTCAGAACTATGAATTTGTGGTCGGGCGAGATCGTTTTGTGATGACCAGCGACGGTGTAGACGAGTGTGTGGATTATGGTCGTTTTCCGTTTGCCCGGCATGACTGTCCGGCACATCTGGCTCGCACCCTCGTCACCGAGCACCGCACCGGTCGCGATGATGCCTCGGCGTTGGTGGTGCTGTGATGCAGTCGCTTCAAGTTCTCAACGCCCCCCCCGCCATCGACCTGGCATCGGTGCGATCACATTACCGCCGCTTGCTCGATGCCTACAGCCGTGAGCAGGATGAGCGCCTGTTGCTGAGTTTCAACGAATTGGGCTGTGCGATGGAAAAAGCCGCATTGCCGCCAGAAATTGCCGTTGAGACGCATGCCCTGGCCATCCAGTCTTTGCGGGGCGCAGAGGCAGCGAACCGGCTCGATGAAAACGAACTGCTCCTGCCTCTGCTCGAAGTGGTCATGGCTTACGGGGTGACGTTTCGCCGGCAGTTGGCAGGGCAGGAAGAAAAAGCCAGTGCCCAGTTTTATCAGGTGCTCAAACAGACGCGCGACATGGTGTTTATCACCGATACCCGGCGCGTCATCAGTTATGCCAATCCTGCCTACCAGCAGGT
Source organism: Oleiphilaceae bacterium (assembly GCA_041590075.1). Lineage (GTDB taxonomy): Bacteria > Pseudomonadota > Gammaproteobacteria > Pseudomonadales > Oleiphilaceae > PZPK01. Next base: position 3,450 of record JBFHUL010000118.1, read on the forward strand.
TCTGAAAGAGCAGGGCGGCACCTTTACGCAGGGCAGCGAGTGCCCGCAGTTTATCGCGGCGCCCGATTGTGAGAACCCACAACAGCTGTGGCGCAGTCTTGAGCAGGGCGAAAGCTTCAAGGGCAATCTCGCCAGTACCGATCGGGCCAATCATCTCTGCATCTGGTCGGTAAGTGCCTTCCCCTTGTTCGATAAACACGATCATATCGTCAACTATGTGTTTCTGGCGGAAGATATCGGCAAGAAGCTCAAGCAGGAAAAGCGTAATCGCCAGTCTCAACGTTTGGCGACGCTTGGGGAGCTGGCCTCGGGGGTATCGCACGAATTCAATAATATTCTGCTGATTATTTCGGGTTTCTCCGAACTGCTGCTCGACGAGGTAAGCACCCCGGAGGCCAAGGGCTTTGCCCAAGAGATACTTCAGGCAGTGGAAAAAGGCCGCGAACTGAACAAGCAGATCCTGTCGTTTTCCCGCGATGAAGAATGCGGCAAGCCGGTGAAACTGGCGACGCTGGTGACCAACTGCCGCACCTTGCTCGAGGCCACCATTGGTTCGGGCGTGCGGCTGACCTTCAGTTATCCCGATGATCTGATTGTCACCCTCAGCGAAACTCATTTGTGTCAGCTGCTCACCAACCTGGTGATCAATGCGAGTCATGCCATCAGTGATCAGGGGCCGCGTCACAAAGGCGAAATTCATTGCCGTTTCTATACCGATCGTGAAGGACTGGTGATTGGCGTGGAAGACAACGGTACCGGTATGAGCGAAGCGCTGACCAAAGAGATATTCGAGCCTTTCTTTACCACCAAGAAAGTAGGCGAAGGCTCAGGGCTTGGGTTATCCATCGTACAGAAAATAGTGCACCAGTATCAGGGGTTGGTAGAAGTGAACTCGCGTCTTGGCATTGGCACCGAATTCAAACTCAGGCTACCCGTGCTGATTGGTAAACAGAAAATATTTGGAGTGAGTAATGGCTGATATCCTGATTCTCGATGACGATGAACAGATTCTGAAAATGGCGGCGGCCATGCTGACCCGCGAAGGCTTTGAAACCCTCACGGTCAATCATGGCGAGGAGGCGCTGGAGCTGATCCGCAACGACCCTCCGCGCTTGTTGATCACCGACATTCTGATGCCCGGCATAGACGGTATCGAAATGATCGGCGTGTGTGCCCAGCAGTTTCCCGATCTCAAGATTATCGCCATGTCGGGCGGCCGCCGCAGGATCTCGGCCGAATTCAACCTCAAGTCGGCCAGTATGCTGGGCGCTGGTGAGGCCCTGCAGAAGCCGTTCAGTCGCGAACACCTTGTTCAGGCAGTGAAACGACAACTTGAAGTCACACACTAAACAATGATGTCCAGCCCGTATTTGACAGGCCAGGACAGAGGTCAGTATGAACGATCATCACAACACGCATTCTCTATACGAACAATTCCGGCTGGCACGGCTCCAACGGCTGGGTATTCTTGATACCCCGCCTGAAGAGCGCTTCGACCGTATCACCGCCATTGCACGTGAAGTGTATGGTGTTGAAATCGCACTGGTTTCACTGGTGGATGAAAAACGCCAGTGGTTTAAGTCGGCGCAGGGCGTAGATGTGTGCGCGACAGAGCGTGCAGTAGCGGTGTGCGATCATGCCATCCGACAGGATGATGTGTTTGTGGTACCCGATGCCTCGCAAGACGAGCGCTTCGCAAACAATCCTTTAGTCACCGGCCCGTTGCACTTGCGCTTTTATGCCGGTATGCCCATCCGTGAACCTACGGGTTTCAAGGTGGGTACCTTGTGCGTGATCGACAAGCAGCCCCGGCACTTCGATGCAAAAGAGTTCGAAACGCTCAAACATCTTGCCCGTATGGTGGAATCAGAGATCGAACGCAGTTTTGGTCTTGATGACTGCCGCGTCGAACTCGATCAGGGCAAACTGAACAGAGCCATTCAACGGGCGCAGAATCTGGTGCTGGGGGCAGGCAGCAACGAGGATACCTTTCAGATTCTGTTGAACGATTTGATGAGCCTGACGGGTGCCGAGTTTGGCTTGATCACGCACATGCGAGCGCGGGCGGAGGATAAACCCTCGATGAATGTGCTGGCGATGTCCGACATGGACTGCTTTCCGGTGGGCAACGCGCTCACGGAGCTCATTCAGCGATCGGGCATCGATGCTGAGGAAGGTCTGGCCGACGCCGCCGCGCTGGATAGCCGGTTGCGACGCCTGCTGGTACCGGAAGAGGGCAACAAAACATTTCCCAGCGGCCCTGCCATCCTGTCGATGCCGGTGGTGCTGTCGGGCGAATTTGCCGGTTTGGTATGCTTGATGTTTGGCCGCCCGGCGGTAGACCCCGGCCTGGAAGAACCCTTATCACCATTGTTGCATACCGTAGGCATTCTGATTGAGCGTATTCGACTCAGACAGGAGCAAATGCTGGGGTGGCAGAAAATGCAGCGCAGCGTTCAGCGCGATGCCTTGACGGGTCTGCTGAATCGAAGGGGCCTGGCGGAAGCCTTGGACAAATTTGTGCAGGCGCGCGCTGATCGCCCCTTATGTTTGTGCTTATACGTGCTCGATGTGGATAATTTTGCCGTGCTCAATCAGGAGAATGGGCGTGAGGCGGGCGATATGGCCCTCAAACATTTGGCACGCAAACTCAGCGCGTTGGACCCCGAACGTTGTCTGGTGGGGCGCATTGGCGGCGATGAATTCGTGTTGCTGGTGAAGAACGACGCCGAGGCGAATCTGTTTCCAAACATTCAGGCCATGCTGGCCGAAGGGGTGAATGGCATGCGCATTGAAGTAAGCGTGGGCACCTCACTGTACCCTCAGGATTCAAAAGATCCGGAGCAATTGCTGCGCTTCGCCCACAAGGCGCTGTTCAAGGCAAAGGAGACGGGCAAAAACAGGTGTGAACATTTCGACCTGAAAGAGCATGAAAGCGTGCGTGATATTGTGGCCTTGCGCGAGGCCGTCACGCGGGGTCTGGAACAGGATGAGTTTGTACTGTTTTACCAGCCCAAGATCGCTTTGCAGACGCAAGAGGTAAACGGCTTTGAGGCCCTGATTCGCTGGCAGCACCCGGAACGGGGATTGATCATGCCCGACCAGTTCCTGCCCGCCGTGCAGCATACGGAGCTCGATACCCATATTGGTCTGTTCGTGCTCGATACGGCAGTGGACACGCTGAAGCTGTTCGCGCTGCAGGGCGTGCCCTATGGTGTGAGTATTAATATCAGCCCCCAGCAGTTTTTGAGTCGTGGTTTTGTCGATCACCTCGAAGCGGTGCTGTCACCCCTTGATGCCTCAATAAGGCAGCGATTAACGCTCGAAATTATCGAAACCGCAGCCATCGACGATAACGCCGCGGCTCAGATGGTGATCCGCGCATGTCAGAACCTGGGCGTGCAGGTGTCGCTGGATGATTTTGGCACGGGCTTCTCGTCGCTGAGTTACTTCCGCGAGTTGCCTATGAATGAAGTCAAGATCGACCGCACCTTCGTCTTCAATCTGCTCACGGTGCCCGAAGACGCCATGATCGTTGAATCGGTGATCGACTTGTGCCGCCGGTTCAACCGAATCGTGGTTGCAGAGGGCATTGAATCGGCAGAACATGCCCAGCGCCTGCGCGAACTGGGCTGCCACGTGGGGCAGGGCTACCACTACAGCAAAGCCTTGCCGCTGGCCCAGGCCCTTGGCTGGGCCGAGCAGTATGCTGCGAATTTGAGTGCGAATGATGACGCTGCGCCGCTTCCGCAATCCGGAGTCTGTTGAGTGCACTACTCGGCCTGTTTTCCCGGCCCAATGCTTTCCGGCGCGTGATGGTGACGCGCCGGGCAGTGAGGGCGGCTAGTCGGCGATCACGTTAATACCGAAGTAGGTGGTCGTGCCACTCACTTCGTTGCCTACGATCAGCATGGCCGCGCCGTTCGGGCTGTTGTCGGCGCTCACAAATTTGATCGATTCCGGCCCGAGATCACCTACCTGCGCAAGATTGCTTTCGACATCGCTGATGCTGAAGTCACGTTCGTTCACGTATTGGACAAACTGCGCGGATTCCGGTGTGGTGACGTCGTACACCATGATGCCGCCTACGCGCTCCAGGCCAATAAACGCATAGGTACGCCCGGCGATGCTGCCAATTTCAATGGCTTCCGGTTCCGGACCTTTGTCATCCGAACGGTCGTCACCGTCGTTATCGTCATTGCTGGCATTGAAGTGACTGCCCAGACGATTGGCGGTGATCACTTCAAA
>JBFHUL010000119.1:0-7674 GCA_041590075.1 Oleiphilaceae bacterium
GATGATCTGTGCGGCGAGCCCAATCCCGATGGCCATGCCAGGCAAGGCCCAAAGCACATCCTGACGCTGCACTGCACGAAAATCGCGTTGGAGAATCATCATGGGAAGAAGCATACCAATCATGATCATGGGGGCCGGGACGAATGCCGGATAAACGAGGTATAACAGCGGCACGCCAAATACACCAACCCCGTAGCCGATAATGCCTTGTAAAGTGGCGGCCAGAAAAATAATGCCACTGGCCATTAACCAGCTTGATAGCGAGAGCGAAAGAATATCCATAAAAGCAGTGCGATGGCCTTGTCGGCGTTGATCAGGGTGCTGAATATGCGCGAGTATACGCTTCTCTTTTTCAGGCTGAAATGGAAGCGCAAGATTATGGCCAACCCCAATCGCATCATTAAGTTTCGAGAAACCTTCGAGCGTGCTGTAAGTCGCAAAGGCGGCGAGCAGGCCCTGGAGGATCTGTTAATGACACCCAGGCGCAGCCGTGATATTGCCCAAATTCCCGAAGATCGCTTTCTCGCTACCATGACGAAATGCATTAATCAGGCGGGCTTCAGTTGGAAAGTGATCGAGCAGAAGTGGCCCGAATTTGAAGAAGCCTTTTTTGGCTTCAAGGTCGATACCCTGAGTTTGCTCTCGGACGAACAGTGGGAGGCCTACACCAATGATCGCCGCGTGGTGCGAAGCTGGCAGAAAATTAAGGCGCTCAAGGAGAACGTGGCGTGGGTGTATGAAGAAAGGGCCGTGCATCAGGGTATTGCTGCACTGATTGCAGACTGGCCGGACGAGGATTATGTGGGCTTGCTTGCCTACATCAAAAAACAAGGCGCACGGCTGGGCGGGAACAGCGGGCAGCGTTTTTTACGTTATATGGGCAAAGACAGTTTTGTGCTGTCCAAAGACGTAGTGACGGCTCTGCAAGGGGCCGGGCTCGATATCAAGCCGGAACCTTCCAGCCAGCGTGAAATGAAACTGATACAGCACGCATTCAACCAATGGCAAGCCGAAACAGGCAGGCCCTTTGTCCAGCTCAGCCAGATTTTGGCCTTTTCGGTGGGCGACAATGTGGTGGGGGTTACGGTGCATTATTGATTGCGAGACGGGAGACGCTCGGTGGGCGTCTCCCGTAGAGCATCAAGCCCTAAACGTTAAACCTGAAGTGAATCACATCACCGTCCTTGACGATGTAGTCTTTGCCCTCAAGGCGCCATTTGCCGGCTTCTTTGGCGCCGGCTTCACCGTTGTATTGAATGTAATCCTCAAACGCGATGACCTCGGCGCGAATAAAGCCTTTCTCAAAATCGGTATGAATCACTGCCGCTGCTTTGGGCGCGGGGTCGCCTTCTTTCATGGTCCAGGCCCGTACTTCCTTGGGGCCTGCCGTAAAATAGGTTTGCAGGCCCAGTAATTCATAGCCGGCACGAATAACGCGGTCCAAACCGGGTTCGTCCATCCCCAGATCGGCGAGGAATTCGGCTTTTTCTTCGTCTTCGAGTTCGGCGATTTCGGCTTCCAGTTTGTTGCAGATGGGCACCACCACCGCCTTTTCACTGGCCGCGATTTCTTTAACTTTGTCGAGGTGCGGATTGTTCTCGAAACCGTCCTCGTCCACGTTGGCAATGTACATGGTAGGTTTAATGGTGAGCAGGCACAGTTCGCGAATCTGCTTCAGTTCGTCTTCACTCAGGTTAAGTGCCCGTACGGGTAGCCCTTCATTGAGATGGGGGAGAAGCTTATCTTCGAGCAATGTCAGGACGAGTTTGGCATCTTTGTCACCGCTCTTGGCAGTGCGCGTGAAACGCTTTACGGCTTTCTCAACGGTATCGAGATCCGCCAGAGCCAGCTCGGTATTTATGACATCAATATCGGCTTGCGGATTGACCTTGGCCGACACATGCACCACGTTCTCATCTTCAAAACAGCGCACCACATGGGCGATGGCATCGGTTTCGCGGATATTGGCAAGAAACTGATTGCCCAGACCCTCACCTTTGGAGGCACCTTCTACGAGGCCGGCAATATCGACAAATTCCATGGTGGTGGCGATGACTTTCTCAGGCTTCACGATGGCGGCGAGTTTGTCGAGTCGGGGGTCGGGCATGGCGACCACGCCGGCATTGGGCTCTATGGTACAAAACGGAAAGTTTTCCGCGCCGATACCGGCTTTGGTCAAGGCATTGAACAAGGTGGATTTGCCTACGTTTGGCAGCCCGACGATACCGCAATTGAAGCCCATAATGCTGTCCTGAGTGCTGATTAAAAAAGAGGCGGTATTATATAGATATGGGGCAGGGGCGACTAGGTATTTGCTGTCTAATCTGATTTGTAGGCATGCAGATGGTTCATCGCTTTTTGCCAATCGCCACGCAGGATTTCAGGGAGATAGCGGATGGCCTCGTTAATGATGTCCTGCAACTGTTCCGCTTCTTTTTTACTGGGTTTGCTGAGTACGTGACCGGTGACTTTTTTGGTGTCGCCGGGGTGCCCAATACCGAGGCGTAGACGATTAAAATTCTTATTGCCTCCCAACTTGGCGATGATGTCGCGCAGACCATTTTGCCCGCCATGGCCGCCGCCCTGCTTGAGCTTCATGGTGCCTGCAGGAATGTCGAGTTCGTCGTGGGCCACGAGAATCTCTTCCGCTTGAATTTTGTAAAACTGACAAATTGCCTGAACCGCCTGACCACTTCGGTTCATGAAGGTAGTGGGAAACAGTAGGTGGACATCCTGCCCCTGAATATGTGCTTTGCCATAAAGACCGAAGAATTTTTTCTCTGGTTTGAGCTGCGTGTGGTAATCGCTCGCGAGGCGTTCCAGGAAGATGGCGCCGGCATTATGACGAGTATGCTCGTATTCGCTGCCGGGATTTCCGAGGCCCACGATTAATTTTACTGGCTGGCTCATGTATTAACTTTATTCAGGCGCTAAACAAAGAAACCCGGCCAGGCCGGGTTTCGTTTCACTGGGTCGACGATTAGTTTTCGCCTTCACCTTCGGCTTCGGCTTCGTCTTCTGCTTCGTCCGCGGCACTGCCCTTAGGCTTGTGCACGGAGGCGACAGGAAGATCGTGATCGTCACCTTGTTGCAGGGCAGCAATCGTCACACCTTTTGGCAGTTTCAAGTCGGTCAGGTGCACGATGGTGTCGAGTTCAACGTCGATCATGTCGACTTCGATGAACTCAGGCAGATCGCCAGGCAGACAGATAATTTCAACTTCTACCATCTGGTGAGAGATCTTGCCGCCACCCATTTTTACGCCCACGCAGGCTGCTTCATTGATAAAGTGCAGCGGTACGTGTACGTGGATAGGCTGGTTCTTGCTGACGCGCAGGAAGTCGGCGTGCATGACGTCACCACGTGCAGGATGGCGTTGCAGGTCCTTCAGGATGGCGCTTTCTTCTTTGCCGTCGTATTTAACGGTGAGAATGTGCGAGTAGAACGCTTCGTTCTCGAGAGATTTTTTGATCTCGTTTGCTTTCAGGCTCAGGGCAACCGGCTTTTTGGACTTGGTGCCATAGAGAATGGCCGGGATTTTGTTTTCGAGACGACGCAGGCGGCGGCTCGCACCTTTCCCCTGATCTTCACGAAGCTCAGCATTAACTACAAATTCATCAGTCATTTTTGAATTCCTCAAAATCGCTATTACAGGTCCGCGACCAGACCCGCAATGCGAGGATAGTAAAAACAAAAACCCCAAAATGGGGTTTTTACAGTGTCGAGCTACGCCTAAGCGAGGCCCGAATACGTATCAGCGCAGTGACCGTTAATCAAACAGGGCGCTGATGGATTCCTCATTGCTGACACGGCGAATGGATTCGGCAATCAGCCCGGAAATCGTAAGGGGGCGGATTTTACCACAATTTTTTGCCTTGTCACTTAAAGGAATAGTATCTGTGACAATCAGCTCATCCAGCGTGGAATTGCTGATGTTATCGATGGCAGGGCCAGACAGAACAGGGTGCGTAATATAGGCATACACGGCCTCAGCACCGTTTTCTTTCAGGGCTTCGGCTGCTTTGCAGAGCGTGCCCGCAGTATCCACGATATCGTCGATCAGAATGCAGGTTTTGCCTTCAACATCGCCGATGATATGCATCACTTGTGAAACGTTAGCCTTGGGCCGGCGCTTATCGATGATCGCCAGGTCTACGTCGTTCAGGCGCTTGGCCATGGCGCGGGCACGGACCACGCCGCCCACATCAGGGCTGACCACAATGAAATCGTTTTCGAATTTTCGTGTAATGTCATCGACCAGTACAGGTGTGGCATAGATGTTGTCGACCGGAATATCGAAGAAACCCTGAATCTGGTCTGCATGGAGGTCGACGGTCAGTACGCGATCTACACCCACTTTGGTAATCATATCGGCAACCACTTTCGCGGTAATGGGTACGCGCATGGAGCGTACGCGACGGTCTTGCCGTGCATAGCCAAAGTACGGCACCACAGCGGTGATGCGCGATGCAGAGGCCCGGCGCAGGGCGTCGGTCATCACCACGAGTTCCATCAGGTTGTCGTTGGTGGGGGCGCAGGTGGGCTGAATGATGAAGACATCCTTGCCACGTACGTTTTCATTTATTTCTACGGAGACTTCCCCGTCACTGAATTTGTCGACTTTTGCGTCGCCGAGGGGCAGGCGCAGATTCTGGACGACTTTTTCTGCCAGTTCGCGATTGGCGTTGCCGGAGAATACCATCATTCTGGACATGGTAATGGGAAACCTCTTGAGTTACTGACTCGTTCGACTGTTTGCGTGGAAAGCATAAAAATATGGCTGGGGTAGGAGGATTCGAACCTCCGCATGACGGGATCAAAACCCGTTGCCTTACCGCTTGGCGATACCCCAGTAACTTGTCGCTTAAATGAGCTTCGTTCTAACTCTCTACACCCATTGCATGCAGAGTGTTTATGGACAGTTCGTTGCGAACTAGTCTGCTTCATTTAGCCTTTGATGTGCAGGAGAGAGATTGACTCCCTTGGCTATAAAGCCTTTGAACGTAGAGCGAGCTTCATTCAAAACCTGTCGTGCTTCATATTCACTTTCGAAGCGGCAGAAGCAGCATGCTCCGGTTCCTGTCAGTCGACCTTGGCCGAACTGATTTAGCCACTCAATGGCTTCTCCTATTGGTGGGTAGAGCCGCTTGACCAGTGCCTCGCAATCGTTGCGGAGCGTGTCGAGAAGCTGTCCCTCCAGAGCGGGCGCTATTTTGATCTTTGGGGTTTCTCTTGTCAACAGCTCGTGTGAAAAAATTTGGGCCGTGCTGACGTGGCAATCCGGCATGAGGATAAGGTACCAATATTCAGGTAATTCAATCGCTTGTAAAACTTCACCCACACCTTCGGCAAAGGCAGACCGGCCCTGGACAAATACCGGAACATCGGCCCCCAGCGTCACGCCAAGTTGTGCCAGGCGGTCGAGCGATAAGTTGCATTGCCAGAGTCGGTTAAGGGCCAGCAGGGTAGTGGCCGCATCAGAGCTGCCGCCCCCAATTCCCCCTCCCATTGGCAGGTGTTTATCCAGCGTGATGGCGACGCCGCTGTGTCCGTGTTTACGGTAGGGCAACAAGCTGTGTGCGGCCTTAACAATCAGATTGTCGTCACTGGCAACGCCGGGAAGCTCCGTGAGCAGGTGAATACGGCTGTTCGTGGTGTGTTCAAAATGCAGCACGTCACCCACGTCGAGTAACTGAAAAACGGTTTGCAACTCATGGTAACCATCCTCGCGGCGCCCATTGATGTGCAAAAAAAGATTGAGCTTGGCCGGGGCCGGTAAAGTGAGTGCGGTGGTCACAGCAATGTCCACTCTTTGATGGCGAGAATGATGCGTACATCTTCGCGTTGCAGTTTGATCTTGCCCGGTAAGGGAAGTCCTTCCAGGTCGTGGTGCTTACTGAAGGTCAGGTGCCAGCCGAATTGTTCCATCTCTGAAGGCAGTCCGGAAGGCGTGCGGGCGGTAATGCGGAATGTACCCGGCGCCGGTATGCCTTTCAGCCAGTATTTAAGATTTGCCATGGGTAGCGGGAAACCCAGGCTGTGGGCAATCAGCGCATCAGGCTGGTCGGATGACAGGGGGGCACTGCCCGATTCCTCCAACACAACGAAGTGTTGATTTCCCTGTAAACGTGCTGCGCCCAGTCCGAGGAAGGTGGAGGACAGATGCAGGTCGTACATATCGTCGCGCTGGGTCCATTCATTGATGGCGGCGCTCATGGATTCATCAGCGGTGCGAATACCAATTTTCCCAAACAGGCGCCACTGCGTTTGGGCTTCAAGCTGGCCAAAGGTCTGCGCCCATCGATAGGCCTCTGGAGCCTTGTCGTCCTGACGGGGAATCAGGCTGCAGGCCGATAGTGACAATGCGATGCCGCACAGCTTCAGCCAGCGCCAAACCAAAGAGGGATGAAGCCCTGAATGCATGGGAAGCCTACCCCTCAGAGGGTGTGCGTTCTATTTCGATGGTGGGCAGGTGAATCGGTTGTTGCTCCGGGTCGAAACTGCCACTCTCCAGTTCAGCCTCGACTTCCTCGATCAATAAGGGCTGGTATCGCTCCACCGTGCGGTTCAGGATTTTGTGGTCGGGATTACGGCGTAGCATATCGCGCCATACCAGCATGGCATCCTGTTGTTTGCCTAGCTCCCAGAGTACTTCGCCGAGGTGGGCTGCAACTTCCGCCTCCTGATATCGTTGGTAGGCCTGCATTAAAAACAGCAGGGCTTCTTCCTTGCGGCCAAGCCGGTAAAGTACCCAGCCCATGCTGTCGATAATGGCCGGATTTTCGGGCTTGAGCGAGATGGCCAAGGAGATCAGCCCCAGTGCTTCCTGAAGGCGATCGGTACGGTCGGCCAGCGTATAGCCGAGCGCATTGATGGCAATGGCGTGCTTGGGGTTGTGCTGAATAATGAAGCGCAAATCCGCTTCCATCGCTTCGAGATTGTCTTGGCTTTCGTAGGTCATGGCGCGGGCATAGCGGAGTTGTTCGTCGTTCGGGTAAACCGTGAGGGCTTGATTGAGGGTGTCGAGCGCGCGCGCTTCATCCTGAATGGTACTCATCAGTTTGTATTGCAGAATCCATAGTTTGTGCGCCAGTTCAGGCTTGTTTTGGCGCAGCGTGGCGAGGTGTGCAAGGGCCTCCTCGGTTTGGTCGTTCTGTGTCAGCAGGTAGGTATAACGTTCCAGAGCAGGCTCGAAATGTGTGCCGTCTTTCACCTGCCGGTAATGTTCCATGGCGGCCTGAGTCTCTTCATTCTGATCGGCAATACGTGCCAGATAGTAGTGCGCTTCATTGAGGTGAACGCCTTGTTCAATCAGCTCTTTCAGCTCCTGCGCCGCCCGTTCACGCTTGTTGTTTTCAAGCATGACCAAGGCGTGAGACAGCTTGAAGGCGGGCGCTTGTGGGTAGCGCTCCATAAGCTGCTCAAAGACTTCTTCGGCCTCTTCAAGCTGCTTGTTTTCAATCAGCAAGCTGGCATAGAAGCGCCCCAAGGCGTGGTTTTCAGGAAACTGGTCGTATTTTTCTTCGGCGAAAATCAGGGCTTCCTGTTTTTTGCCCTGATCGTAAAGAATGTCGGCTTTCAGCACTGCGGCAGATTGTAGGTCCGGGGCTCGCTTGATGACGCCATTGAGTCGCGTCAGCGCGTCATCGAGGCGTCTCAGGTTGCGCTCTACCA
>JBFHUL010000120.1:0-7639 GCA_041590075.1 Oleiphilaceae bacterium
CGCCGATGGTAGTGTGGGAGGTCCCATGTGAGAGTAGGTCATCGTCAGGCTTCTAAATAAATAAGGCTCGCCAATAGGCGGGCCTTTTTTATTTGTCGCCCTCCGAAACAAAGCTGTGCGGTGCAGAGACAGCTAAGCGCTACTGCGTTGGCAGAACGGGCCATCGACCCGGCCATTATCATCGCAGTCAGCTAATGACCGCGCCCCAAATGCACCTTCCGGTGGTTGGACGCTTTCTGGTTTTGAATTAGACAGTCCCGATGTAGTTTTTTTATTTTCTGGGCGGCATCAGCAGGGAAATAAAAAGCCTCACATAGATCCCCTTCTCTTTATGCTCGTCAGCGAACAGCAAGCACAATTAAAGGTGTGACCTAGTACTCTTCATTATTGTTGTTTACTCAGATGAAGTGGGTGCTGTTATGAAGTTCCACCTCCGACGAAATGGTTAAACGGAGCGCTGATAGTCTGATGTCAAACTAGGGAGTTGTTTTACCAGTGGCAAGCGCTGCGTGCTCACATATGTGTGTTTTTCATGATAAATAGGGCGACTAGTTTAATGTGGCGGATAAATTACGGGTGCGTAGTATGCGTGCGGAATTGGTTGGTGATGTGCAGTCGAAGCGACGCTCGCCATAAGCGAATACAAAGTTAGCAACGCGTTAGTTGATTTTCTTTTCGTTCGTCTGAATAAAACGACAATGACGCTTAAGCAAAAAAATTATTTGTGAACGACTGTGAAGTTTTAAGATGGCTCACATGGTTAAATTCTGTCTAATGTATACTCAGTTCATCGTACGTCTTTTCAGGAATTAGTAAATCGCTTATGAACTCATTCCGAGCGCCGCTGTTACAGCCACTGATTGGTAGTTTTGTTTTTGCGTCTTTCCTCGCAAATGCTGAGCTTCAGTCCTTGAGTGATAACGAATTGTCAGAGTTACAGGGCCAGGGCATTGGTTTGGTAATGGATGATTTTGTTTTCAGTCATGGACACAATCTTGCAGAAGATAAGGTGTTCAGAATTACCGGGCTGACCAGTACCACTGGAGAGGCGGTCACAGTAAATGTCAATCAGCTCTACGTGGCGCGTGCAGGTTCTGATTATGGTAATACACTGAATGCGGTGAACTTGGGTCGATTGTCGAATCCTTATGAGATTGACCTTATAGATGGCGCATCCATCGGTCTGTCCGACGAAGCAGTATTGCAATTTTCTGCTCCTCAAAAGGTGGCCGCTGTGGACGGCTATGATTGTTTTGATCCTAATGCGGTGCAGGGCAGTGGTGAGTGCTCGAGTCGTCCTTCAAGTGCATCCTGGCTTAATGGCGAGCGCCCTGATTTAGGGTTGGAGTTAGATATTAATGTTGGATCTAATGCACCCAAGCAGCTTAACTTTCATGCGAAAAGCGCGGTCTTTGACGGTTCTTATTTAAGGTTGTGGGGGGATGAGGGAAGTAACCGGATGGCGGCTGAGTTTCGCTTGAATTTTTACACACCTGAGCTCGAAATAAGTACCTGCACACAGCTCAATCAGGGTTGTACTGCTGCAGTTAAAATGAAGGACTTTGCGCTTGAACTAGCGTTGGGGCAAACCTTTCAGCCTTTATACATTGGTGCGGATGCTGTTGAAGGTGGTCTTACATTGGAGATCGCGCAAATTACCCATCAATACATGAGTAACATAGATGTTACGACGGGCCAGTCCGATGGCAGTGCGCAGGGTGATCAGGCTTATGCCTTCTTCGACGACTACTATTCTAATCCGGCATACCGGAGCAACATCAGTTTTAATGAAATGGATTTGGGTGGAGTGAATTTAGGCTCCTCTCGTGTTGAAGGGATATTGATTCAGTATATGGATGTAAAACTCAGGGATCTGACGCCATGAGGTATTGTACCCGTTTTGCCATCGCGCTTGCTGTTCTTTCGTGGTCTGTGTATGTGAACGCAGAGATGGAGCGTATTTCAGATAACGCCTTATCTGAGGTCACCGGTCAGTCGGGTGTTTATCTGACCGGGGAAGTAAGTATTAACGAAAATGGTGGGCCACTCGATAATAGTTACTTTGGTGATTGTGCGAGTGCGGGAAAGATATGCGGGGCTCGCATCGCAGCGCAGACGCAACAAGATGGAGGTTGGTTTGTGTTGGACAATCTTAAGGGTACGATTGCTTTTGAAGGTCTGACCCTGCAGTTGCGAAATATCAGTTCGGGTTTTGGCGGGGATGGTGCGTTGTTTAATCGTGATGTTATAGAAATCGGCATGCCATCCAGTCTTCGTTTCAAAGATTTTGAATACACGCTGGCTACAAGTAGTAATGCGCGACCGGGTGAGGCAGGTTTTCAACAGGTTGACCTTATGACCGTCGAGCTGGGTGGTGAGGTAACTTTGGAAGGTAATCTATTAGTATTCCCAACGCCATGACAAGACATAACGTTACTCAAAAAAGAGGCGGGGTTGCAGTTTTTGCGGCAGCCTTACTGCTGACTTCATCGGTGTCCAACGCTGAATTAAAGGCGCTGGATGATGAGGTGCTCTCCGGAGTGAGTGGTCAGTCGGGTATTACGCTCGATTTAGCTGCTAAAGCATCTGTCTCAGAGGTGGCCTATTTTGATGACGGGCTGGGCTTGGCTTTGCAGGGGGTAAAACTGAATGCTGCGGCATCACCCAGTGATTTTGCGAACTATCGATTCGAATTGGATGTGTTGGCGGATGGCGCATTGGCCATAGAATTCACCTCAAATAATGTTGGGCGTTTTGAGATCGCAGATATGCGTTTTGTATCCAATCCGGGGGAAATCCCTGTAGCGGCTGCGCCAAGCATGGGCGGGTTGTTTCTGGATTTTATGTTGGATGGGCGTACAGAAATTCGCGGCGGCGGTGCGGGTGGCCCGGGCACCAGTGGCCATACCTTTGATACTGAGTTCGTTTTGACTAATGGTCGGCTAGGTTATCGAACAAATGGTAATGAGTTCTTTTTTGATGGTATGAGTTTTGACGTGAGTGCGCTGGGCACCACTCTGGATGTGGATCCTGGAGGCATATTGCACTTACGTATGCCTAATTTTCAGGCCGAGTTTTCGGTAAGCGCGGTTCGCTTTAGCGATAACCCCGCGAATCATGGTGTAAGCAATGACGTTGTGACGGGCCTACCATTGCCCAGTTATGGCAGCTTATGGCTGAATACCGATATGAATGTCGATCTCCAGATCCAGGCAGGTGGGGCAAGTGGTGTGCAGGGTTTAACACTTAATTCCAGTAATCAGATTAATCGCCTGGATCTGGCCTGGGGCGAGGATACCGACTGGTCTTCATCAGGTTATTGGGTGGGTGCTTTGGGTGCCATGGGCCAGATAAGCTTTCAGAACCTCACCGTCGATGTGCTTGCCGATCCGGATGCCGGGGTGGATCCACTAAATGACTATGGTGTGGGATTGGCGGTGGCTTTTGATCAGCTGAGTTTTAATTTGGATGTTGCTGATGTCGTGCTCGGCGAGACCAAAACCAATATCGATGCATATGTTCTGAATGGTGCAACGCCCGTCAAAAGTATTGGTGGTATGAGTACTAATTTTCTGTTTGCTGACGGGCTGTTCGATGGCGTTGCAAGAACTAATGCGATCTTGCTGCAGGCGGGAGGCAATGTCGCTGCCGGAAACCAGGGTTTGCGTTTGGATACGCAGCTAAGTCTCATTAGTCCAAATAACGAATCCAATTTTGTCTATATAGATGACGGCAATGCCCTGATGTTGAGTAAGCTGGAAGGTTTCGCAGACGGGGATATAACACTCGATGTGACACGGGCGGGCAATATATCAGGTACTGACTTTTACGATGGCCTGCGCGTTGGTTTCGAGCAGTTTGCCTTTGGGTATCAGTTCGAAGGTGCGCGAGTGGCCAAAGATACGGGCGATAACGAAGACCTTAAATCACGCCAGCTACAGGCCGGGCAGGCTATTGAAGGATTGAGTCCATTTACGATGGGTTTGGCCGGCGCCCCCAGTTTAAAGGGCGTGCTGGATGGACATGTTACGCTGGGGCCGGGTGGTGCAGATGGTGTCGAGGGCATCACGATCAATGCCGATCTCTCTGTATCTAATGGTCTGATGGCCTCTTACCGTGAAGAGGATGGGCGAGGGTTATGGCTCAGTGGTTTGAATTATGATGTACATCTGCGTGACATGATGTTGGATGTGACGGATGAGGGCTTACAGATTTACCAGGGTGAAAGTTGGAGTCTCTTGGATGTCACTGATATTCGAATTGGTGATGAGGTGACCGGAGCAAGTTTTGGGCGGTTAGCGCTGGAGTCCTTCGAGCAAGGTTCCACGCGAACGATCAAGGCGGGCGGCGCTGGGGTGGTGTGTATCGGTGGTGCTGGCACCAGTCAGGCGTTATGTGAGGGTGACGGTGGCAGGTGGGAAGATCGTGGCACAGAAGGTATTACTATTAGCAGTGTGCGATTTTTGCAGGCCGAGAATGAGCTGGAAGGTAAGCGCAATCGCTTAACGTGGGAAACCGGTCGTGCGGGGGAGGGCGGAGCTGCACCGGTAAATGGTTCGGGTATGCAGCTCGTGTTTGACAATTACACGACTAACGACGGCGATGGCATCAACGACATCTTTGGTCTGCAGACTGATTATCACTTGGATCTGGCGGGTGTGCAGGTTGTTAAAAAGTCTGATGGCGCAGATTCCAATGGAGTGGTTGGGAGCAAGGGTGATATCAAGGTTATGAATGCTGACGGCACTTATCGCTATGTTTCGCCTGCTGCGCTGACTGCACAGGATATTCAGGATCGTCCTGTGGGGATTGCCGTGCGCACGCGCACGCAGTTTAAAGAGCTGGACTTTGATCGGGTTAATCTCGTGCACCCCACAGGTGGTGAGTCCACGCTGCTTTATGGGCTCAAGCTGCAGAATTTTGACGTCACGACCGATATATCGACCACGGTGCTTGATTAAGCTCGCGTTCTCTCCAGAATTGCGGGCTTGAATTAAAGCTCGCTATAATCCGGCCACTATTTGGCTTTGTTGATTTCCTTTCATGGATTCTTTTTCACTTCTTTCCTTGTTGGCCGACGGTCAATATCACTCTGGTTCTGAATTAGGTGAGCATCTAGGTGTTACACGTGCGGCTGTGTGGAAAGCCTTATCGAAACTTGGGGATATGGGAGTGAATGTTGAGTCCCACAAGGGGCGGGGCTATCGCATACCCGGTGGGCTGGATTTGCTAAACGAGCACGCCCTTTATACGGGTCTGCCATCAGAGGTTCGGCACAAGGTTGCTGTGTCCGTATTGAATAGTATCGCGTCGACCAATCAGTTCCTGTTGGAAGAGGCCTCGTTAAGAGAGGATGGATACACGTGTGTTTTTGCAGAGCAGCAAACGCAAGGTAGGGGAAGGCGTGGGCGAAAATGGGTGAGCCCTCTTGCACGTAATATTTACTTTAGCTGTGGTTTTCAGTTTGATGGTGGTGCTGAACAGTTGGCCGGTCTGAGTCTTGCTGTTGGGGTTGCTGTTGCAGAGTCTCTGCGAGGCCTTGGTGTTGAAGGTGTGGCGCTCAAGTGGCCCAACGATGTTTGGCTGAATGGGCGAAAGCTAGCGGGTATTTTAGTGGAATTACGTGCTGAGCCCACGACGGTGTGGCATGTTGTGCTAGGTGTGGGCCTCAATGTGCATATGGATGAGGCTGAGGAGATTGATCAGCCGTGGATTGCGCTTTCGGAGGTGGTCGCGTTGCGACGCAATGATGTTGCAGCGGCTCTTTTGATGAGTGTTGTGGCAGAGTTGGATGCGTTTCGTCGTGATGGTTTCGCAAACTTTGCCTCGCGCTGGAAGCATTATGACGCGTTGGAGGGAAAGCAGGTGAAAGTGCTCGGTAGTGATATAGAGGGCATCGCGCAGGGAGTAGATAGTACGGGTGCTCTTATCTTGCAGGTAGGGAGTGAGCGAATGACCTTAAATGCTGGAGAGGTCAGTGTGCGCCGGTCATGATCCTTCTACTTGATTTGGGTAATAGTCGAATTAAATGGCGTCTCGAAAGGCAGGCGTCAGAAGATTGCCTCGAAGGGGTTGTCGCGCACAACCAGCGGGCGAGCTTGACCGCACAGTGGCAGCGCTGTGGCGGTGGGTTGAAATCTATTGCGATCACCAGCGTATCGAATGATTCCCTGCTAGCTAGTACGCTACAAATGGCCAGTGATATCTGGGGTAAGGTGCCGCACTTTATCGCAAAAACCGAGGCGGTTATGGGTGCTCTGCGTTTCTGCTATGAGGAGCCTAGTCGGCTGGGCGTGGATCGCGCGTTGGCGATGATGGCAGCTTATGAGCAGGTGCGTGATGATTTTCTTCTGATAGATAGTGGAAGCGCCCTCACTGCAGATTACGTGTCGGCTACGGGAGAGCATCAAGGTGGCTATATCGTACCGGGTCTCCGAATGCTGAGTGATGCGTTACTGCAAGGAACTGCCAACATTCGTGTCGATCATGTTAGTGGTGAGTCAGTGGGGTTGGGGTGTTCTACAGAGGAGTGTGTTGCGAAGGGGGTTTATCGAATGTACGCCGCGACCATCAGGGAGTTTAGGGAAGAGGCGCAGCAAAGAAACATTGAGCATATATTGATAACGGGTGGCGACGCTCTGGTGGCCTCGGAAATTCTCGATGGCGGCCGCGTGGAGCAGGGTCTGGTGTTGAATGGTTTGTCGCTGTGGCTGCGACAGCGGTTGGCCGGATAGGAGTTGCAATTAGTGAGATGGGTGTTGCTCTCTTTATTTATGCTCAATCTGTTGCTGGCGGGCATGCAATGGTACACATATCGTGTGCAGGTGCGTGCGCCCACCTATGTGGTAGAGCAAGGGGTGCCTCGCCTCGATTTGTTGAATGATGCAATATCGGAGGCTGCGCTTGGCGGTGCGCGCTGTCTTCTGCTTGGGCCGTTTGAATCTAGCGATGCTGCAAAAGAGGTTCGGGCGCTATTGCCGGCTCGGGCCGGTTTCGAGGTGGAGTTGGTCGAGCAGCAGCTCAAGAAGGCGCCTTCTTATTGGGTGTTCGACGGCCCTTTCGATGATGCAGCCAGTTTGGAGGCGCGCTACCGGGAATTCCAGGAAAAGCGTATCGACAGCTTTATTATCAGAAGTGGTGAGCTGGCAAACGGTATCTCCGTGGGCGTATTTGAAAACATAGATTCCGCCAAGCGTATGCTTTCGCAAATGAAGGCCAAAGGATATCGGGTAAATATGCGTCCGATTTCACGCAACCGATACGCTTTTTGGTTGTCGGTTTCGAGGTCTGGAGAGGGTGTGCCAGACAGCGAAATTAGGCAGCTTTTCAAGGGTTTGAAAGGGCTGCCGGAAAGCCGACAAATTTTCTGTAAAAGTGTTGCATCTCCAAAATAGTTGCCTTAGTATAGCGGCCTCTCAAAATGAGGGTGCCGGGCTGGCGTAGCTCAGTTGGTAGAGCAGCGCACTTGTAATGCGCAGGTCGGGGGTTCGATTCCGTCCGCCAGCTCCATTTTTGCTCCGTTGTTTTGAGGTATAAGAGGGTCGCGTAGTCGGTTCTCGCTTGGAGGGGTTCCCGAGTGGCCAAAGGGATCAGACTGTAAATCTGACGCGTAAGCTTCGGTGGTTCGAATCCACCCCCC
>JBFHUL010000121.1:0-7422 GCA_041590075.1 Oleiphilaceae bacterium
CCTGCAAGCCAAATCTGTCGCGCAGACTCTTTTATTTTTTCAGACAGCTGGGCGCTTTGATCGTTTTCGTTCGTAGATTTTTTTGCCATAACACATACTCTTTTTGGTTTGGGCGATTCTAGCACTCCCAAACCCGTCCTGTCTCCGCACGTCTACACCTGTAAGCTGAAAATCTGTTATAAGAATTTACAAACTTCCCTTTGTTGAAGAGACATTTTTTGACTATACCCTTAAGAGCATTTTAACAAGGTTCCTCTAATGGGTTTGAAAAGCAAGGCTCGTCTGATCGACGCAATTGTCAATTGGCTCACGCACGAGCGCCCGGCCAGCCCTGTTCCGATGAGCGATTACGAGCGATTACGCTATGAAATCAAGCCCGGGGACGTCATTCTCGTTGAAGGCCGCAGTCGCGTCAGCGACGTGATCAAAACGATTACCCAAAGTCGATGGTCCCATGCCGCACTCTATGTGGGCCGCATCCATGAGGTCGAAAACCCCCGCAGCCGCCAACGCCTCAAAGAATTCTTCGATGGCCAACCCGATGTACAGCTGATCGTCGAAAGTGAATTGGGCAAGGGCACCATTGCCCGACCGCTTTCCACCTACGATCGCGATCACCTGCGTATCTGTCGCCCGCGCGACCTTACCTTCGGCGATGCCCAGCGTGTGATTGACTATGCCATTGAACGGCTGGGGACGGACTACGATGTGCGGCAGATTTTCGACTTACTGCGTTTTCTGTTTCCTTGGCTCATCATGCCGCGCCGCTGGCGCTCCAGCCTGTTTACTTCGCACGTTGGTGCCACCACAAAAACCGTATGCTCTACTATGATCGCGGAAGCGTTTGCTTCAATCCAGTATCCTATTCTGCCCCTGGTAAAGCGCAGCGAAAATCACGAAATCAAAATCTACCGCCGCAACCCCAAGCTATGCACCCCCAGCGATTTTGATTACTCGCCTTACTTCGATATCATCAAATACCCCTTTATGAACTTTGCCCAATCCCAACCGCACTATCGTTTGCTGCCCTGGGATGTGGAAAATGCCCATCCGGATGCGACGCGCCAATAGCCTTAAAGTTGCCAACGCTATCACTGCCATCACTTATGACGAATTAAACTTAAAAGGGCGCTTTTGTTGGTTGTAATCTGACCAATCTGACTAATACTTCTAGGTACTGACGACGAGCCATCGTCGTTGGTGAATGTGAAAGACTTTCATGGATACTACTCGCACTTGTTACCGGATAGACGTTCCAGCCTATCCGGTCTTTTTTTGCCTGCGCCTTTCTGCCTAGCCTTTGCTACACTCACACCATACACACCCTCAACGACACGGACGACCTGCCTCACCATGGCATTTAGCTTTTCGTTTATCAGTCACAGCATTGGCGCAGTGGCATTTGCCCTGCTCGCACTTTACATTCTGAGCCGTTATCTGAGACGCGTGAGCGACAAGGCGCTGTTTGTCGCATCTGCAGCCAGCGCCGCCTGGATGACCATTCTGGCAGTTCAGAGCCTGTATCATGAAATACCCTTCTATGTGCGTTACGTCGCGGAGTTGACGCGCAATGCGGCGTGGTTCGGCGTGATGTTCGCCTTACTGGGCATCCAATATCTTCCCAACCCTGCATTGGGAAAACCTCGCTTCGTGACCTCCGCCAGTATCATGATTTTCGTTAGCGCTCTGGTCATCATCACCTTAGCCGAAGGGCTTACAGGCAATGATTATGTCTCCGGCGGAACCATGCTGATTCTGCAGGTAGCGGTCTCACTGGTGGGCCTGCTCTTACTCGAACAGACCTGGCGCAATGCTCATGCCTACAGCCGCTCCGGCATCAAGTACCTCACGATCGCCATCGCCAGCTTGTTTGGCTATGACTTTTTTATGTATACCGACGCCCTGCTTTTCCAGCAGCTCTCAACACCACTTTGGGAAACTCGTGGCGCGATCAACGCGCTGGCGGCGCCCTTCATTGCCCTCACCATGATCAACAGCCGTAAACAACCGATTGGCATGCATGTGTCGCGTCAAATGGTCTTTCACACAACAACGTTGGTCATCGCAGGTATCTACCTTCTGTTTATCTCTGCAGGCGGTTATTACATCAGCCTGTTCGGAGGCACCTGGGGCGAGGCCCTGCGCGTACTGTTTATCTTTGCTGGCTTGCTCATGCTGATCGTTCTTATCAGCTCGCCCGCCATTCGGGCGCGCATTATGGTATTCATCAGCAAGAACTTTTTTGATTACAAATATGATTACCGTGACGAATGGATAAAAAGCACCAATGCGCTGCGCAACACCTCCGAACAGAACCCACTTCCCCTGCAAAGCATACGGGTACTGGGGGAGCTGGTACGCTGCCAGCAAGGTGCCATTTGGAGCATTAACGAAGACGGCCATTTCAGCCCTAAAGCCCGCCTGAACCTGAAAGATCCCAAACTCGAAAACATCGATGCAAACTCCGACCTGGCATTGTTCTTTGACGCCACCGATTGGATCATCAACCTGCACGAGTACATGCTCGATCCTACAAAATACAATCTCATCGAGATTCCAGAGTGCATCCTCAGGCAAGAAGACCCCTGGCTGATTATTCCCCTTCGCATGAATGAGCGTCTGATTGGCATGGTGCTCTTGTGCCAGCCTATCGCCGATTTGGATTTGAACTGGGAAAACTACGACTTGTTGCGCATCGTCGCACAGCAGGCATGCAGTTATCTTGAACAAAGCGACTCGCAAGAGAAACTCGCCGAAGCCAGGCAATTTGAAGCCGTAAGCAAAACCTCGGCTTTCCTCATTCACGACATCAAAACCATCATCGCGCAATTATCACTACTGGTAAAAAATGCCGAGCGCCACAAACATAACCCGGCCTTCGTCGATGACATGATTCGTACCACGCAACATACCGTCGAGAAAATGGATCATTTGCTGAAACAGATTCGCAATCCCGAGCGCGAGGATCAACTCGACAACGTAGAGCTCGGTGAAGTGCTGTTGGAAGTCTATCAGGAACACAAGGCATCTTTACCGATGCCGGTGTTGGAGGCACCGGAAAGTCGCATCTGGATTCGAGCCAGTCGCGATCAAATCAAATCTGCCATTGGGCACATCGTGCAGAATGCCATCGACGCCACAGATAAAGACGGAGAGGTGTCTATCGCCACCAAAACCACACCCGACGCCACCTTTATTTTTATTCAGGATAACGGCGTGGGCATGAGTGAGGAGTACATCAACGAACAGCTCTTCAAACCCTTTAAAAGTACAAAAGGTCTCACAGGCATGGGCATTGGGGTGTACCAGAGCCGTGAATACGTGCGCAAACTTGGTGGTTCGATCAGTGTAACGAGTCAACTCGGAGTGGGCACCTGCTTTACAATTAAGCTACCCGTTAACCAGATTGAGGACTAAGGTGCCCTCATTACTTGTTTGGCTTTAATAATTAACGCTATGCTATACGCCCCCTGATTCGAATGGGCGACTCTCGCCGTTCCATGTTGGGCCTCATCACAACAAGTACGAAAAAAGGAAACCATCGTCTCGTGAAACGGAAACTCTTAATTGTCGAGGATGACCCCGGCCTGCAAAGCCAGATGCGTTGGTGCTTTGAAGATGTAGACGTGTATGTGGCTTCAGATCGCGAAACCGCCCTTTCCAACCTGCGCCGTATCGAACCTCAGGTAGTCACTCTGGATTTGGGGTTACCACCCGATCCCGGCGGGGCAACCGAGGGATTTAAAACACTCGAAGAAATCCTGCGCCTTTCGCCGAATACCAAGGTCATCGTGGTCACCGGCCGCGAGGAAAAACAAAATGCGGTCACCGCAATCGGCATGGGTGCCAGCGACTTTTTCCAAAAACCGCTGGACGCCGACATTCTTACCTTTGTTGTGGAACGCGCTTTCCACCTGTGGGAGTTGGAAAAAGAAAATCAGGAACTCTCGCGCGGTGATTCCGTGTCCAATCTGAAAGGCGTGATTGCCAGCAGTCCCAAGATGCTGGAGGTATGTCGCACCATCGAGAAAATCTCCCCCGCCGATGTCACCACCTTACTGCTGGGCGAAACCGGCACGGGCAAAGAAGTACTCGCCAAGGCGATTCATGAGCTCAGCCCGCGTAAAGACAAACCGTTTTCGGCCATTAATTGCGCCGCTATCCCGGAGAACCTGCTCGAAAGCGAACTCTTCGGTTACGAAAAAGGTGCGTTTACCGGCGCATCGCAACAGAAAAAAGGCAAGATCGAACTGGCCGATGGCGGCACACTGTTTCTGGATGAAATCGGCGACATGCCGATGGCCCTACAACCAAAAATGCTGCGCTTTCTGCAAGAGCGCGTCGTCGAACGCGTCGGCGGCGTGCGTGAAATTCCGGTGGATGTGCGCGTGGTCTGTGCCACGCACCAAGACATTCAAACCTTGATTCAAGACAACCTCTTTCGTGAAGACCTGTACTACCGCGTGAGTGAAATCACCCTGAACATCCCGCCCTTACGCGAGCGCGAAGGCGATTCGGTCATCATCGCGCAATCCCTGCTCAAAACATTTGCCAAACAAATGAACCGTCCTAACCTCGCCTTTAGCGACGACGCGATGCGCGCCATTAAAGCCTACAGCTGGCCAGGCAATGTCAGAGAGATGATCAATAAGGTAAAAAGGGCTGCCATCATGGCCGACGACCGCAAAGTCTCGGCCACCGACCTGGAACTCACAGAGGTCATTGATTTCGCCGACGACGCACTAAACCTGCGACAAATCCGCGACGCCGCCGAGCGCACCGCGGTGCTGCAAGCCATTCAGGCCTCACAGCACAACATGGCCAAAGCCGCGCGCCTGCTGGGCATTACGCGCCCCACGCTGTACAACCTGGCGGAAAAATACGAAATCAAATCGAGTGAAAAAGAAGAAATCTGAGTGTGACAAAAGCGAAAGGGAAAAACCTTCGTAGCCACGTAAAATCGAATTAGTATCCTCATTTAGCACTGCTCACTTGGCAAGCAGGCTGGCCAACACCTCGCCGAGCGCGACTCCAGTCATGCAGGGCAACGCCCCCGCAGAACACGACGGATCAGACGCCAACATTTCTCGCTGCCCATCGCGCAGACCATGCATTTAAATGAAAAGCCTATTCAGAAGAAGGAGGAGGATACGAACGCACCCACACGCGATGCGTTCGCCAAGCAGGGGAACCGGATTCGGGCCGACCCACACTTTGTTAAAGTGCAGCTTCGGCTTCTTTCAGGTGTGCCGCAATTTCTTCGTTATCCGGCGCTAACTCATTGGCTTTTCTCAAATACGCAAGGCCTTTTTGTTTCTCGCCCTGCTTGAACAGTACCCAGCCATAACTATCCAATACTGCGGGTACCTCAGGCGCTAACTGAGCCGCGCGCTCGAGCAATTTCAAGGCGCGGCTATCGCCCTCCTCAAAATAGATCCAGCCCAGGTTATTCAGAGCAGGAATATTGTTAGGTGCGAGCGACAGCAAATGCTCGTATCCCTCTGTTGCTCTCACGCGCTGCCCGCGCTGCTGATGACGCATGGACTGATACAACAGGCCAGCCACACTGTTTGGCTGTTTCTCCAACCACTCCTGCAAGTGGCGAGCAAGCTCCGTGTCGCGGCGCTGAATGGCGAGTATGCGATACAGCTTTTCGCCGGTCAGATCCGAGGCGCTCTCATTCCAAGCTTTCTGATAATAGCCCTGCGCACCTTCAAAGTCCTTAGCTGCCAAAGCAATATCGCCCTTCATTACCGCCACAATCGGATGCTTGGGGTTGAGATTCTCGATCTGCGCAACCACTTTTTTGGCTTCTTTCAAGGCCCCGGCACGTACTTCAAGGTCGACTAAAAACGAAAGCAGACGAATGTTTTCCGGTTGCTCATTCAACAAGCCCGCCACGTGAGCGCGGGCCTGATCCAGATCGCCCTGCTGCATGGCCACTACGGCATCCATATATTTGATTGACAGCGACAGCTTATGAAGCGCTTCTGCGTCTTTGTTGAAGTCCTTCGCACGATTAAAGTATTTTCTTGCGGTTCGCACGTCCTGATTGCCCAAAGCAGACTGCACCAGCACCACATAGGGCGCCATCACCGCATTGCGCTTGGCAAGCGCTTCCAGTTTCTCGCGGGCAACATCCGGGCCTTCGCTACGCAAGTAGGTCGAATACAAGCCGCGGTAAGCCTGCTCACCTTCCGGAAACTCTTTTGCCAGATCGCTAAACGTGCGCAATGCATTGTCGTAACGCGACAGCGATAATTCGACTTTTCCTTTGGCAAACATAGCGTTCAGGTAATCTTCACCCTGTGTTTTGATACGGCTCGCCTTCGTAAAGTAATCCAGCGCTTTCGAGAGGCGATTCTGGCTGGCGTGGTAATAGCCAGCAATCAACTGGGGCGCAAAGGCATCCGGATAGCGTTTCACCTGCCCATCCACGAAATCGGCCGCGGCGCTTTCCCCCTTATTTCGCAGGTGATAAGACACCACATCCTGGAGTACCTGACGATCTGTCGGGGCCAGTTTCAGGGCATCTTGAAGATGCTGCCACTCTTTATTTTTATCCACCCGCGCCGTGCGATAAAAGCTCGCAAGCGACAGCCGAACTCGCACGTCTTCGGGCGCCAACTCCGCTGCTTTTTTCAGTGCAGACTCACCCTTGCTCAGTTGCCCATCAGAAATCGCTGCCAAACCATAAAGCACCCAGGTCTGCGCAATGGTTGATGCCTGGATATCTGGCTCGAGAATTTCCAACACCTTCTTCGGATCGTTCAGTTTTAAACGCGATGCGGCGTAGATATGCTTTGCGAGAGGGTCAGCGACTTCCGGATCAACACTGCTGGATAAGAGCTCCGATGCAATTTCGGTATCGCCCTGCAAGTAACTGATAATGCCCAGTAACTGTGTCGCCTTATCATAGTTGGGGTATTTTTCGGTAATGCCCGTCAGAAGAGAGCGCGCGGAAGCCAGATCGCCGGCTTTAAAATGTTCCACGGCACTGTTGTATTGCTCGTTGACTTCCGTGGCCCCCGGAAACGCCTCCGATAGCGACTTGGTATAAATATACGCCTCATTCGAACGCCCCAGCCGGGTCAAAACGTAGGAGAGCCTCTCGAGGGCGGAAGCACGCTCTGGCTGCATGATATCGGTATTGGGCAGCTGACTGAGCAACTCACTCAGCACGTTCTCGGCATCATCTAGTTGATTCCGGGCAATCTTGATGCCTGCCAACAAGAGCCGGCCACGCGCGTAATATTCACTATCGGCAGGTATCGGCTCAAGCGTCGCCTCAGCTTGCCCAAACTCACCGCGCTGGGCCAGCAATGCCGACGCGCCAATGCGAGCGGCGGCTCCCACTTCGGGATGATCGATCAAGTTCTTGAATAAGCCCATCGCCTCATCAGCCTTACCCTCTGCCGAGGC
>JBFHUL010000122.1:0-7204 GCA_041590075.1 Oleiphilaceae bacterium
ACGATGGCTTTTGACGACAGAGTATTGGCTTCGCGATTCAGCTCCTGCATCAGAAAATCCAGACGCCGTCCCACGGGCTCTTTCTTCTTCAGTACCGCAGTGACTTCTTTCACGTGCGCCTCAAGACGATCCAACTCTTCATCCACATCACACTTTTGCGCCAACATGACCATCTCCTGCTCAAGCCGGCCCGGGTCGAGTTCCACCGAGGCTTCTTCAAAACGCTGCCGAATCTGTTCACTCTGACGCTTGAGAATCGCCGGTAGACTGCTTCTTACTCCAGCGACGATTTCATTCACTTTGTCCAAGCGTGAAGCAAACAAGGGCGCCAGCTGCTCCCCCTCCCGGCGGCGATTGGCAAGCAATATCCCCAAAGCCTCCTCGAAGGCCTGCATGCTCTCATTCAGCAGTTCTTTACGCGACGCCTGCTCCGTATCGAGCACGCCGGGCCACTGCAAGACATCCAGGGGATTGACCTCTGCCACACGGCCAAACACGGCAGCCACACTATCGCTGGCGCGCTTCAGCTCTGCCAGTGCCTCGGCATTTACACCCAAACCTCTCTCACTGTTCACGGCAGGCTGCCAGCGCAAGGTGCAGTCGACCTTGCCGCGCGCCAGTTGTTTGCGAAGACTCTCTCTCAAGCGCGTTTCCAACTCACGAAACGTATCCGGAATACGAAAGTTCGGTTCCAGATAACGATGATTCACACTGCGCAATTCCCAAGTCACCGTGCCCCAGTTAGTGGGATGAGCGTGGCGCGCAAAAGCGGTCATGCTTTTCAGCATAGAATGTCCTCACGGGATAAAATGAAATCGCTATTCTACGCATTCCCGGCTTTAGCACCAGACACCTACCACGCATTTACATCGCCTCACAACACTGCAACACGCGCAGGGATGACCCGACAAGCGTGCTAGTGTTACACTCGCCGCCCTTTCGAGAGCGACAAGAGAAGCAACATCATCATGAGACCCAGTGGCCGCCAGCCGGAACAAGCACGCACAATCAAACTTACCCGTCATTACACCAAGCATGCCGAAGGCTCGGTGCTGGTGGAGTTTGGTGACACCAAAGTAATCTGCAACGCCACCGTGGAGGAAAACGTGCCGCGCTTTCTGAAAGGCGAAGGCAAGGGTTGGGTCACCGCCGAATACGGCATGCTACCTCGTTCAACCGGCTCACGCATGAATCGCGAAGCTGCCCGCGGCAAACAGCAGGGCCGCACCGTTGAGATTCAACGCCTGATTGGCCGCTCCCTGCGCGCCGCAGTGGATCTGTATGCGCTGGGAGAGCGCAGTATTACCATCGATTGTGATGTCATTCAGGCCGATGGCGGCACGCGCACCGCTGCAATCACCGGCAGCTGTGTGGCCTTGATGGACGCGTTGAATGGGCTCGTTGCCAAGGGCAAGCTGAAACAGTCCCCCCTCAAGCAGAAAGTCGCCGCGATTTCAGTCGGCATCTATCAGGGCACGCCGGTACTCGACCTCGATTATCCCGAAGATTCCGCCGCCGAAACCGACATGAATGTAGTGATGACCGACAAGGGCGGTTTCATTGAAGTACAAGGTACGGCAGAAGGCGAAGCCTTTCAGCAGGAAGAGTTTGATGCCATGCTGGCACTGGCACGCAAGGGATTGGACGAGATATTCGCACTCCAGGAAGAAGCCTTCGCCTGATCTCACCCCGCTTGCGGGAAGACGGAAAATGCCGGCGCCTACTCCGGCATTTTCCTCCCTTTGGATCTGCGACACATCACATAATAATGTTGTAATCCATCACCAGGGGAGCATGCTCTGAAAAGCGGGTATCAAAATCGATGAACCCGTCTTCAATCAGGTTTTTAACTGCCTGACTGGTAATTTGATAATCGGTGCGCCAACCGGCTTCTTTGCGCCAGCCTTTGGCCCAGCTCGGCCACCACGTAAACTGATTCTTTTGCACATTGATCTGTCGGAAGGCATCCACGTACCCCAGGTCCTCGAAGACCTCGTCAAACCAGGCACGTTCGTGCGGCAGAAAGCCACTCACTTCAAGCTCATGAAATTTACTACTGGCATCCATCACCAAATGGGCTGAGTGCAGACTGCCGGCGAAAATAAACTGGCGGCGTTTCCGCAGGGTTTTTTCCAAATGCCCCTTGAAAGCCGCCATGAACGCATCTTTTTCCTGTTGCCGCGAGGGCTCGCCCAAGGCGCACGGCGCCAGCATGGACGCCACACTGACATTATCGAAATCCGCCTGAATAAAGCGGCCCTGCCGATCGGCAGGCTCATAGGCAAACCCATACATGATGGCTTTGGGGAAATGGCGCGTGTAAATGCCTACGCCACCGTCAGCAGGATCTTCGGCATCAATAAAGTAAGCTTCATATCCCTCAGGGTGGTAAATGGGATCATCAAAATCATACACTTTACCCTGCAAGTCCTGAATGCTGACGACATCTGCGTCGATCTCGCGCATCCAGTCAAAGAGACCGTTTTCTGCCGCCCTCCTTAATCCGTTTACATTAATTGATACTACCCGCATAACTGCACCTCAATTTATTTGCGTGGTATGATACTTATTTCACAATTTTTGAAAAGAAAAACTCTGTAACATCTTCTACTTAGGCCCCTTGAATGCTAAGCGACAGCACACTGAAACCCCACCAAAAAGAATTTATTGAATTTGCACTCCAGAAGCAGGTTTTAAAGTTCGGAGAATTTACCCTCAAATCCGGACGCATCAGCCCCTATTTCTTTAACGCCGGCCTGTTTGACGACGGTCTGTCCCTCGCGCAATTGGGGCGTTTTTACGCGCAAACCCTGATGGATGCGCAGTACGATTATGACGTGCTGTTTGGCCCGGCCTACAAAGGCATTCCCCTGGGCGCTGCCACGGCAGTTTCACTGTCGACCTTGCACCACACCAACGTCCCCTTCGCCTTCAACCGCAAAGAAGCCAAAGATCACGGCGAGGGCGGCCTGATCGTTGGCGCGAGTTTACAAGGCAAAGTAATGATTATTGACGACGTCATCACGGCCGGCACCGCCATCCGTCAGGTCATCGATATCATCCACTCTGCCGGTGCAGAGCCTGCGGGCGTTGTGATTGCGCTGGACCGCCAGGAGCGTGGCCAGGGAGAAAAATCTGCCATTCAGGAACTGGAAGAAGAACACAACATTCCGGTCTGCAGCATCATCAATCTGAACCAGCTGCTGAGCTATATCCAGGCCGACAGCCGGCTGTCGGAATACGCCGAAGCGGTCGCTGCGTATCGTACCCGCTACGGCGTCGCGTGATTAGAGCTCCAGCAATAGCGACGCGCCCACCAGTATAGTGAGCACTTCAAAGCAACGCTTCACCAGGCGACTGCCTTTCACCACCGACCAATGTGCACCGAGGTAGCCACCCGCCAGCGCGCCCAACACCAGCGGCAGAACCCAAGCCCATTTGACCTCGGTTTGCAGCGCCAGAGTGAGGGCACCCACGCCATTCCAGACCAGCCCGACCAGTACCAGCGTGTAGGCAACCGCACGCTGGTAGTCGAGCCCAAACCACAGCACCAGCCAGAGCGTCACAAACAACCCGGTACCCGACGTTATCGACCCGTTGAGCACGCCGATCACGAATAAACCGGCGCCACCCACAATCCAATCGCGGGTGCACTGCATCCGGTGTTGCGCCCGAAGACCAAGTTGGGGTGAAGCCGCCGAATAAATGCCCAGCCCCATTGTCAGCACCCCCAGCGCCACGCGCGCCCAGCGGTCCGGCACATCGAGTATCACATTGGCTCCCACAATGACGCCGGGCAGCCCCCAAGCCAGCATGAGCCCCGCCAGTCGCCAAGACAGTGCCCGCTCACGGATATGCCGTAAACTTGCACCAACACCAAGCGCCACACTGGCCACCTTATGCGTAGCGAGTGCCGTGGCAAAGCCAAGCCCCAAAAACAACAAAATGGGAAACTGCAACAAGCCGGCGCCGCCACCCGCCAAGGCGCTCATGCCATTGGCAAACAGAGACACCAGCAACAATATGAAAAAGTCAGAATCCCACCACACAACGTCGGCTGATTACCCTGTAATAATTTGGAAAGCGCATAGTATACCCTTTGAGTCTATGCTAAAAAGAACTAGAATGGCGCGCCAAAACCAATTCAGCCTGCGTCTTAACCGCTTGATCACGAAGTATTAATGGCCAGAATCTATCGCTACCACAACCTGTTGATCCTTGCTTTGCTCATGGTTCTGACCATCAGCACAGCAAATGCCGGACAGCTGTACCGCTATACCGACGATCAGGGCAACACCGTGCTTAATCGCACCATTCCACCTCAATTCGTGGGCAAGGGTTACGACATACTCAATGAAAAAGGCCGCCTTATCGAACGCATCCCGCCTGCCTTAACGCCGGAACAGATTGCCGCCCGGGACGCCGAGCGCGAGCGGCAACGGCAGCTTGAGCTACAACGACAGGAACAGCAACGCATTGACGAAGAGCTACGCCAGTTGTACAGCCATCCCGACGACGCCGTGCGGGTAGTAAAACGTCGCATTCAGGATATCAACGGCATCATTGAGCTCAAGCGCAATCAGATCGAATCTGCGGAGCAGGAAATTATCAAGCAGGAAGGCATCGCCGCCAATATCCAGCGCAACGGCCGCGCAATTCCCGACAACATCCTCAACACGATTCAGTCGCTGAAAAAAGACATTATCAACGCCGGCGCCGATATTAAAGAGCTGGAAAATGAGCGCACCAAAGTGCTTGATGAATTTGACAGCAAGATCAAACGGCTTGAAATCATCACCAACAAGCCCGCAACAGATTACCGTGATTGGCTGCAACAGCAGCATCAACAAGCCGCGCTGAGCGACCCATCCTCTGCACCGGCCGCCACAACAAACTAGACCAATTGCGCAACAGATCACAGTCTGGTCAGACGCCACCGCATGGCACGCAATACTGATGTATGATTTCTGACCCACTCAGAGATACAACATACAAAACAATGCCGAAAAACACAGATTTTCTTACTCTTTTTGATGGCACGCGTATCTGCGCGCCGACCGACATCAAACTCATGACGCCCTTCGTGCTGCGCGAACAGCAGGACTGGTTTGAAGACGAGATTCGCTTCGTACGCAGCTGCATTACGCCCGAAATGACCGCTGTCGATATCGGCGCCAATTATGGCCTGTACAGTACTGCCATTGCCAACCAACTCGGCGACAAAGGCAAGCTTTACAGCTTTGAACCGACACCAGATACCGCACAAGCCCTGCGTGAAACAATCAAGGAAAACGGACTCGACAAGAAAGTGGAGTTATTGGAAACCGGGTTATCCGATCATGCCGGCGAAGCCTCTTTTTATGCCTCCAAGAATGCGGAACTGAATTCCTTGCACGCGGAAAACGCCGAAGGCGCAGAGAAGATCACCATCTCACTCGACACGCTGGATGCCTGCGCGGAACGACTTGACTGGCAAAACCTCGACTTCATCAAGCTTGATGCGGAGGGTGAGGAAATCAATATACTGAAGGGCGGACAAACGGTGTTAACCGAAAAATCGCCGCTCATCATGTTTGAACTGAAGCACGGCACGCAAGTGAACAAAGGCCTCGTTGAAGCCTTTACGAATCAAGGCTACGACATCTATGTCCTGATTCCGGGCCTGAACACACTGGCCCCTCTTGACGCTCAATACCCCATTGATGGCTATCTGCTCAATCTGTTTGCCTGTAAGCAGGACACCGCGAACTCACTGGCCGAGCGCGGGCTGCTGGTGCGTGCTGCAGAGCCACTTGAAGCAAGCGAGGTTGCACTCCCCGATCACGCAACGCTCAATGCAAAAACCACTCACCACGAAGGCTACCGCGCGGCTCTGGAAGCTTACCTCGCCGCTTGCGACACCTCGCGCGAAATGCAATCGCGCTACCAGCATCTGTTGTTCGCCTATGATCGTCTCAAACAAGCCTTACAGATGGGCGAGTCCCGCTTTGAGCGCCTGAGCACTTATGCCCGCATCGCTTTTGATTTCGGGCAACGTCAGGTAGGCATGAAGATCTGTGAGTACATGCTGCAACGCTTTCTCGGTAAGGGCGAGAGCATTACGCAGGAAGAGCCCTTTGTAGCCATGAGCGAGGCCTTTGCCGACGTGGCCGCCAACGACGAACCCGAAAACTGGGCCAAGGCCATGATCATCGATCAGTTTATTCGCAAACATGCCTACAGCTGTTATTTTACGGGCGCGAAAACACTGCCACTGTTCGACGAACTGAAAAAGCTCGGCTTCCTGCTTGATGATATGGTGCGCCGTGTGGACACCTTGAAATCTGCCAGCGTTTCCTAGGGCCGGCGATCCCTCATTTTGGTTGCCGACATGCCGGGTGCCTGGGTCATCATCCAGGATCTCACCCGGCGAATAATCATATCCTGAAAACCACCGCTTTCTCTTATATTCAGCTTAATTTGCCGGTAATTCGCCATTTCCGCCATACGTGCCTGTGAAGCGCGCCGTGCCGCCTGTTCCCGTGCAGGCAAAGCGATGCTGTTGTAAACATCCAGGACCGGAGGCTTGAATTGTTTACCGAAGGCCGTGGCCAAATCCACCTGATACGCTGCCTCCAGCTCCGGATCAATCATTACCAGCGCAAAACCACTGGCCGGCATGGAGGCCGCCAGCGGCTGAATATAGCTCAGGGCAGTGTTGGCGCCTGCCCGGTAGGCGACCAGAATGATGTTCTGGTAACCCAACTGATCAATGTGCGCCAGCGCGGCTTTCAGGTGCGCCTGAGCGCGCTCGGAATAAGGCACTGGCGGCAATTCCGGTTGCGCTTTTTCCTCGAGATCAATATCCACGTTCTCTGCTTCATTCGCGGTCTGTTGCACTTCGCCCGACGCGTTTACCGGGGCTTTGGCATCAGCACTTTCGGTCTCCGACTCGACCTCACCAGGCAAGTCGGGGTCCGACTCATTTTGCTGGCCGGTCGCCGCACCTTGCAGCGCGCTCTGTAGGGCCGGCGTGAGAATCAGTTCCTCATATTGTTTGGGCGGACGGGTACGTTCCGGCGCGGTATCCACACTCGCCTTCGGCAGATTCACAGCCAGGGTGTACCACCCCTCTTCAGGCAATGCCTGGCGCAGGGGACGAATCAGATACGGCCAATCGGCATGCTGCTCCAGATCGTGTAACACGATGACGGCGCCCTGCACC
>JBFHUL010000123.1:0-6855 GCA_041590075.1 Oleiphilaceae bacterium
AGCACGCTATAGAGATTCTCTATCCAGTCTTGCACTCGTTGGTCGGCGTGTTGGCGTTGTTCGGCGCTGAGTGTGGGGAGTAAAGACTTGACTGTTATTCTCCATTGTTGACGATTAGCGGTACGAAGTGATGTGTAGTCTTCGGTCCACCAGACGGAGGGATCATTGATCCAGCGTTTAAGGTCTTGAGTGTCTCGATCGAGCGCGCTTTGCAAAAGCATTTCTTTCCAGTGCTGGTTGTTGTCCCGCCGTGTTTTCAGCTCTGCGTCGAACAAGGTAATGTTCTGATCGACGAGGGTGTGTTGCTGCTGAGTAAGGGGGCCGAACCAGTCTTCAAGCTTTTCTTTTCGCTGTGCACGCTTTTTGGCTTCACTTTCGGCATATTCAAACCATTCTTGGGCTTTGTCCGCGTTGTATTGTCTGAATTGTTCAGCATTCTGTTCGTCGATAGAGAGTAGCAGTGGCATCAGGTGTGGTTCGACGGCCCTCAAGAATTCGGCAATCCAGTCTGCCAGTGCACTTTCCAAATACGTTGCGGCGCGATCTAATCTGCCGGTTCGCCATCGCTGTTGAGTGGTTTCCAAGTGCACGATCAGTAGAGGAAATCCTTCGCTGATAAACCACTCCTGCATTGATTCAGCGCCTTTTTCTACGATCTGTTCTTGGGCCTCGTTCAAATCCAGCATGCGGTCGAGCTGCCAGTTAACTAGCCAGGGGAGTCGCTCGAAGAGAAAGCCGAAGGCACTGCATCCAGTGAGAAGAAGAACTAGTGCGAGTAAAATCAGTTTTTTTCGCATAGGGGGGCTTTGGTTAGGTGATTAGTTTACCTACGCATTGTGATTGGAAACGGATCGGGTGTTGATGAGGAGATGGCGGTTTTGATGTCATAACGAAAAAGGGTAGCAATGGCTACCCTTCAAGCGTCTGTTTGCGGAGAGCGTTACACTCGGCGGCGAACGGCGATGATGCCAAGTATACCGAAGGCCAGCAGTGCGATGGTGCCGGGTTCGGAAACCGTGACTGTGCCGCCTTGGATACCCCAAAGCTTAATGTTGGATAAACCGCCACCGGCACCCTCTAAGCGGTCATAGCTCCATGTGCCGCTCGTTGTGTTTGGGTTCATCAGGAAAGCAAAGTGATCGGGGTCGCCGCGACCATTTCCAACATGCATGCTAATCACGGCTTCAGAATACTGCGCCCAAAAGCTGGCATCGATGGAGTATTCTCCTGTTAGGTTTGTACCGCCCCAGCTATCTGGTGCATCAACTGTTGCTGTAAATACACCGTTTGTGCCGGAGTCGGTAAGTTCAGCCACCTGAGTCCAGCTATTTGGGCTGCGATCGAAATAACCATTGATATCTGAGGCGTGTGGATTCCCAGCACCATATCCGCACACGGAGGCGTTCGTGAAGCTTGCCTCTCGATCGAGCGGCGCGCCTCCGCAGGTGAGCGCGAGCGCAGAATGACTCAGGGCGGTCAAAATAGTGATCAAGAAGAGTGAGGTCGTTTTCATTTTATTTCCCATTACTACTGGTTATTTACGGGGATTACTGATTTTTTAATCGGTCTAAACACTAGGCAATATACTTGCCAAAATATAAGTTAACGCGATGTTACATTGGCTTAGCTGGGAGTGAGGTTCTTTGGTATGTGGGGAAGTGTAAAGTTAGCTGACATTTGTTGCTTGTGAGCTAAACTTTGTGAGCGACTGCGGGCGTTGGGTTTCGGCCCGCATAGCATGTCATCAACGTAGGGGAGAAGGGTAATGAATAAGTGGATTCGGCCATTTTTGTTAGGGCTTGCATTAGTCGCGTCGCTGCTAGCAGGTTCAGTGGTAGCCAAAGATCACAAAGAGCACCGAATGTCGGGCAAGGATAAGCAGCCTGAGAGGGTCATTGAAAATGGCGGCGAAGCCAACGTCTCAGACGATGCGCAAGAGAAGTTACGTGTCGAGGATAAGCTTGATAAGAAAGATAAGAAAGATAAGAAAGATAAGAAAGATAAGAAAGATAAGAAAGATAAGAAGGATAAGAAGGATAAGAAGGATAAGAAGGATAAGAAGGATAAGAAGGATAAGAAGGATAAGAAGGATAAGGCCGATAAAGAGTTAGGCGCTGAAGAGGGTTTGCCAGATGACCAGGGCCATCCCAAAGGACTCGAAAAACAGAAAGATAAAAAAGCCGATCAGGAAATGAAAGAGCTCGGCAAGGGCTCAGAGACAGGCCAGGCGTCACGCGAACAGCGACGAAAATGGTGGAAATTCTGGGAGTAATGCGGGCGAATGATTGGTGTTTGCCCTGAGGTATTAAGCGATTTGTTGGTGCCAGGGCCTCACTTAGAGGAGTAACGTCTACGGAGCCGGATGTTTATGACTGCTTTATTGCGCACTCAGCAGAGTTCAGATCTTCCAGAGCCGCAAGGGTTTGAGGCAAATGAATATCTTTTTCAGCGTGAATCTGAATATTCGCGCAATGAATAAATCAGTGTTTTACCAAGAGGCGAACATGCGAGTGATCCTGCCCGCGTAATATGGGGTGGGGAGATTGATCTGCGAAGCGGTTTGCTGCGTAACGAGAGGTCAGACAGTTACATCAACGAAAAGCAATTGCGAGGCAAGTGTTAAACGAGAGAACCTGAGCTAGAACATCGCAGCAAGCTGGGTTTCAACGCCTTGCGCGTGCCGAGGGTTCGATCCACCAGAGCCTCAGGTAACGCGGGGCGTTTTATTACGGGAGGAGAAGGAAAGTTATGCCGCATAAAGAAGATAAATACAGCATACACAGTACTGACTACACCGTAGGGCAGCATAACGTGCAACGTTGGGGGTTTGATGTGCATAACCCCGTGTTTGGCGTGAGTGCAGGCCTTATTCTTTTATTTTTATTGGTGACCTTGTTATCCGATCCGGCAACGGCCAAGGCAACTTTGGATGGGCTCAAGTGGGATATCATCGGTTTATTTGATGGTTTCTTTATTTGGGCAGGTAATATCTTCGTGCTCTTTTGCCTGGCTTTGATTGTGTCGCCTTACGGTAGCATTCGACTGGGGGGAGAGAAGGCGGAGGCGGAACACTCGCTGATTTCCTGGCTGGCCATGTTGTTTGCCGCCGGGATGGGGATTGGGTTGATGTTCTGGGGCGTGGCCGAGCCCGTCGCTTACTACACAGGGTGGTATGAAACCCCCTTGGGGGTAGAGGCCCGCACCCCTGAGGCCGCAAGGATGGCGCTGGGGGCCACCATGTACCACTGGGGATTACACCCTTGGGCGATCTATGGCGTGGTGGCGCTGGCAATGGCGTTTTTCGCCTATAACAAGGGTTTGCCCTTGTCGATTCGTTCAGCTTTTTATCCCTTGTTGGGGGACCATGCCTGGGGTTGGCCTGGACATATTATCGATATTCTGGCGGTGCTGGCGACCTTGTTCGGTCTGGCCACCTCATTGGGCCTGGGTGCGCAACAAGCCTCTGCCGGGATTCAGCATGTGTTTGGTATCGAGGCTGGCGTGGGTCTCGAAATACTGGTGATTGTGGGGGTCACCGCCTTAGCCGTCGTCTCGGTGGTAAGAGGTCTGGAAGGCGGCGTTAAGTTACTGAGTAACATCAATATGGTGATTGCCTTTGCGCTGTTAATCTTCGTTGCGCTGGTGGCTTTTTCCGTTTCTATGGGCAATATTCCGCGCACCATTGGCGCCTATGTCGAAAATATTCTGCCCTTGAGTAATCCGCATGGTCGGGAAGATGAGGCCTGGTTTCAGGGTTGGACGGTGTTTTACTGGGCCTGGTGGATTTCCTGGTCGCCCTTTGTCGGCATGTTCATCGCGCGGGTGTCGAAAGGGCGCACAATTCGCGAGTTTCTGATCGGCGTATTAGTCGTGCCTACGTTGATTACCATTATCTGGATGTCGGTGTATGGCGGTATTGCGATTGATCAGGTAGCGCAAGGCGTGGGCGCCTTGGGTGAGAAAGGCTTGACCGACGTACCTTTGGCCATGTTTCAGATGTTTGATCAGTTGCCGCTGAGTCTGGTGCTGTCGAGTATTGCGATCGTACTGGTGTTGGTGTTTTTTATCACCTCCTCCGATTCTGGTTCGTTGGTCATCGACAGTATTACGGCGGGCGGAAAAATCGATGCGCCTGTTCCGCAGCGCATATTCTGGGCGACCGTAGAGGGCGCGATTGCGGCGGTGCTGTTGTGGATTGGTGGTACCGAGGCGATTCAGGCCCTGCAGGCGGGGGCGATTTCAAGTGGCTTGCCCTTTACCGTGGTCTTGTTGTTGATGTGTGTGAGCTTGTTGTTGGGTTTGCGCACAGAACGAGCGCTGCAAGGCTAGCGGTGCTTCAGCACCACACTCTACCGAGCGGCGTGTCGGATGGGTAGTGGTGCTGCATTTGCGCTTGGAAAAGCTCAGCGGTGGCGAGCGCATCCGTAAGTGCGTGGTGGAGTGGATAATGCGGCAGGTGGTAGCGTGTTCTGCAATCCGCTAAACGCAAGGAGTGAGCGCTGCGCCGCACCTGCCACCATCTTTT
Source organism: Oleiphilaceae bacterium (assembly GCA_041590075.1). Taxonomy (GTDB): domain Bacteria; phylum Pseudomonadota; class Gammaproteobacteria; order Pseudomonadales; family Oleiphilaceae; genus PZPK01. The sequence continues at coordinate 4,526 of JBFHUL010000123.1, forward strand.
CTTTTTTTGCAGAATGTCCTGTTCTATGTGCATGGTGTCGATGACGGGAAAGAGCAGCTCTATACCTTGTGCGCGCATGACATGATGCCACAGAAAATCGCGCTCAATCTGGTGGTAATGCACCACCACACACTTTCCTCTCAGGTAATGCAGCAACGGCGCTAATACGTCGTCAAATTTCGGTGCATTCTCCAGCTGACTATGGGTGATGCCATGGAACGAAACGGATAGCTCGAGGAGTTTGCCGGCAGGTCGTACAAGCAGGTGTTTGGCACGGCGGCAGTAGATGCGTTGCAGATCGAAGGGGATGAGTCCGATGCTCACAATATCGTGGCAAGCAGGGTCGAGGCCTGTGGTCTCAAAATCCATGGCCATGAAGGAACACTTGCTGATCTCCTGGTCGCTGTTTACTGCGTTTGCAGTGAAAAAGTCACGGAGCGCTTCAGGGCCATGTGAAGCCTGTGCTTGCATGTAATGGGGCCAGCTCTTCGGAAGCTGGTAGCTGCGGCTATTCGACATCAGCGTATTGCCTGCTGGGCGGTGTAGCGGAATTTGAGAAATTTCTGGGCGTTATCGAGCACCTGAAAAGCCGCTTTTAATGAGCGGCGTTCGAAGGCCGAAAGGTCGTTGGGATTAAGCTGATTGTCGGGTTTACGCCCTTGTGCCAGCGCTTCCGCCTGGTGGCGCATGCGGGTAATCGAAAGGTATTCCAGTGCGTCGGCCATTTCGCGACTTTTACCTTCTGGCAGTAAGCCGGTTTGTGCGATGTCCTGCAGGCGCTCGAAGGAGTTTTGCGCCTGTGACCCGGTTGCCAGTGCGTGCACTCGCACGACGTCGGTCAGTGGGGCAGTGCCGCGACGTTTCAGATTCATGGTATTGCGGTATTCCCCGTCGGGTTCGACTACAAAGCCTTTGAAGAAACCAAGGGGAGGCGTGCGATTCAGTGCATTGCGGGCAAGGCAGGCAAGAAATGCCGGATGCTTCGGTGCATGCTCCGCGATATAGGCGCGCAAGGTGTGGGCGAGGGATTCCTCGCCCCACACTGCATCGAGATCAAAGAAAATATTGCTGTTCAACAAGGCTTGAGGTTCTGGCTTTTCAAGCCAGGACTGGAACTGTGCCTGCCATTGGCTCAGAGTGAGTCGCCATTGAGGGTTCTGTGCCATGATATTGCCTTCGCACAGCGGGTAACCGCATTGGGCGAGGGCCTGACATACCCAGGTGCTGAGTTGTTCAAAATAGGGGCCGTGACGTTGGGCATCGTAGTCATCGTGCAGTATGAGGGCGTTGTCCTGATCGGTCACGAGTGTTTGTTCTTCGCGGGCCATCGACCCCAGGCTCATAAAGCAGTAGGCAACAGGGGGTGGGCCCAATTCTGTTTCGGCCAGCATCAGAAGTTGTTGGCAAAAGCTGCGTCCAATCACCGACATGGCTTTTCCGACCATCTGGGAATTCGCATCCTCGTTGATGAGGCGCTGATACACAGCAGGCAGGCGTTCGGCATGTTCACTCAATGCGGCGATGGAATTGTGGCTGAATATGGCGCGCACGTAGAGCAGGCTGTTTTGCGATTCGTGCTGCAGAATATCCGACAGGGACAGAATACCGGTCGCCTTCGTTTTGGTGATCACGGGCATGTGGTGAACGTTATCGCGCAACATCGCGAGCATGGCTTCAAAGAGATAGCTTTCGCTGTCTATGGTGCGCGGCGACGCGGTCATGACCTCACCCACAGGGGTGTTGGCACTCAAGCCTTCGGCGAGTACACGGCTGCGCAGATCGCTGTCGGTGATAATGCCTAACAGCGGCCTGTGGTCGCTACCGGTATCGGGGGGAGTGATCAGTAGTGCAGAAATCTGCCATTCGGTCATACACTGTGCGGCGTGCTGAACGCTGGTATCCGGCGAGAGAGGCGGAGGAGCGTCGCGCACAACTTTGGCGACTTTTACAGTGCTCAGGTCGCTGTGACCAAATTCGGTACTCAGAGCATGACGTAACACGCCTTCCTGTTCGGCCTCAAAATAATCGGCAAAGGTTTCATATTCGTCGCAATAAGCTTCGTAGTAAGTCAGCGGGATGCAATACAGCAGGGTATCTTCCAGCGCTCGGGCAGGAAAGCGCACACGGCGGTTCATCATCAGGCCCATTTGGCCAAAAATGCCACCTTCGGCCAGTTGATTGTAGAGCTCGCCGTTGCGGCGAAAAATTTCTACTGCGCCGGAGCGAATAACGTAGAGATCGGCGATCGGATCGCCGTAGAGCAGGATATCGCGCCCCGCCTTGTAGTAGCTCACTTCGATTTGTGCAGCCAGGCGCTGGAGTGCATCGTG
>JBFHUL010000124.1:0-6505 GCA_041590075.1 Oleiphilaceae bacterium
AACTCGCACACCTCGTTAAACCAACCGCCATCAGCCCCCGGATACAGGTCTTCCGCGAGCACATCGAAAAATTGTTCACCCTCAAAATCATGTTCTGCTGTGTGTATCAGCACCCGCAATCCTTCATCGAACGGCGGCAGTCGGTCGGTGCATTTAATCCAGTCCATCATTCACCCCGCGTTATAACAATTCACTCATGCCATTCACTCCTAAACGTCACCACGGAATATCGTCCTCGAAATCATCCGGGCGATCAGCTGCATTCCGGTCTGCCTGGTCGCGCTGCTTTTCGGTGCGCTCGACCTTACGAAGAATCTGAAACGAGTGCCCGATAAGCTTCACCGTGTATCGGTCGTTGCCTTCCTTGTCCTGCCATTTCTGCGTTTCCTGCCGACCTTCGACAAATACCGGGTCTCCCTTCTTTGCGTGCTCCCCGGCGAATTCTGCGGACTTCTCCCACAGGGTGACATTGAACCATTCGGTTTTATCTTTCCTGTCTGATACGCCAACAGAGAAGTCGCAGACCGCCTTACCGTTTGAGGTATAGCGAATCTCGGGATCTTTCCCCATGTGGCCCATGATGATGACTTTATTCAGATGCGGCATTATGCCTCCCGAAAACTGGTTGTGTGCATTGCTTTGCGTTCGTCGGTGGTGAATGGCCCGCCTTTAGATGGGGCAACCCACAAATCCCTCTGAGCGTCCGGCCCAAGCTCGCGCCATGCTTCAGCGCCGGGAGATAATAGTTCTGGGTGGTTGAATCCCTCCACATTGCCCTTTTCGCCAATAATCATTTCGGCATCCTTGATTGCTGACTTGATTGCCTGAATCGAGTCCATATGCTCACCGATGGCAATATTCAGCCGCTCGCGCTTCAGCGCTTCGCGCTCCTGTTCCGCCTTATTGTTTGCGCGCTGTTCAACTACCTCTTCATCCTCTTCGCCCGTTTCCAAGTCGAAAGTTTTCAGGTAAGCATATTTCTTCGCATAGGACATTGCCTTACCCGGCGCTTTGTCTCCGCTGTCCAGCGCATGAGCGGCGACTATTTGAGATACGGTCTCTGCTGGCGCATCCATATTGATGAAAGTGATGTCATACTCAGCTTCAAGGCGACTGATAGGGATGCCGTTTTTTGTAGTGGTTCCGGTATCAACCATTTTGTGATTCCGCAAAGACTGAATACAAATTACGCCCGCTGTTACAAGGTGCTCCCGAACCCTTGCCGTCACGTCATCGTGGCGAACAGCCTTATAACTGCCCGCACCTGAAACGCTCGCATTCTTCTTGATATATTCCACTTGTTCGCGGACATAGTTCAGCCGCTGGTATATGTTCCACGTAACCTTCTCTTCCTTCGGCATCGTCGTAACTGTGGCGGTCTCGTTCATCAAAGGTATCTCCAATCAAAAGTCCGAATTCTGTGTACTCAAAGCGGTCCTGATCGCTCATAGTTCATGCTCTGCACTATCGAGAAAATCATCAGCAGCAGTTTCATTACCAAGCCTAATTTCGCGCCGCGCTGCCTTAATGAGTGGCTCAATCGCTTCTAGCTTCCCCGAAAGCAAAAGCAGTTCTTCGCGCATTTCTTCGATCAGGTCTTGCGCGGTATCTGCCCTGCTCGCTAACGATTCAGATAATGTCATATCTACCCCCATGCGCTCGCGGCGCGTCTGTTCCGTTCATCGGCTTCGGCATCGTCCATAATCTGCCCGGTCCGGCGGTCAATCTCGTTCGCCTCGCCGATAGGGCGATAGCTTTCAATCACGGAATAGACGACAGTGCCTAGCGTCATAAAGTCGTTGCGTTGTCCAAGTGCGACCAGCCGAAGAAGATCAGCATCTTCCATTTCGCCTATCGCCTCACGAATCAGAGCCGGATCTGCCAATTTATTGAACATCGCTTCGGCGGTAGCGATTGCGTGTGCTGTTTCGTATCTCATAGGAACCACCCCGCAATCATAATGCCGACCACCATTCCGGCGACGAAGCCCATCAAGGTAAATCCAGTTGACCAACAGAGACCCTCAACAACGCCTTTTTCATATACCTGGAAATCGTGCGTTGTTTCCCGTTGCCGTTCCGGCCCGCCTATTTCAGTAAGTGCCACGTTTCACCTCCAGCGATTTCAAAACGTCCCTGAGCGCGTTAATGCTCGGCTTCCGGCTGGTACCATCCAGCCGGAGAGAACGCGCCGCCTGCGGCCCCTGCGGGACTCTGTTCCCGTGTTTCGGCTTGCCTACGAGTTTAAGCATGTCATTCATCCTTTTGGGGCGTAGGTTGGGCAATGCCTTTGATATTCGCCGCCACGGTAAATGCGTTCCCCAGTCACCACTGTGTCATTTGATGGTGACCCATGAAATACAACTATCCACATTGCGTTTGGCATAGGACGTATCTTGTACTTAAAAGTGCATCGACCCTCTTTGGAGGGGTGCAACCGTCCATTTCTCGTCCGCTTCCAGTCGGCATATTTACAGTTGTCGCAAGACTTCATATCAGGAATCCAGACGCGTCGGCTCACCAAACCAGAACCCGGAGAAGTAATCTTTTACCCCATCCGGTAGCGCGTCATAGGCGCTTTGAATAACTTCAATCGTCGGTTCACCTTCCGGCGTCAAAGCTTGATTCACAATCACCGAATCAGTGTGCAGCGTGCGCTCCTGATCGTCGTAAGCTCGGAAACTCATTTTGTATTTCATTTCTTCCTCCGCTTTAGATGTGCAATAGATGCGCGTAGACTTCCCACCAGCGCCAGTGCTTCGCGCTTCTCTCGCTTTAGCTCCGTGACCATTCCCCGATAGTTGCTTGCCAGGGTGTTGGCTTTCGTCAATTTAGATCGCGTTTCCTGTAGCTTCTCCCTCACGCTCTCCAGTTCAGCCGTCAGCAACTCAACCGAACTTTCCAGATCACGGCTGTCAGCAAACGCTTTTGCGCGGTTCGCGTTTTGTAGAAGATCCAGCATTGCTAGTTGCCCGCGTGACGTTCAGAAAATGAACCCATCCAGTAGCCGAGAATGGCGGACGCTTCCGGCTGCGAAATGTCGAACTCGTCGCGCAGGTAGTTGCCAGCGCTAAACATATTGACTACGCCAGATTCGCGCAGATCATCCAGATAGATGAGATGTTCATCAGTAACAAAGTCCGGCCGTTCCATTACCTACCCCTTGAATATGGAGCGCGCTACACCCGCCACTGAGGGGGCCAGTTGGAGGAATCGGCGGGGAGCGCGCATTGATTACTGACCCTGAGATAAAGTAAAGCAGAACTTGCGGAAGGTGTCAAGCGCGATTAAACATTCCGTGTAAAATATTTTCAATTAGGGGGGGGGGTTGCAGTTCCGGTTTATGGTGGTATTTTGGGCAAAACCGCCCGATTCGATAAAAACAGGCTAACAATGAACGCAAAAAAATTTGCTAGGCAGGTGCTGAAGCAGACGGAGGTAGAGGCTGCGGTTATTAGGTGTAAATCGCGGGTATGTCAGGCCGTCATAATTATCGGGCTAATGGAGCTGGCCCACATAATCTATCATTTAGCCAGTTGAAGCATCGCTTTGATAATCTGATCCGATGGCATTGCGCCATCCTCGCGTAAAATCTTGAAAAGTGCTGTAATTATAGCCGCCTTCTTCTTTGGTTCTACGTCCTTCCCTATTAGGTGCGATTCTACCGCCTCAATCGCAACCGTTAGCAATTCGTCTAAGTCGCCGTTGGTCATTACGTCGCCGCCATAGAGCAGCCAGGATTCGCTAGTTCCGTAGTGGCTGGCGATCTTTTTAATCGTTTCTAGCTTTGGGGTGTGGCCATCAAGCCAGTACCCAACAGCGGCCCGAGTGACGCCCACAGCGCGGGCTAAATCGGCGGGCCGATCCCCCGAATCCCTCATTAAGGCCTGCAACCGCGTAACAAAATGCGTATTCATATCCAGCATTATGCCTATCCCGTGGTTTGATACCGCTTGACAAAAACAAAAACGGCTTTACACTTAACAATCATGGAAAATACGATTAAGCAATTATTTCGAGGGCACCGCATGGCCGACATAGCACGGTCTTTCGGTTTAACGCGGGCCGCTGTCAATTACTGGTTCACTGCTGGCAAGGTTCCAGCCGAACATGTTTTGAAGCTAGAAAAAGAAACAGGCGTGCATCGGTCACTAATCAGACCCGATCTGTATCCGCCCGAAGAATACATGCAATAGACCCTGGTGACGCTGCCGTTTGGTAGCGTCTTTTTTTATACCTCGGGTGACATACAACTAAAAACAACACGTCACAAGCAGTGAATAGGTGACTGAAATGCAACAGAAAGAAATGGGGCTGTTGGGATCGGTGCAGAGGATTGAGTTAGTACCGGAACCGTTAATCGAAGTATGCCACGACATAGAGGACGGGGTATTGCTCTGTGAGCAGTTATCGAAAATGAAACGGTATCTGATCGCGGATCGAATAAACATGAACCCCGGCAACTACTCGCGGGCGATGGCAACAGGGAATTTATGTGTGAATCGGCTTTTTGATTTTGAGATGACATGCAAGAACCTGGCGCCGTTGCAAGTGCACGCCAAGCTGCACGGGTATGAGTTAGTGCCGATCAAGAATGCAAACCGTATCGCAGAGCTGGAAGCGGAATTGATGAGGTTACGGGCATGAGTGAGCAGGCAAGGCTGGATTTTTTGCTGAACCGAGACGGTATAGATGGCGCGGTCAGGTTCTACAAACAGGCCGTAGCGGTCTATCGGCAGGCGGTGGATGCCGCATTGAAACCGATGGCCCCGGAGGAAGTTAAAACGCCCGCACGGGGCCGTGAGTGGGCATCGGTGTACAGAAAATCAGTGATTGAGTGCGAGGCAGTGCTGCGGGGGCTGGAGTTGAGGCAGGAGGCCAGCGAGATGACCCAGGAAGAACTGGAGGAAGCCAAAAAACAGGCGCGGGGTCGGTTGAATCTGGCAATCCGCACTGGCGATAAAGGCGAGGCGGATCACTGGGCGCTTGTTCTGACCAATTTGATTGAGGAAACCAAGGATGCCAACGAAAAAACGGCTTGAAACGAGCATGGGCACACGATGGATGGTGCGGTGGTACCCAGGGCACACAAAATCGTGTGAGCGTCGTTTTAAGTGTGAGCAAGAGGCGGATCTGTTCATGACCGGGATTAAGGTCGGCGTGACGGTGAAGCCGAGGTCGGTTGAGTTGTATAAGCCGCAAAATACGGCGGTCGATCAGTTTTTGTACGGAAGGTAATTAGTAAGGCGAATCTACCAGTGGTGCGCTGAAACGCGTGCCCAACCGGGGCTTGAGGCTGCGCAGAGTACGAAGCGCGAGAGACAGGACACGAGACACCACGGCCCCCGTCGAACCCGTGTGCAGGGTGAGAGACAAAATCGCGTAGGACAATAGGTGGATAGATTCGGCACTGCGGTCTGTAAGGATACACCCGTAAGCGTTTTCGTCATTGGTTTGGCGTGGTTTCGTTTTGTTTAAATTTCGGAGTAGCAAGATGCCAGAGAATGATGCCGGTCAAGTGAAGCAGAGAAAGTCGATTCTAACGGTTGTTCAAAAGGAGCGATTCGACAGGTTTTGGATGATTTACCCAAAGAGAGCGAGCGTTGGGGAGGCCGAGAAAGCATGGAAGTCGCTGGACCCTGATGAAGAACTTACGGAACGCATCATTGCCAGCATCATGGTGGAGAATCGCTACCATAGGGCAAAAAAAATGGCTGGCGAAAAGATATATATAAAAAATGCCGCGACGTGGATTCGTGCGCAATGTTGGGAAGATGAGCTGGACGACACATTTTCGAATTTGGCAGAAAAAGCAAAGCAGTTTGATCAGAGGTGTGTGCATTGTGAGCAGGAAGTCACGGAAGGGAATGCAAGCAAGTATGAGTTTGGGTGGGTGTGTGACCCCTGTTGGTGGAGGCACATGAGCGGTGGAGACTGGAGGATTAGGGCGTGCAGAAAGGCTTCGGTTCGGCTCGGTATCACGAAGAACACGACATTGGAGGATCTACGAAAGATGGCGAAGGAAGAGGGCAAAAAAGCCCGCGGCCGAATGACAACGTGTTCCAACGAAGACGCACGCTCAGAAAGCCTACGCCGAGCGAGCAAGCGCGATTGAAAGAGATTATGAAAACGGACCCGTTTTGGCAGGAATGGAAAGAATTCTGCAAGCCGACGGGGTGGGACTGGGTGGCAAATGTGGAGTTTAGCGATGAGTGATTACGTCCTGCTTCTGATTGGGTTGATTTTCTTCTACGGCATTGGGCGGGCGATCTGGAGGGGGCTTTGGTAGTGCTGAAATTCACGCTAGTCAATCATGCTGTGCGTGATAACTGCCAGGATGCCGTGTCCGAAGCGCCGGATGGCTGGCACGTAGAGATTAAGCCGCCTAGAAGGTCGCTAGACCAGAATGCCAAAATACACGCGGAGCTGATGGACCTGATTCAAGGCGGCGTGAAGTTCGCGGGAAAGACAAGAAACATGGACGAATGGAAAGCGATATTTGTATC
>JBFHUL010000125.1:0-6483 GCA_041590075.1 Oleiphilaceae bacterium
AACCCTACGTAAATGGCAAATTCGGCTTATTCGTTGAAGATGTCTACCATCCAACCGCCGATGGACACCGCTATGGCATTGCGCCTCTGGTACTCCAGGCCATGCAATAAGCCCCCGAAGTCTTCCTCCCTCAAACGCCACAACCGTGGCGTTTTTTTTGCGCCCCGGCAATACCCGATTGCGGCCCCGGTCAAAAAAAGGTGGCTCCAGCGCCCTGCAAACACCGAACACGCTCATTCAAACGCAGCGATTGTTGCTGGCTTAGTCATCGCGCGGCACTAAGGCCTCAAAAAACTGCCGTGTGACGGCATCCGCCGGAAAGAAGCTCTCCACACGCAGCTCTTCTGCCGTCACGTCAAGCGCCGTTCCGAACGCCGAGATCATGCTGAACAGGCTCAGTTCGATGGCACCAAACTGGAGCTGCATGGGGATCACCGGTAACGGCGGGCCCTCTCCTGCGCGTGCAGGTGAAGGTATGTCTACGTTCGTGTTGCTCACCATGGCTTTCACATCATTGAGTAATCTGCGCAGGGGTTCATCGCCGGGCGCTTGCTCCAGTTCTGACTGTAAGCGCGCAAGCAAGTGGCCGTACACCTGCTCCCAGTTCTTGATCAGCGGCTGCAAACCCTGTGGATGAAACGTGAGGCGATAAATATTCTTTCCGCCTTCGGGATCTACCTGCGACCAAAGCGTTTCGGCATCACCCAAAAGCTGTAACCACGCCTGCGCCGGAGCATTTGCCTGCAAGAGATTCCAATGACGATCCATCACAATGGCGGGGTAAGGTTCATGATGCCTGAGCGCCATCGCCAAAGCCTGCTGCACAATGTGCATGTCGTCGGCCTCCAGGCTGCGTTGCTGGTAGGCAGGCGCAAAGCCCGCCATGCGCAGCAGACCATTGCGTTCTCTTAAAGGAATATCAAGTACCTGGGCCAGGTGCAGCACCATTTCGCGGCTCGGGTGCGCTCGCCCGGTTTCCAGAAAACTGACATGCCTTTGGGAAATCTCGGCGCTCAGTGCCAATTCCAGCTGTGAGGTCTTGCGCTGGGAACGCCAGAACCTGAGCGCACTACCGAATTCGGTGTCGATCCTTGCTTGCATAACCGTATGCCCTTTGTTGTCCCGATCACAGATTAATCTGCCAAGCGTGTTAAACAAACTACCTCAGAGGTAATTGGAGTGATTATCTGATTGCGCCACAATTTTCGTGCAGTATCGGAACCTAAACAAGGAGAACCAAGATGAAAAAATCACACATTCTACTGTGGGCACTGCTCATACCCTTCGCGGCGTATAGCTCCTGGGCGATGTGGAAAATAAGTTACTGGGGCATTTGGGCAGCAGGCTTCGAAACACTTGGCAGCGCCCAAATATTATGGGATCTGGCCATTGCCTGCGCGCTGATTTGTGGCTGGATCAAGAAAGATGCCGAAGCGCAGGGACGCAACCCCTACCCCTGGATGCTTGCCACCCTCGCGACCGGCTCGCTTGCCCCCTTGCTGTATCTGCTTACCCGTCGTTCGCGCATGGCCGCTGTCGCGCACCCCGCATAGCCTGCGCAGTCGCCTAAAGTGTTAAATAGAGGGCAAAGGATGAAGTCATCCCGCGCCCTTTATTATCCCATCACCTACCCGCTTTATAGTCACGGGCGCAAGGCACATACTCACTGCGTTGACAATAGAAACAGGGCAGCTAGGCTGACAGGTGTGACTCTCTCAACCAGGCGGAAGCCCGACATGCAGGCTGCGGTAACGCAATTTATTGACCAGGACCTCGATAAACGCTCAATAAACGGCAGCTATGCCTATCTGGCCGCCTGGCTGCTGATCGGTTTTACCACCCAGTTCTCAGAAGCGAACAGCGGCCTGTTCTGGATGATCAGTGGCGTCTTGTTGATTTTCGGCCTGACCCGCATCATTCTCAGCCGGGTATCGCAGGCCCTGCGCGCCAAACATCATTCTCTCTGGCTGTTTCTGTTTCTCCTTAACGCATTAGTACCCAGCACAATTTACAGCGTGATGTTATCGCTGAGTTTTATCAGCCCGGTGTTTGAACCCCTGTTTTTGTTTTTGCTGCTGGCCATGTTTGCCTTTATCAGTGGCGGCGTGATCAACTTTTCTCCCAGTCGGCTTATTTTGTTTTCGTTTTTAGTGTCGCTGGTTGTTCCCCCTCTGGTTACCGCCCTGTTTATTTCTGATTCCCACTTCACTACCGGCGCGTTGCTGGTCATTTACGCCATTTTTATGTTTGCCCAATCCGTGCGCCTGAACCGTGAATATCACCAAATGATCAAGCAACAGCTTCTTCTTGAGGAAATCAACAATCAGGACTCGCTCACCGGCATCGCCAATCGTCGCTTTTTCGATGAATCCATGTCGCTCGCCTGGAAAACCCAGTTGCGCGCCGGCGAATCGCTGGGGTTATTGCTCATCGACATTGATCACTTCAAGTCGGTCAACGACACCTATGGCCATAAAGCCGGCGACGAAGTCATTAAGTCCATCGCAGACTGCATTCAGCAAAGTTGTCAGCGAGAAACCGATGTAGTGGCCCGCATCGGCGGAGAGGAATTTGCCGTGCTGATTGCACCGGCATCAAAAGAAGTACTGGAGACACTTGCCGAGAAAGTGCGTTTTCTGGTGGAAGCCACGCGCGTCAGCTATGCACAGCACAAACTCAAGGTCACGGTGAGCATAGGTGTCGCCTTGATGCCACCTTCGCTGGAAACCAGCCCGGATGACCTGTTTCGGATTGCTGACCAATGCTTATATGCCGCCAAGCGAAACGGCCGAAACCGGGTTGTTGTGGCCGACGCCTGACGACCTGGTTATGGCCAGTTAGGCCTGGTTATGCGTTCAAGGGTGCCTGAAGTGTCCGATGATCAATTGAATTCAGAGGGCAAAGCGGAAGTTGCGAGAGACGCGGAACAATAGACGGGAAAAACTATTATCGGGGGGCTACCCAGTCGGACGTGTGATGTTCGACGCTAACAGCCAAAGCGCACTCAACGCAATTATAAATTCATCCATAGACGTATGCTTCCCACCGACGTCATCCTCGCGAACGCGGGGATCCATTGTTTAAAATGTACCAACCTGCACAGCGTTCAAGGAAGAATATATGCAACCTGCCGTCTATATTATGGCCAGTGAAAAACGTGGCACTCTTTACGTTGGTGTCACAAGCAACTTAATCCAACGTGTTTGGCAGCATAAACCAGGTGATACTGAGGGCTTTTCAAAAAGATATGGAACGAAGAATCTGGTCTACTTTGAACAACATGAATCCATGCTATCGGCAATTCAAAGAGAAAAACTGCTAAAGAAATGGCATCGTCAATGGAAGTTAGACCTGATATTTGAACATAATCCAGCATGGGACGATCTATGGGAATCGATCATCGAGGCTTCGTGATACAAAGACAATGGATTCCCGCCTTCGCGGGAATGACGTCGTGCGCGAAATTAATTAATCGGTGAAACCGGCTGACTCTATGCCTGACTATGATGGAGTCCGGTAGTCAACAAGTACCCGCTCAAACGACCGCTTTGCCCAAATTCCAGACCTCATCTCGCAATGCAAGTGGCGAGCGTGCTTGCTGCTTGGCCATGTTTTTCTTACATGGCGCGGCCATATTATGGTTTCAACACCACGACCTTCTAGCTCTCGCCCCCGTTAACGGCCAAGGCCAGATACGTATTCAGGGCTTGCTCTAACTCGGCCAGCTCGATCGGCTTGGTAAGCACGCCATCCATGCCTACCTGTTTCACTCGCTCTACTGTTTCCTGAGTCACATCAGCCGTGAGGGCCACAATGGGCGTGCGGGGCTTATTTTCTTTCGCCTCATAGCTGCGAATCATGCGTGTCGCCTGATACCCGTCTACCACAGGCATGCGAATATCCATCAGAATGAGATCAAATTCATGTTGCTGGCAGAGCTCGAACGCCCGTTGACCATGCTCGGCCATCGAAATGCGCAAACCGAAATTCTGCAACATGGCCTGTGCCACCAGCCGGTTGCTGGGAATATCCTCAACCACCAATACATGATGCGCATATTGTTTATCACTGACATACGCTTCGGTCGACTTGGTAAGTCGCGAGTAAGTCCAGAAGGTGTCGGGCTGCGTTTCCACAAAATACAGTGCGCGCCGCAACACAAACGCCTCAACCGGTTTAGTCAGGAAGGCATGCAGGCCATCACGTTCCAATTTGGCATAATCCACTTTGGTAATGGAAGCACTCACCATAACAAAGCGCGTAGCCGCTTCAGGGAAGTCTTCGCGCATTTTCCTGATCATTTGCAGGCCATCCATTTCCGGCATCGCGAAGTCGGTAATCACAAAGTCATAGGGCTCTCTGGCCTGCCAGGAGCGCTCATACAATTCCAGGGCGCGTCCGGCAGAATTGGCCGTGCTGAGCGTGAGATTCAGAGGTGCCAGACTTTGCGCGAAGATCTGCAGATTAATGGGTGTGTCATCCACCAGCAGCGCACGTTTATGCACCATGTTTTCTCTGTCTTCCGACTCATCCACCTGATGCTGGTCACTCAGGGGAAACACGCAGGTGAAGGTGAAGCAACTACCCTTTGCGGGCTCGCTGCTCGCCTCCAATGTACCGTCCATCAATTCCGCCAGGCTTTTCGAGATCGCCAATCCCAAGCCCGTGCCGCCATATTTACGAGTGGTGGAACCATCTGCCTGAGTGAATAGGTCGAACAGACTGGGCAACACATCGGCGCTAATACCAATGCCGGTATCCTCCACGGCGATGTGCAGGCGCTTGCTATCGCTCGACACATACGAATCGCTGGCAAAGACCTTAACGATCACGTGGCCGGCGTCGGTAAATTTCAGGGCATTACCAATCAGATTAATGAGTATCTGTTTCACCCTTACCGGATCGCCCACGTAGTGATGGGGCAGCTGCTCTTCGAAATCGACGATGAGGTCTATGTCTTTTTGTTCCGCAATGGTGACGTTCACTCGCACGGCTTCATAAACTGTGCGGTACAGGTCGAAGGGGGTTGCTTCGAGGTGAAGCTGATCCGACTCAATTTTGGAGAAATCCAGAATCTCGTTAATCTGGGTAAGCAGGGTTTGTCCCGATTCACGAATCGTGTGCAACATATCCCGCTGCTGCGCACTCAGCTCGGTATTTTGCAGAATCTCGGACATGCCCAATACGGCATTCATGGGCGTGCGTACTTCATGACTCATGGCGGCCAGAAACTGGCTTTTTGCCTTATTGGCGTGTTCTGCCTCAGCGCGGGACGCCTCAAGCTCTCGGGTACGTTCGGCTACTTTTCGCTCAAGCTCCCCTCGAAAGTCCTGCAAACGGTCCAGCATGGTATCGAAGACCCGTGCAAACAAGGCCACATCATCGTCACCGCGAATGCCAGATCGTTGTGTCCAATCGCCCTGTACTACACGTTCCGCCAAACGGTGCAAGCGATTAATGGGGGCAGTAATACGCCGCGATACCAGAAAAGACGCCAGCGTAATGATGAACACGATCGCGATCAGCACCGATGCATACACCCAAAGCTGCTGTGTCATGACTGCGTACACTTCGTCCTGATCCTGCTTCACCACCAAGCCCCAACCCAGCTGGGGCAAAGGCACGGCCACTGCGACAACCGCTTTGCCACGATAGTCATGAGCATTCTTCACCGCCACTTCGGCGTTTCCGAATGCCTGCACCACGGGTGATGCCGCGTCGGAGGCTTTGAACACGCGTGTGAGCGCGGCGAGCGGATCAAAGCGCAAATTATGCAAGACCAGATAGTCGCCGTCGGCAGTGCGACGCGCGAGGATGGCCTCGCCCGTATCCCCAAAGCCATCGTAGTTATTGAAGATGCTGAGAAAGCTCTCGCCTTTCACCCGCGCCACCAAATAGCCGATATGCTCGCCATCCAGTTCAAGCGGTGCATGAATCTGCACTTCCAGTGCGCCCAGACGATCCCGCACAATGTGATGCACCATGTTCTGGTCAACCCGCAATGACAATGACCGGCTCGACAGCACGTGCGCATAGTCGGGATGATTCGTCGCCAGCACGTGCTGCTGACTTTTTCCGAACAACACAATCTGTTTGATGCCATCTACCGCCACCATGCTGTCTTCCAGTATGCGGGTCATACCCTTGCGGGCATCGGCTTCTGCGATTGCTTGGGCCTGCATATCGCGCAGGAGAATGCGCAGCCGTGTGCGACTGGCAATCAGAGCCACCCGGTCGTACTGGGCCTGAATCGTCTCTGAGAGCCGTGCGGTCTGCACGGCAGAAAGGGCATGCAGACGATCCAGCGTTGCCTGCTCGAGGTAGCGCCAATGCAGCGCATAAGTCAGGGCGAATGCCGCCAGTAGCCCAAAAATGGTCATCAGCATGACCGAAAGCGTTATTCGTTGATTCAGCTTCACTGCGTGTTTCCTGCCTGGACGTGAGCGCTCCTTGGAGCCTTAGAAGAGTCTAGTTCATTGCGTC
>JBFHUL010000126.1:0-6472 GCA_041590075.1 Oleiphilaceae bacterium
ACAATCGGCAGATCAGCCAGATTAGCTGCGGCTACGCTGCTCGCGTTTGGAACGATCGTATCGCCAGCACCATTGGTCAGCATCAGAGGACGCGCTTCGCGGCCCAGCTCCGGGTGACGGAACATATCGATGTAGTTGATGGAGTCGCCATGATCGAGGGCCTGCTGGATGGCCCCACGCAGCATGATGGCTTCAGCGCCATTCGCTTCTGACGGTACCAGGTTAGAGAACATAGGTACCCACAGGATGGAGTTCGCCAGAATGCTGGTTACGCCAACGCCGGTCACGTGATAAACACCACCTTTGATGTCCGGGCTGATTGCACCATAGGTTGAACCAAGTACACCACCGAGTGATGTGCCCTGCATCATGACCTGTGTTGCGTCGATATCGCTGACACCGTCTGGCTTGTTGCCAGCCCAGCTGCGCCAGGATTTACGACCAACCACATCGATGTCAGCCAGAGTCGTCTGCAGAGCGCGATGCGCTGAAGCAAAGTCGATGGCGTTCTGGTTGATCATACCGACAGGCACGCCGAGTTTATCGGTGCTGACGTTAGAAAGAACGTAACCACCATCCGCTTCGGTACGGTCTCCGTGGTTAGGGAAGCCAATAGCATAAGTGGCGACACCGATTTCGGCGTTCATGCCAGATACGATGGTATCGGTTTCTTTATTGGCGCCCAGCCCGTGAGCGTACATAGCCACCGGCACTGAGCCCTCGCGTGCCGCGGCTGGCAATGTCAGGCGAAATTCCACCCACTGCTCCATTGGCTCAGCGCTGTAATCAACGTTGCTGGTGCCGTTATTTATACGGTAGTTATAGATAAGTACCTCGCCATCTACCCGGGCAGCGATATCGCGGTCGGTGTAGTTGTATTTCACATCCAGGTTGCGAACCGGGTGCTCACGACTACGGACGTCATCAATGGCGGCCATGACAGGGCCCGTCACTTCATCACGATCACGTACTACAAAGCGGGTCGCATTGCGGACTGACAGCGGGTTTACACCGTTAGCCGTCAGCGTTGCGACCAGATCCTGAGTGTAAGCACGCTGATTGGCTGAACCAGAAAGTACTTTAGTAATCAGGCCGGCTTCAGGCGCTTCGAGGTCCAGATCGGTAGTGATGGCGACCAGAATCTCGTGGCCGTATTCCCAGCGTGACTGCGGGTAAACCTCAACAACATGGGCTGTGCCGTTAACTTTATCCGACTGGGCATAGTCGCTGATCAGGGCACGGACAGAGATTCGCTCACCGGTTGTCAGGTCGATTGCTACAACCGCGTCACCACCATTTTCTGGCAGAGTGTCTGCGAGGGGCGCGCTGCCAAATTCAAACACGGCCGCACTTGCCGCAGAAAAGCCGCTATCGCCATTGAACAGACCTTCCGGTGAAAAGCCTTCATCAACAGGAAGCTGTGCAATGATCTCAGGGCGCACCATGGCGTTAGAGACCTGGATGGTTTTACCTGTCGGGCTCATAGCATCGTCCTGCATCCAGTAGGTCGACGGGAACGGCAGAGCACAGGTAGCTATAGAGGTTGGGTTACAGTTGTCATCGGCATAAGCCGAAGACGCGAATCCTGCTACGGCGACAGCGAGTGCTGCGCGCAGAGAGAGATTTGATTTCATTTTTTCGCACCGTATTTATTGTTATTCGGGGGTGTTCGGCGAGTTTCACACTTTTATTGCACGCCTGTCTGCGACTTAACAGGACAGCTTCAGGAGTAAATTGAGCATTCCAGTAATCTTCGTCCGTATTTGACCGGGGCGGCCATAAAGGACAGTGTTGGAGCGGGCTATATAGGATTTTGGAATGTCAGAATGCGCTTTTGATGCCAAATCCGTTTAAAAAAAATCCTGCAGCACAGGCAAAAGCTGATTCAGGGTCTATATTGAAAATATCCCAAGGGGTTGAACGTAATTGAGGTCGTACGACTCCTACGGTAGTTCTTTTTCCTTCGGTACTTCCCCCAAATGATCCGAAGTTGGCCCGACAGTTTCCCCCCAATGGCTGTCGGGCCTTTTTTTGTCTTTTCATCCCCTCTGCAGCAATTTGCGCCGATATGACACATTCGTATTGATTAAAACGTCATCAGACTTCAGCATGAATTGCTAAAAAACAGTGCCGGAGAAAAATAACAAATGGCAAAGCTCAACAGACGTAAGTTCCTTAAGGGTTCTGCGGCTGCCAGTGTCGCTGCTGCAGCCTCTGCAACACCAGCCGCTAATGCGGGCTGGTTCCGCAAAACCACTCGCTCACAAACCAAAGCGTTGGTGATTGGCTCGGGCTTTGGTGGCTCAGTTGCCACATTGCGTCTGGCCGAAGCGGGCATTCAGACCATGCTGCTCGAGCGTGGTAAGCACTGGAAGTACGAAGGGGAAGGCAGCTATCCAACGCTGGCCGAAACCGGTTCCACACTGAAAATTAATGACACCGTACTCTGGACTAACCCAAGTTCACTGGTACCGGGTTCCATGGGCATGGTGGAATACTTTGTCGATTCATCCATCGCCGTGGGCTGTGGTGCCTGCTTAGGTGGCGGCTCCGTCGTGTATGGCGGCGTACTGTTGCAACCGAAGCGTGAAGCCTTCGAAGATGCCATGCCGTTTCTGTCGTACACAGACATGGATCAGATCTACTATCCGCGAGTGCTCAACCGCATCAGCGGTGGCCCGATTCCGGACGACGTACTGAACCACCCGAACTACACCGCCAAGCGCGAATTTATTAAAAGCGCCGAAGACGCAGGTCTCGAGGTTGTGCGTAGTCATGTGAGCTTCGACTGGGATGTCATCCGCGAAGAACTGAACGGCACTAAGCCCCAGTATGCTTCCGTTGGTGAATACGTCTTCGGCTGCAACAGCGGCGCAAAAAACACCCTCGACCGTAACTATCTGGCCGATGCCGAAGCCACCGGTAACGTCACCATTAATCCTCAGCATCTTGTGACTGATATTCACGCCAACAGCGGCGGCGGTTACCGTGTTACCTGCGACATGCTGGATGAAAAAGGCAAAATCACCGGCAAGCACGTGATTGGGTGCGACTACCTCTTTATGGGCGCAGGTTCACTGCACACTACACGTCTGCTGCTGCGAGCAAAAGAGCGCGGCGATATTCCGGGTCTTAACGATCAGGTCGGCGCTGAGTGGGGCACCAACGGCGACGAACTGATGGGTCGCAACGACATCAACACCTCGACCGCGCCGATTCAAGGTGGGCCGCCGTCGATCGCGGCATTTGATACAGAGAATCCTTACAAACTGACAGGCTATATGCACTCGCCGACATCCGTTGTAAAAGAGTTCACTCAGTTGCAGATGGGCATGGTGGTGCCGGATCAGAACTCCCGCGTCACATACAACCGTTGGACCGACAAGATCAAACTCAACTGGGATCGCGACGCCAACGAAAACTCCCACAACGCGCTTGTTCACACCATGGAAAAAATGGTGCAGAGCGGTGGCGGTAAGATCAACGAAGCGGGTTGGTTCGGCACCTGGCACCCACTTGGTGGTGTCGCTATGGGCAGCGCTTGCGACCTCAGCGGTAAAGTTTACGGCGTAGAAGGTTTGTACGTAGTCGACGGTGCGGCGATTCCTGGCTCCAGCGGCTCGGCTAACCCAGCCCTG
The DNA here is from genome assembly GCA_041590075.1 of Oleiphilaceae bacterium. GTDB lineage: Bacteria > Pseudomonadota > Gammaproteobacteria > Pseudomonadales > Oleiphilaceae > PZPK01. The sequence goes on from JBFHUL010000126.1 coordinate 3,639, forward strand.
ACCATTGCTGCGAATGCTGAGCGCATGATGGAAGAGATTATTCCGCAGATCAGCTGATCTGCCTCTAAAGTCAGTGCTCACGAAGCCGGTCTGCAGTCATTGCGACCGGCTTTTTTGTGCTCTAATATCTTACTAAGTAGTATAAAAGAGCATTGGAGTAACCTTTTCATGGCCATGGTCAAAAAGAGCATCACCGTCACCGATCAGCAGGACGCCTGGCTTAAAGCCCAGATCAGCGCCGGGCATTACGGCAACGAAAGCGAAGTGCTGCGTGAGCTGATTCGTGAGCGTCAGCTCAGAGAGCAGGAAGCACAACGGGAAGTTGAGTGGATTCGGGCGCGCCTTATCGAAGGTGAACGCAGCGGCTTCACAGATCAGGCACCGGCAGAGATACTGCAGGAAATCAAAAACGGATTAGACCGGGAAGATCGATAGGCGAGCAAGCGAATATACCTACATGTACGATTAATTGCACATGTCGCTCCAGTGAGGCTATACTTGTCCAATAAGTTGTACATGTGAGATCGCCTCATGAAAATCATTTCATTTACCGAAGCGCGTAATAGCCTTAAAAGTGTTCTGGATAACGTCGTTAACGATGCAGACACTACAGTTATCACTCGTCGTGATGCAGATGATGCCGTTGTGATGTCCCTCGACTACTACAACAGCTTGATGGAAACCGTACATCTGTTGCGCTCGCCTGCTAACGCTGAACACCTTAATCGATCAATCGCTCAATATCGGGAAGGTAAAGCTAGCCCAAGGGAACTAATGGATGACTGACCGGTTACTGTCATGGACTGACGAGGCCTGGAGTGATTATCTCTATTGGCAAACCCAGGATAAGAAGACGCTCAAGCGTATCAATAAATTAATTACTGATGTAATGCGCTCACCCTTTGAAGGAATAGGAAAACCAGAACCCCTTAAAGAAAATTTATCTGGCTTCTGGTCGCGAAGAATCGACGACACCAATCGTTTGGTGTACGCAGTGGATGATCAAGCGATTACGGTGATTTCGTGCCGGTATCACTATTGAGAAAGTATTTAGGGTCAATATATGAAATACGACACTAAAAGGCGTCCACATAATGACCTTGAAAATTTGGTTGATTACCAACTCATACGGATACGCGAAAGATTAGAAAAAGGTGATAATGCCGGAATAAACTACGATATGACGGCGTGCCTTTTATCCTTATGCCTTTGGGCTGAATCCCTTATTAACCTAGGTGGCTTCTCAATATTTCGGGAGAAATTTAAAGAAAAAGATAGTTACCATAAGAAAGTCCGAAAAGTGCTTCCTAATTTTGATCTGAAGGACTTCGATACATTGAGGGAAATATTGACTGAGTTGCAGACTGCGAGAAACTCTTTGGCTCACCCGAAACCCAGTAATATTTCAGTCGAAGTGCATGCAGGTACAGACGAGTTCTCTATTTTTGATCAGAAATATCGAGGCTTACTATCACTCGATTTTCTAGAAAAATCTAATCAAGCCCTCGAAGATTTGTATTTCGCTATGTGCGAGCATCCCGAAGTCAGAGACTTTGGTTTTATAGAAACAGCGGTTCAAGTAGATTAGAAAAACAGGCGCTTAATGCGCCTGTTCCCAGTTATCCCCAATACCTACATCGACAATTAACGGCACGTCCAACGCCGCTGCACATTGCATCTGTGTTTTCAGTTCTACCGCGAAGGTTTCGGCCTGATCTTCCCGCACTTCAAGGATCAGTTCATCGTGTACCTGCATCAGCAGTTTGGCGTCGTAGCCAGAGGCTGGCAGCCATTCATGCACACGAATCATGGCCCGTTTAATGATGTCGGCGGCGGTGCCTTGCATGGGTGCGTTGATCGCGGTGCGTTCGGCATGCTGGCGGCGCTGGCCGTTGGATGAGCGGATATCCGGCAGATACAGGCGGCGGCCGTAGAGGGTTTCAACGTAGCCTTGTTCTTTTGCCTGTTCGCGGGTGTTGTCCATGTATTCACGCACGCCCGGATAGCGCTCGAAGTATTTATTCACGTAGTCCTGGGCTTCGCCACGGGCAATGCCGAGCTGCTTCGCAAGACCAAAGGCTGACATGCCGTAAATCAGACCGAAGTTAATGGCTTTGGCGCTGCGGCGCTGGTTGTCGGTGACGTCGGCTTCGGTTTCACCAAAAACCTCGGCGGCAGTCGCACGGTGTACGTCGCGGTCTTCCGAGAAGGCGCTGACCAGGCCTTGGTCGCCCGACAGGTGCGCCATGATACGCAGTTCAATCTGGCTGTAGTCGGCCGCGACCAGTTTGTAGCCTGCCGGCGCAATAAACGCCTGACGGATCTTACGGCCTTCTTCCGAGCGGATCGGAATATTCTGCAAATTCGGGTCAGTCGACGATAAACGACCAGTAGCTGCAACGGCCTGATGGTAAGACGTATGCACGCGACCGGTTTTACCGTTCACCATTAATGGCAGCTTATCGGTGTAGGTGCTTTTTAATTTCGCCAGACCACGGTTTTCCAAAATCAGGCGCGGCAGTTCATATTCTTCGGCCAGTTCCTGAAGCACTTCTTCTGCCGTTGATGGTGCGCCTTTCGGCGTCTTTTTGATGACAGGTAAACCCTGCTTTTCAAACAGGATTTCGGCCAGTTGTTTTGGCGAACCGAGGTTGAATACCTGACCGGCGCTGTCGTGGGCAGCTCGCTCCAGCTCCTGCAGGCGTTGTTCAATCTGTGCGCTTTGCTCGTGCAGCATATCGGCGTCGATCAAGGCACCGTTTTCTTCCATTTCAAACAGCACGGGCATGACGGGCATTTCGATGTCTTTAAAGACTTTCGCCTGTGCTTTGCGT
>JBFHUL010000127.1:0-6315 GCA_041590075.1 Oleiphilaceae bacterium
ATATATTCCAAGAACGCAACGCCATGAGGCCGGAATGCCGCCTATTTTTGAGCATTTTTTCAATGAACGAAAGCATGACGCACCGGCACCAGATAGTGTGCGCGGTACCTTGTATGTTTTGGAGAATGGAGGGGGCAGAAAGCGCGATAGGGTCAAGAGCGTGCATCGCTAACCGCACAGTACATAGTCTGCGTGTCAGCGATCACACAGCAAATCACTCACGAACCGAGTGCAGCTCCCAGGCCTTTTTCGAGCAGCGCGGCAGTGTTGCCTTCGCCACCTTTAAAATACCCCACAATAATTTGCGCAAACTTCGAAATCATCTCCGGGCTTAACCCCAGCGCCTCAAATTGCTCACTTACTTTAGCCAGACCCGACAGGCTGGCGCCCACGCCGCCAAGATTACCCATCATTCCGCCCAAGCCGCCTCCGGCCTTACCTGTAAGCGCCGGGGCCGCCGCCATTAAGGTTTCAAACCCTGGAATCTGCGCACCAATCTGTCCGAATTCACCCTGCGAAAGGTTACTCTTAGCCAATTCCAGCAAGGCACCGGTGCCACCCTCAGCCTGCGTCTCGGTCACCCCAAGATTCTTGGTCAAGCTGGGAATCAAGCCTTTTGCCAGTTCCGTCACCTGCCCCATACCACTGGCCTCTACCGCATCCGGCATGGCCGGCTCTGACGAGGAGCTTCCGCCCATCATTGCACTCGCAGAGTCCAGAATTCCGGCATAACTCAGCGAACAGGCCACACTCAGTGCAGCACAGATCAGTATTCTCATATTGGGTATCCTTTTGCGTTGTTATTCAACCTCATACTCCCAGCGCAATTCTCAACGATTCGCTTCCGGGGTCGCCCAGTCAGGCTTGCAGAGCATACACGCTTTGCAGGTTACAGATGAAGCACTTTGAGAGCACGCGGCAGGCAGACTACACACAATGCTGCGCGTGCTTTACCAGAATGGCATCGATATGCCGCATCAGGAAACCATGCCCCTCTTCATCCAGCACAGTGAGTTCGCCGGCATTCAAGGCCCGATGCATATGTTCAACCATAGGCAGCGGCACCTGGTCATCGCGCGCCCCATGCCAGATTGAAATACCGATATGCGCAGCCGGCGTGGCATGCCAAGGTCGAAAATTCAGCGCCAGCTCTGCCACCCAGGCATCGACCCCCTGTTTCACCGCGCGGTTAAGGTTAGCAACAAAGTAGGGCTTCTCAAGCAAATGATAAAGACGCCGTTGCGGCGTTGCATGACCCGGCGGCACCGGACTGAATACTTCCTCTTTGCGGTCGTAGAACGCCTCAACATCCGATCGCAGCATCAGCTGCATCATTGGCTTGAGCAAAAAGGGCGCAAACTTCACACACATTTGGGTAGTTCGCATGGTTAAGGTGCTGTGCTCGGCGCAGGCTTCCACATCGACGTAACGCACCATGGGCGATACCAGAGTCAGATGGCGTACGCGCGAACTCAAGATATCACAGGCCTGCAGAGCATAATTGCCACCCATGGAATGCCCAATCAGCGAGAACGCCTCCACGCCCAGCGAAGCCAGCAAAGCCTCCAGATCGGCACACCAGGTTTGGTGAGAAAAATTCGCGCAAACATCGGAATCGCCATAGCCGGGCCGTTCAGGAACAATCACACACAGACCCAATTCCTTCAAGCGTGCATAAGCGCTGGGAGGCAGTTCAAATGCCGAACCCATGAAATTGTGGCATAACACCACCGCATGATCACGCACATCGCCGTGCAGCACGTAGCTGAGTTTGCGTCCGTCAGGCAGCCTGCATAGGCGCATCTGTGGCAACTGATGCGCTCCCTGAACGTTTGAAGTCGGCTCTGCATTGTGAGTGAACAGCTGCGTCGCCAGCAGCAATTGCAAAAGCTCGGTTTTGCGCTGTACCCCTGTTTTACGATACAGGCTGGTCAAGTGGTCGCGCACGGTGAGTACTGACGTACCCATTGTGGCGGCGATGGCGTCTGCCTGTTGCTCCTGCAACAAGCACGCGGCTACCCGTTTTTCCGTGGGCGTAAGCTGCCACGCATCGGGGAACACGGCTTCCGGCTCAGAGCGGGATCGAAATATTACGGCATGATGGCCCTGCGTATTCAGGGGGATGCTTTCGATACACCAGTTATTCTCTTCGCATCGATACCCCTGCGGATAATCCAGATCCCGGTCTTCAATGCTGACCCACAAACGCTGGTCGGCCAGATACACACCTGTGAGCTGCGCCAGCGCGATACCGGCCAGCTTATTCATCAGCACCACTCCGCCTTGGGCATCAAGCACCACCAATCCAAGATTGAGCTGATCCAAGCCTTTCTGCGCCTGCCCCCCCGACTGATCCAGCACCGTCATTTCAGTACAAATGGAAATCGCCTGCTGAAAATGAGGCATCAGGCGCCGACCAATATCAGGCAATAACTGCGTGGCTTTGCCTTGCGGCTGATAACGCAGACACTGGCTCACTCCGGTCAGCAGATTGAACCATTGCTGGGGGTCGTTCGCGAAACGATAAATCATGGCAACCAAATGGTTTTCCGCGTTCAGGGGATCCCATAATTCATCGGGCTCCTGAAACAGCGCCGCATGCGCTTGCCCATATCCCCGCTCCTCTGATACCGACATTAACGCTGGCCCTCTTCATTCCAGCTCACGGCCAAGGCATCGCAAAGCTGCACCAGTAGTTGTTCCTGAGAACTTACATTGACTTTTCGCATCAGCGCTTTCACCTGTTTTCTCACCGTGACTTCTGCGGTATGGCGCTGCCGTGCAATGTGTTTGATACACTGCCCCTGTAACAGCGAGCCCAGAATTTCCCGCTCTGAAGGCGTTAGGTGCCAGCGCTGCTGCACACCCTCCAGTTGCGCTGGACTGGCATGCCACTCCAACATCCTCACGAAGCAAAGTTCGCCCTGAATCGTGCGCAGCAAAGGGGCGGTTTGGGCGTCGATGCGCCCCCCTCGCGGTAAACGGCGCAGTTCCAGCCAACTGACGCGGCCATTCAGTTCCAGCGCTTGCGTTACCCGCTGAGCCGGATTCTCCCCCCGTAGACTCGCCGACCAAGCCGACGTGACAAGCTGACAAAAGTGCTGCCATCCGCCTCTCTCTCCACACTGTGTGGCCTGGTATTTGCGCGCCCAGGTGCTCGCCGCACGATTCTCCACCACCGCAGTCATGTTGGTATCAAATATCCACACAGGCATGGGTAGCTGCGCGACCAGCGTCTGGCTCCACCAAAAATACTGCTGTTTGCGTTCGACCTGTTTGGCCAGTGCATAGGCCTGGCAAATGTGCGGCAGCAAACGTTGAAACTCCGGCATGGCCGCGCACTGGCTGGCCGCTCTGGCACTGGGGAAGCTCACCACAAGACTTGCCTCGTCGAGCATCACCTGCAAACGCTCAGAATGCTGCACCCATCCACCCTGCACGCGGGGCAGCAAGCTGTCGTTCATCGCTTCGGGCATGTCCTGTCGCGAGCGCCGTTGAGCGCTCTCCGCCTGTAGGTTCGCCTCTTCCACTCGTTGCCCGCCAAGTACCTGGCCCAGCGCCAAACGCAGAGCCTCCCGGCCGGATTGGGCAGCACGGTATATAAACTGAATATGCTGATGTTCGCGTCGTTTCATAGGCAAGTTGATCACTGCGTAAGCACAGAAGACTATCGCAAGTCGGCAAGACGTGCGCAGCAATCCGTCACACTGGGCAAGTTATCCCGCCACCGCATCCTCGGCCATCCGCTGGATGTCCTCACACAGCTGCGGATCGTTCAAATCCAGCGAAAGTGACGCGCGGGAGAGACGATTGCCCTTGCCGGAGCGCAGGTCGCCCAACAGGCCTTTTTCGGTGACCAACAGGGAGTCGCCATCAAAAACACCTGGAATCTGACCCATGGCCAACGCGCTGGGCGAATCAAACGCAAATGGAGGCGAGGCATAAAGCTGTGGAAAATATTCTTCGCCGGCGTCATCGGTGTAGCGCGCGACATAATGCACGCTGCCGCTGAGATAGGAGGTGAAGGCGAGCCCATCACACAAGGGCATAATGTCGTCCACGATGGCCAATCCCCCCGACCACATCGTGGTGATATTGGGGCGCATCCCTCCCCGGCCATCGGGCACCGACGCAGGCACCCCTGCGCTTGCATCGAAGCGTAAACGCTTCACGCTGTTCACGTCCGAAAGATATAAATAATCCCCGGCCACACGAATGCCGTTCACGGCATTCAGCCCGTGCGTCAGCGGATCAACAAAGTGTTTTTCAACACTCGTCACCTGCGGCCGAGTGCCACTGAAATCCAGTTCAACACGCGCAATGCCCGACTTGTATACCAGATCATAATCAGCCACCAGCAGGGCTCCGTCGGGTGCAAAGGCCAGGCCATTAGGCAATCCAATCGCATCGTAGGGATCCATGCCGGTTAACGGAGTGATCACCTCGAATACCGGTTGATCTTCGCGCAGGTCGGCCACCAGCAGGTGGTGATCGGTAAAGAACAGGAACCTGCGCTGAACGCAGGATGTGAACACCCAGTGCTCCCGCTGTGCGATGCCGGTAAAGTTACAGGCGTATTGCCCAAGCCGCGCGTTCCCCGGGAACAGCGGATCGGGCCCGTTATTGGCGGAGTCCGGGTAGACCCGGTAGATATTGTCGCCGCCACTTACCAGCAACTGCCCGTCGGAGGTGGTGAGTATGTTTTCGGCATCGCCAATAACCGCGATGGTTTCTTTCTCGATGCAGCCGATCAGCCCAAGGGCCAACAAGCCGATACATGCATGACGCATGCTCGTCGTGTGCAACATGGAAGGCTTCCTTTTTTATCTTTATTGGTAGTGTGGTCGCCGCAATTCTAAAACCCTCCGCGCGAAACAAGCGCCCCTCATTTGGGGTATGAAGGTATCCCCCGATACGTATCAGGAATTTCCCGATAGCGGATTCCGAATCCCCCTACAGCCAAAAACCCCGCTGCGCCGCATCATTACTCACCAGCACATAAGCCATCCCGCGCTACAGGGATGCATACCGGCATGTTCAGAAATTCGCGCTTCAACGACGCAACATGCACTGCACATGCCCAACAATTTTTAGCCTGAGGAAGAAACGTGAGTATCGAGATCAAAACGGACGCCGGGAAGCTTTGCATCACTCTTGAGGAAACATGCCACACGGGCCATCTGGAAGCCGCACACAGCACGCTGATGGAACAGATCGATCAGGTTACCCATGTGATGCTGGACACCCTGGCCTGTGAAACCCTTGATAGCGCCGTTACCCAATGGCTGCTCGCAATCAAAAAGCATTGCGTCGAGCACCACATTCCGTTCCGAGTAGCCTCCCTGTCGGAATCGGTGAGCGACATGTTTGCCCTGTATCGCCTGTTTGACGCTCTGAAAGAACACCGTGTGTTGAACCCTGCAATCCGAGGCACTTCATGACCGCAATGGATCAGAACACCGCGCTGCTCGAAGGCTTTATAGAAGAAGCCGCAGAGCTACTGGCACGCTCCGAAAAATCGCTGGAGGCACTCGACCACGACACGCGTGACGCGGAAGCGATCAATGAACTGTTTCGCGCCATCCACACCTTCAAGGGATCGGCCGGCATGCTTGATCTCGATCATCTCGTGTACTTTTCCCATGTATTCGAAGACCTGCTCATGCAAGTGCGCGACGGTGATATTTCACTCGACGCAAATGCGCTGCAGCTGTGCTTTCAATGCGTGGATCAACTTAGCATGCTGGTCGACACGATTCATGATCAGGATTGCGTCCAGCTCAGTGAGCGGCAAATGGCCTTGATCAAGCGGCTTGAGTCGCTGGCACACTGCGGCGGCGAAACCGACGCCGAACACCCCCATACCCGTAGCGCATTGGCGCCGCAGCCCTCTCGCGACAATTGGCATATTTCACTGCGCTTTCATCCGGACCTGTTCGACAGCGGTTTTGACCCCGAACCCTTCATTCGCTATCTCGAACAGTTGGGCAGTATTGAAGATCTGGCGTTTATCGATCAGGGTATTCCGGTACACCTCAGCGCACTACCGCCCACCAAATGTCTGTTTGGCATCGAGATCAACTTTAAGGGCCACGTAGACAAAGCCACGCTCGCGGGCGTGTTTGATTGCATAAAAGATCTGTGTGAGGTGCGCATACTGCCCCCCGATTCCGCGCTCGCCGATTATCTGGCGCTGATTGCATCGCTGCCGGAAGACGATCTGAAACTGGGGGAAATACTGGTACGCATCGGCGCACTGACCGAGCAGGAACTCGCTCAATGCCTGTCGCAGCAGTCTCAGAACCAGCCCTCGGA
>JBFHUL010000128.1:0-6314 GCA_041590075.1 Oleiphilaceae bacterium
CAAAGCGCGCCTATCTTTCACATAAAATAGTGGTGCCGCAGCGCGGAGGCACCACACTCCCTTATTGGGGGCCATCGCTTCAAGATTTCAGGTGCTTACTCTGCTTCGCTCTGGGATGCCTGCCAACAGGCTATTTCCCTAACCTAGCCTGGCATTGCAGGGCATTGCAGGGCGCGATCATGGCCCGCACAGGGGTGAGCTTAGGGCGCGCGAATCACTGCACTGGCAAGAAAATCACGCACCGACATCGAATCGGGTATGCGAAAGTGGCCTTCTATCAGCAGTGCCGCCATACCGTGCACCAGCGACCAGGCTCCCAAAGCCTGGGCGCGCACTTGTTCGGGATCGGTGATGTTGTTGGCGAAGGCCGCCTGCAGCAGCGCGAAGGGGCGTTGGGCGCTTTCTTCCAGCGTCGAGGCCGCGTCTTTGCCTTTGGTATTGCGATCGATGTCGCTGCTTTCCTTTTGGCTGTTGCGCTTGCCGGCCGTATCGAGTTGCCCCAGCATCAGGCGGTAAAGCGCAGTATGTTCCAGTGCGAAGCTGATGTAGGTGCTGCCGTAAGACAGCGCGGGATGTTCGCGTGGGCTGCTCTCGCGGGCATCGCGCTCCATTTTATTGGCCAGGGCGGTAAAACCCCAGGCCGCCACGCTCTGCAGGAGCTGTTTTTTGTTCTTGAAGTGTGCGTAAGGGGCCATGTGTGAAACCCCTGCCGCGGCCGCGACCGACCGCAACGACAGCGCATCAGCGCCCTCCTTGTGGAGGAGTGAGATAGCCGCCTGAATCAGCGCGTTTTTTAGATCGCCGTGGTGGTATTTTTTTGTGGTCATCGCGCTGTCTGTTCACAATAAACGTGCATGCGGCTCCTGGCTGCCCATCGCGGGCTGGTGTTGCTTGCCATTACTTCGCTGAAGATTCCCACTCGGCGACCTCCTGTTGCTGCAGAAACAGATCGAGCAGTTGTTCCTCCGGTGCCTGAGCAAAGTGGCGGTCGATCCGTTCCAGCCATTCGGCGCGCGCTTGCATTTTCTTCTCGGCGTCGCGCAGCGCCAGCCTGCTGGCAGTGGAATAGTGTTGCAGAGCCTCGGTAATCGTGCTGTTGCGCTGCAGGCAGCTGGCCAGGGTATAGGCCATCGTGAAGGCATTGGTTACACCCTGGCCTGCGCTGTAATGAAAGGCCATGGCGGCATCGCCCACCAAAGCGGTGTTGCGGTAATGAAAGCGGTCCACCGAATTGGTTTGAAAACGATACCAGGGCAGGCCTGCGGAACGCAGCCCCATATGGTCACCATTGGTGCTGAATACCCGATTTAGATAGGGCGCTGCCTGCGCAGGGTCCTTGTCGCGAAACTGCCCCGTGTTCAGGCAAGTCTCGCTCATCTCCACGATGGTTATCTGTTTAGTGTGCGATAGCGGGTATGAGGTAAGCATCACCACGCCTTCGTGGGCACGAAAGGCATAAAAGCAGGCTTCGGTGCGTTCCTGCTCGCTTTCATTGATGAACCACGAATAGTGCATGTTCAGCGCCTGAGTGCGTGCGCCAAAGCGCCGACCGTAGCGTGCTCTCACCGCGCTATTCACGCCATCGGCACCAATCACCAGATCACTCTCGCGGGCCAGGTTGGTAATGTCCTGGCGCTGCGCGTGGCGGTGCATGATCGTCACCCCAAGCGCACTTGCCCGCTCTGTCAAATAGTGAATCAGGGTATCGCGTGCCACACTTACGCCGGTTGAAAACGGCACAGTGCGTGCCATTGCATCGGTCTTCACCAGCGCTTCGCGAATCACAATGGGAGCGCCTCCCGGAAACAGCCCGGCCATAAAGTCAGGGTCGAGACGGCGCAACAGCTGAATGCCCAGGTGTTGCAGTGTGTAGCCCAGGCCCCTGGCATGCACCGACGCGTGTCGGGCTTCATGGATGGTGACGCAGGCACGTGGGTTAAGCTGCTTGATGCTGCAGGCAAGGTACAGTCCTGCCGGCCCGCCGCCAATGATCTCGATGTTCATGGTTTACCCGGTGACAGCACCTGAAAGCGCTGTGGTGATTCACTTAAAAACGAGTAGCAACTTTACAGTGTATAGATTGTGGGTCAAGAAGCGATTTTTGATAATGCGGCGTGCTTCACGTGTTACGGCGAGTGTGTGGAAAGGGAGATGGTGGCGAAGACGTGTGGCATTCGCACCCTTCGAATAGCGTGCAGCGCTGGTGTGAGAAATGTGTGCGAGTAAGCGGGGAGGCTTACATCTTTCAATGAGGCGCCCGAATCGAGGCCGGAACCAGATCCACCAACGTTGCAGTTCGATTGCTTAGCGGTGGCCAAGCTTGCGTAATGCGGCGGGGGTATAGTGCTCGGCGGAGCGTACTTCTTCCAGAATGATGCCGGGGCCTTTCGCGTGATTTTGCATGCCTTTGGCATTGTATCGGTCGGATTTCAGGTCGTGATAAACGTCTACCACAGGCATCACACCGCGCGCCTGAGCAATGGCCCAGCTATGGCTGATGCCCACGCGCCAGAGCTGACCTTCGTGATCATAATTTTCTGCAATCATAATCGCCCAACTGTCTTCATCTATGTAAAACACGCGCCGCGCGTAAATATGTCGTGCATCCGGTTTCAGTGTGGCTTCGAGTACCCAAACACGGTGCACTTCATGGCGAATGTGCGCGGGGTTCAAGTGAAAGGGCCAGAGAATATCGTCGTAATCCAGCGCTGGGAGGCCCAGGCGATTACAGTTGTAAGGCACGATCAATTGGCGCTTGCCGACAATCTTCCAGTCGAAGCGTTCCGGTGAGCCATTGAACATGTCGGTATCGTCCATGGTGCGCGTACTTTCAGACAGTAGGGCGGCACTGTCATGAGCCGCATGAGGCAGACGCCGCACCCGGCGCTGTCCGGCGTTGTAGCCCCAGGCTTGGCGGGGTTGCAGGCTCTGGTTGATGGGGTCGATAAGCAGAAATGCGCCGCCTGCGAGTCGTGCCGGACTTTTTACCAGCGATTTGTAGTACAGCAGGATATTATCGTGCTCATTCGGATTTGAACGAGGCTTGTAGTAATTGAACATGATGTCCAGATCGGCGACGACCAGTTTGCGAGCGCCGTCCGGATACACCACCGCTTCGGCTTCATCGCGTCGCAACCAGATCCCGCGCCAGCGGGTGATATGGTTCCAGATGAGTTCGAGGCCGTTATTGGGTATCGGAAAGGGCACACCTCCAAGAGCATTTATGATCCCGGAACCGTCGTCGCTCAGCATGGTTTGCGTCGCGTTTTTGCGGGTGTTTTCGTATAGCCAGTCGGGGGCAGCATGGGTGCGATGACTGTCGAAAAGTTCAATGCGAAAGCTTTGCGGATATTTAGTCAGCAGCGCTTTGTGGCCGTTACTCAATAGAGAGGCATATTGGGAAGCATTAGCGGCATCAATCACGGCAACCGGCGCTTCCTGTTCGAAGGGGTCAGGCAGAAAATCTTCCTTCTTATAGCCTTCAGGCGGCTGCGTAATGCCTCCCGTCCAGGGCGGAATCCGGCCATCCTCGCTTCCTGCCCGTACCGCACCCAAAGGCGTGAGTTCTGCCCCCAGTTTATGCGCCAGGTCTTCGGAAACACGTGCCTGCGAAGAAGGTACAACACACACGCTTGACACTAGGCCGCACAGACACCAGCTGGCTACGCTGCGCAATAACAGAGCACCCTTTGAAGACGTGGCAAAAAAAGAGGGAAGGTTAACCATGCGTTGTTGTACGTTCCGAGAAGGCTTGAAAAACGGAGCGGTTGCGTCCGGCTCGCTTTGCCTCATACAGGGCCTCATCGGCACCCTGAATCAATTCGCTCATCGCACCCGTACCCACGGGGATCTGGCTCGCAATGCCACAGCTCACGGTTAAATTGATCACGGTGTCACCGTGAACGACCTCGGTTTGTTCCACGCGCTTCCTGATGGTTTCGGCGACGGCAAGACAGTCCTGAGCCGAAGAATCAGGAAGGATAATGGCAAATTCCTCGCCCCCATAGCGGGCAACGGTGTCGCTCTCTCGTTTCGCAACCTGCTTGAGTATCCGCCCCATGTAGCGCAGGCATTCATCTCCGGCCTGATGTCCGTGGTCATCATTAATGGATTTAAAGTGATCGATATCGATCAATAGCAGTCCGATGGGGTGGTGACTACGCATTGCCCGGTTGATTTCAGCACGGAGTACCTGATCAAAATAGCCGCGATTATTTAGGCCGGTCAGGGTGTCCGTTATGCTTTTTTGGTGCAGGTGCACCTGTCGCGCCTTTAGTTGTTCGCGCATGTTATTCAAGGCATTGCCCAGCAGAGAAAGCTCATCATGGGTTTGTGTGCGCATGGTGCGGTCAAGGTCGCCCGAAGCGACCGCTTCTGCGGCGTTCACCAACTGGGTAATGGTATTCTTCACGGAGTAATAAAAACCGGTGTAAAGCAGCAGAACCAGAAGGGTTAGGGTCAGGGTTAACAACTGAAACACCAGCATTTCCTGTCTTCGATGTTGTAGCTCCGCACGGATATGGCTCGATGCCTTGTATAAGGTGCCTTCCTCGATGGCGCGGGCCAGATCGCGTAACGCACCGGTCTTTTCAAAGTAGCTTCGCCAGGGTGACTTAAGTGTTGTGACTTGAATCAGCTGTTCATCAAGAATTTCAAGCGCGCCATGGAGCGGGTTCAGGAAGGATTCCGGGCTGCGTTTTTGCGAGGTATCAAGCGCAAGCAAAGCGACCAGTTTATCCTGAATTTTTTCCGTCTCTTTTTCCAAGTGCGAAAAAGTTTTATCGATGACATAGGTGCCACTTGAATCAATAAATCCGGTGTACAGGTAGAACGAACCGAACACCCGGGCGCGGCCGAGTGCCTCATAGGTATCGCCAACATCGTACAGCACCAGATTCATTATTCCGAAGGTGGAATGATCTGCAATACCCAGAAGTCCGTAAGCGGTGGCGAGCTGCCGTTGCCAGTTGTAGGCCTGCTCAACGTAATCGTGGACGTTGTCGAACACGAGCTCAATCGTAATGCCTTCCATGCCCGGTGCAATAAACGGGTCTTTGACACCTTCGCTAAGCGTATCCAAAAAGCGGATGTCCTGATAACCGTTTGTCTTCTGCAAGAAGGTTCTGGTTTCGCTTATTTGCCTTTGTAAGGCCTGAGTCGCGTTCGCTTGTAGGGTGCTCAGCTCGGTATCGGACGCAACAAAATTCAAAATGGTGATGTCCCGCCATTTTTCCAGCTGAGCAATCAGTGAATGCACGCGAATAATTGCGTCGACACCCTCGCTGTGCACGCGGGCTTGCCGAATTTCCGAACTTGCATTGATATAAAACTGCGCGAGCAACACCAGAAGCGGCACAGCGAACAACACCATGATTACCCCGAACTTGCGGGAATACCCCAGGCGATTCATAAGCCGGTAGAAGGGTTTGATGATGGTTTTCAGTAACACTGCGCGTTTGTCCAAAATAATAATAAAAGTGCGTTACTGAAGTGTAGCCGAAACTTTTTAGGGCGCGGCGCTTTAGGGTGGGAGGGGTAGAAAAAAGGGGGGGAACTTGTTTGTGTAGCCTGACTTGATCCATGCGTAAGAGCGTAGGCTTACTCAGTAGTTTGTAGTAGTTTGCACAGGAGATTCTGAGGCGTGCGCGAAAGCTGAGCGCTTGCGACGACGCAATACAGGCACTTGGCTGCAGCGACGTCAAGAATGAACGCATCGTAGCTACGCTTGAGGCGCCGGTTGTGAAGCGCCAATGCCGGAGAAGATCGTGCAATGTCGGGCGACAACGTAAAGCTTATCGGTGACGTGCGAGCAGGATATTTTTATTAAGTCGAGTCAATTCAAGCTCAAAGTAACAGTCCTTAATCAATCCTGTGTGGAGCCGAATGTGTTCTCAATGTTGTACTTATCCAGAATTGCTTGCAGTCGCCCGGTGGTGCGCAAGACTACAAAGCCTTTGTCGTATGCATCGGCTATGAGCAGGGAGCGCGCGGCGTTAGTTGGGCTTAGAGCAAGATATCCAGTTGTTTTTGTCGACAAACAGCCTTGATTGATCGCCGGCTTTACTTCACCTTCATTCAGCATGAAACGATACAACCCCGCGTCTTCCAGAAATAGGTGAGCCCTATGACGGGCCAACATTTTAAACCCCCTGATGGTGGCATCGTTTCCTTTAAGTATTTTTACTTGAGCCGCACTATCTGCAATGTAGGCATCAATTTGTGGCGAGTAGCTGTATCCGTCGGTTATCAAAAGTTTGTAAGGCCGCAAAGCGTCAATCGAGTTCTTCCAGGTAAAGTCAATCTCTTGAGAGCTG
>JBFHUL010000129.1:0-6282 GCA_041590075.1 Oleiphilaceae bacterium
ATCGCAGGCAAAGTGGCGCCCGTATTCCTGTGCGTAACGAGGTTGTTCGAAATCGAAGCAAATTCGCTCTGGCTGAATATTGGCGGCAATCGTTTCACGCAGGGCGTTAACGATGTAAGAGAAGACGCCTTCGGCACAAAAGCGGCGCTGCGAAAGCGAAACCTGGGGTTTGAAGGGGTAGGTCAGGGCGATGGAAAGCGTGTCGTCGTCGATATGAATGCTGGGGAAGTAACTGGCACTGTGCACATAGTGGTAACGGCTAATCAGGTTGACCACGGTGTGGAAATCCGGCGAGGTCATGAGCGCGCGCGAGAAATCGCACAGCGTCGCCGGATGAAGATGCTGGCCAAATCGCAGGCCGATATTGGAATCCGGATCGTGGTGATACAGTTGCTGAATCAACTCCGCGTACATGCGCCCAGCATCTTCATCATGATGGCTCTGTTCAAGCAGGCGGCTTGTTTCCCAGGAATTGAGCTTCAGATTGGCCGGCAGCAACTCCACCAGCAGGCGCAAATAAATCTCGTCCAGCATGTTCTTGTTCTAATCAGCACTGTGGAACACGGAGCACGCAGGCCAATGAGTAATGCCTTATCTGGCATGCTGCGCGCCCCCAGGCAAGCGGGGTATGCGCGATACGGTCTGTCGTGCGTTATGCTGATCCTAACGATTCAGCATACAGTTGTACATTATTTGGTGCGCAGAAATTCAAATTTAATGAACAATATTCCTATTTTGTTTCGGTGCGACACGCAAGCTTGGCTCCGCCGAGTGCTCGGAGGTGCCTGATCGCCTTGTTCAGGGTTCCGGGTCTGCCCGTTTCGCTGCATCCTGTGCGTATCTGGCGAGTACGACGGTGAGGAAATGCGTTAGGGTGTGTATTCCACGTCAACAAAAATAACAGTTGGAGAATAAAACATGAAACAACACCTGACGAAATCACTTCTGAGTCTTGGCCGCAGCGGTCAGCGGCTGCTGAAACTGGCGGCGGCCGGTTTGGTGGCCATCAGTGTAGTGGGTTGTACCGGTAACCCCTATGTTGAGAGCGCGGACCGCAACGAAATCATTACTCTGGGTGATTCCATTTTTGATCTTAACGGACAGATTCAAGCCAATCTGGAAGCCTGGGCGGGTCAGACCTTCCGCAACTACACTCAAAGCGGTGCAGAACTGGCGGGTGGCGCCTTCGCCCGCTCGGTGAAGGGGCAGTATGCCGATGCCAAAGCGACTGATGCCAATATCGAAACCATCGTCATGGACGGTGGCGGTAACGATATTCTGATTCCTGCGATGATTTTTGATCCCTATGGTTGTCGCACGCACTGGTGGCGCTGGAATATTACGCGTGCGTGTCTGGGCCTGATTGAGGATCAATACGTCGAAGCGGTGAATCTGTTGAACCAAATGGATGCCGAGGGCGTCGACAACGTGATCTGGCTGGGCTACTACGAGCTGCCACGCAGCAATGCCAATTTGTATCAGGCCCTGCAGTATGGTGATGCTTATCTGGGCTATGCCTGTGACGTGTCCACCACGGCGAATTGTACTTTTGTTGATCCGCGAGGACAGATCCCTGCCTCCGACGTAGAGAGCGACGATATACACCCCACCCCCAGCGGTTCGCTCAAACTGGCGCAGATGATTTGGCCCGTGTTGCAGCCACTGCTGTAAGTGCGACGTTCGGCAGGGCAGGCATTTCCGGTGCTTGCCCTGCCTTGCGACTATGGGTACATTTTGCCAACCAACAATAATAAAAGCGTATTGCCATGAATGCTGTTTTCTCACGCACAGGGCTGATTATTCTGGCCCTCATTCTGTTCACCACCTTAATCACTACTTGGCTTACCGGTACATCCGGTCCGGCGACACACACGTCAATCGTTAGCCCTCACTCATCTGATTCCGTAACACTCCCGGATCCTGAAATGCTGGCTGCCCGCAGAGATGCCAAGGCGCCCGCGGTGCCACAAGCACCTCCGATTACCGAAGCTGAGCAATTGGTCAACGAACTGACGCGGCGCCTGCAAACAGAGTTTGCAGAGCGTATTCACGATATCGCCTTTCAGGTGAGTTTGAAGGACATGCGCGATGGCTTGCTGACGCAGTTTCCCATGCAGGGGGAGCAACTGTTTGCGCGCATTATTCATGCGGCATTTCCTTCGCTGGCGGAGGAAATACTGCGCAACATTGCCTTGATGGATCACTATGATGCATGGCTACTCGATAATATGGTGGCCCTGAACGATATGGACCTGCTCTCCCAGCAGGGGGAAATTTGGGCCAAACGCCGTGCCCTGTTTGGTGCCGACGCCGAGCGTATCTGGTCCGACGAACTCAGCGCGCAGGCTGAACGCAAGGCGGCGGTGCAGCGTACCGTACAGCTGCTCAACACGGCCTACGATACCACTATGAACGAACGCATCTTTGTACTGAAAACCGCATTTGAAGAGGGGCTGGCGGGCTCACCACAGGAGGCAGTGCTCGATACCAAAGGGGTGATGGCTCAAGTCTTTTTCGGTTTTGACTCGGTACAGCGGGAGCTTGAGAGTCTTGCGCCTCAAGCGCGTCAAACCCAGATCAACACGATTCGGCGTCAAATGGGCTTTGATGAAACCTCGGTAGCGCAGCTTGCGGAGCAGGATCAGCAGCGTGAAGCACGCTGGCAGAATGGCTACGCCTATATGGCGGAACGCCGCGAGCTGGAGGCCCGTGCGGGAGGGCAGCCCTCTGCATCCGAGCTGGATGCACTGCGCGAAAAATACTTCGCCCACGAGGCAGTGACCATCAAGCGTGAAGAGGAAGATCTCGGTTTTTTCCGCTATACCCGTCCCAGAGTCTACGGCCGCAACTAGGTGCCTGGGTTCTTGAATGTGTCAAAGCGATGCGATGGCCGCATGTGCCATGGCTTTTTTGCCATCACCGCTGTGCGACCGCAGGTTGTACGTTTGCACCAGAGCGTGTTGGCAAAAAAGCCACAAGCGCTATCCCGGGATGGGTTCACCATTAAAGCAAACCAATTCTGATTGCGGCACGTAGAACTCCTTCATACTCATTAAATAGGGCACGCGAAGACTAGCCGCCAATAGCGCCTGTCGGCCAAACTGTTTAGGTGCGTTGGCAGAACTGTTAAGGGCGCACGTTCTCAGCAAGGCAGCGTGATGTGCCTTGAAAAAACGCGGTGTGCCCCAAGGCCTAGTGAGTACATACATTCCGAATGTTCGCACACGCAGCAAGGAGGAAGTGATGACAAGTCCAAAACTTAGTGCCGGAGCCCGGTTTCCTGAATGTCTCGTGCAAAATGTGCACGGCGAGGCGGTGGATATCAGTCAGCCCCAGGGCGACGCCGAATGGCGCATGATTGTGGTGTACCGAGGCCAGCATTGCCCGATCTGCAAAAAATACCTCAACCAGCTCGATGGGCTCCTGGCCAAGCTTGCCGAATTGAAAACCGATGCGGTGGCCGTGTGTGCCGATTCCCCGGCACAGCTCCAGGCCTTTGCAGAGGAGATGGATATTTCTGTGCCGCTGTATGGCGGGATGAACGAGGCGTTGATGCAGCGCTTGGGCGTGTATATTTCCGAGCCCCGCAATGCGCAGGAAACCGATCATGATTTCCCAGAGCCCGCGGTATTCGTGATCAATGATGCCGGCACGGTGCAAATCGTGGAGCTTTCCAATGCGCCCTTTGCGCGGCCCGACCTCGACATGCTGGTAAACGGCATTGCCTTTATTCGCGAAAACGACTATCCGATTCGTGGCACCGTGTCGTTCTGACGTCGCATTGATTGCGCTGTTGGCTGCGTCCTGTGCAGGGCGTAGCACGCACCACCACACCTTAAATATACCCGATGATCGCCTCTTATAAGCTAGAGGCGGGGGGAGAGAAATAGCATGAAGAAGATACTCGTTATCGTGACCAATCATTCAAAACTTGGCACAACACAAGAAGACAACGGCACTTTTGCGCCGGAATTGACCCATGCCCTGCATGAGTTTGAATCGGCAGGCTTTGGCTACGATATCGCATCGATTAAAGGCGGCCCGGCGCCCCTGTACGGCATGGATATCGAGGATGATCCGGTGAATCAGGCGATGCTCGAAAAGCCTGCCCTGCAGGCGGTTTTGCAAGACACCAAAAAGCTCAGCGATATTCAGATTGACACCTACGCAGCGGTGTTTTACCCCGGTGGTTTCGGCCTGTTGTCGGATCTCGCCGAGAACGAAGAAGCCGCCCAATTGGCTGCCCGGCATTACGAGCAGGGTGGCGTGTTGGCGGCGGTGTGCCACGGTCCGGCGGGCCTGCTGCCCATTAAGCTGAGTAATGGTGCGACGCTACTGGAAAGCAAAGAGGTCACCGGATTCACTCGTGAAGAAGAGGTGGATTTCGGTACGATCGATAACATTCCCTATCTGCTTGAGGAGCGATTGGCGCGCAGCGCCAAACGCTATACCAAGGGGCAGCCCTGGCAAGAGTTAGTGATTGAGGATGGGCGTGTGATTACCGGCCAGAACCCGGCCAGTGCCGCGGCCGTGGCCAAAGCCGTAGTAGCCTGTCTCGCCGAATAAAAGCAGGAATACACGGGCCCTGCCACGGTCCGTATTGACGGTGGTGTAAAGGCACTGTCGAAACCTGTTCGTTCGGTTTGAGAAGTGGTTCCTACTTCAGTGAGCCACTTCACTCCTGCCTTTTCTTTGTGCGCAATGTTGCTTATTATTCACCCGCGACTAGGTAGCTGTCGTGTAAGCCCTGCGTCAAACGGAATTGCAACAAACGCCTGTTTTAGCCAATACCCCTCTCGTAGTTTTACAGCAGTATCCACTCCCAGCATGCGCAAGTCTGCTTCGCCTGAATAAGGGGAAGGTCGCACGTGTTTAAAAACTATACTAATCAAGGATTTGGAATGAAAAAGTTGTTTTCAGGTGCCGTACTTGGCACCGTACTCTTGACCTCCGGGTGTGCTTCTATCGTGAGCGACAGTTCGTATCCCGTCGCGATCAATACAGTACCGGTGGGTGCAGAGTTTGTGATCACTAATGATAAAGGCCAGCAAATTCACTCCGGCACAACGCCCTCTACTGTCACCCTGAAAAGTGGTGACGGATTTTTCTCCAGCGCCTCCTACACGCTGAGTTTTAGTAAAGACGGTTACTCCCAAAAACAAGTTGAGATTTCCAGTTCGATGGATGGTTGGTACATCGGCAACATCGTATTTGGTGGGCTCATTGGGCTACTGATTGTCGACCCTATGACCGGTGCGATGTGGAAATTGCCTGAGTCACATATGACCACTCTGGATCAAACAGTCGCCACCGCAGAGAGTAAAGACCTGAAAGTCGTGACGATTGATACGATTCCTGAAGAAGAGCGCGCCAAGTTGGAAAAAATCAACTAGCCCACGCTTTGCGGAACGGCATGAAAGCCGTTCCGTGCTTTCTTATTCCCGCCGGCCAGATTGACTGTATTAAGGCCATACAATTATTGGTTAAGCCGGGCAGACGATAAAAATTTCTCCTAAACTAGTGTTTCACAAAGAAATAGGAGGTGACCATGAAGTCAGTGTTGTCCTGGATTGTTGCAGCGATTTTTCTGGTAAACATCAGTGCCTGTGGCACCATTCTGTATCCTGAACGTAAAGGGCAGGTGGGTGGCCGTATCGATATCGGCGTTGCCTTACTGGATGCCGTGGGCCTGTTTCTTTTCTTCATTCCGGGCGTCATCGCCTTTGCAGTCGACTTTTCCAACGGCACGATCTACTTACCCTCCGGTAGCACCGTAGACCTGAGCCCCGCCGAACAGGAAAGTCTTAAACAGAACGGTAAAGTTGACTGGCCCGCCGTGCAGAAACTGGTGGAAGGTAAGCTGGCCGATCGTGGCGCATTGCCAGAAGGGCATTGGCAGGTGAGCCCGTTGGCAACCGACACTAATGTTTACGCCCACCTTCATGCACGCCAAACCTTGACGGTGGCGATGCAGCATTAAGTTAATATCGGGTAAAGCCTTCATGTCGCCCGGTGCAGCATGACGGCTTTACCGCCCCGTTAAGCGGGTGCCTTTCTATGCAATGCGGGTCAAATTGTCCGACTTTGCCCTAAATTCTGCCCAAATTGTCCGACTTTTCCTCGCCTGCTGCGGTGCATCCCCGCACACTGAATGCAGCTGTATATAACAATAACATTGCCTTTCAGAATGCTTTCTCATGCGTAGATCTGTGACCCTCGCGCTGGCTTTGCTGGCGCTTTTTTTATCTTACTGGTGGTGGCCTGCCGACGCTCCCGATGCGG
>JBFHUL010000130.1:0-5973 GCA_041590075.1 Oleiphilaceae bacterium
AACTTCTCTTTCCTGGCGGGCCAAAACACCGTACGTGTCTGGCAGCCGCGTGGTCCGAACAAGATTGAACTGTTCACTTGGGTCGTCGTTAACAAGAGCGCACCTGAGGATATCAAGGAGAAATGGCGTAAGGGTGCAATGATGACCTTCTCTCCTACCGGTGTCTTTGAAATGGATGACGGTGAGAACTGGGAGTACTGCACCAAGACCGCGAAAGGTCGCGTCACCGCGGCACAGGATCTCTACATAGGTTTGGGTATGAATACTCTGCAGCGTGAAACGGATCTGCCGGGTAACGTGTTTAAGGGGCAGTTGAACGAGGCGAATTCGCGTGCCTACTACCAGCAGTGGTTTGATCATCTGAATGCGAAGAGCTGGTCTGAATTACCGAATCGTAATGTTGGCAAAGCGGAGGCTGAATAACCATGACAACTCAGAATGAAGCTCAGGTTGAACTACGCCCCGTATCGCTGGAACAGCATTATAAGATCTCGAGCTTTCTGAATTACGAGTACCGGCTTCTCGACGAAGAGCGTTGGGATGAGTGGCTGTCTCTAATGCATGAGGATGTGCATTACTGGATGCCGGGGATTGAGAACCGCCGCCGTGAAAACCTGCTTGAGCACGGTTTCTATGCCGCCGATCACATGGCCTTTTTCGATGATGGGCTGCGTGACTTGTCGCGACGTGTATCTCGCTTCAAACAGCCTTCCGCGTGGGCTGAAAATCCCGGCACTCGTAACGTACACCTGGTGTCGAATGTTGAGGTGTATTATGGCGAGACAGATAGTGAATATCTGGTTCACTCGGTGTTTCAGAGTGTGCGCAGTCGGGGGCTTGATGAGGAGTATGTAATCTACGGTCGCCGTACGGATGTGATTATTCAACAGGGCAGCGAGTTCAAGATCAAGAAGCGTCTGATCTTGATCCCGAATGCGATGCTGTCTTGCAAGAACATAAACACCTTCCTGTGAGGCGTTCATGAGCATGCTTAAATCGAAAGTGGCGCTGGTGTCTGGGGGTGCGGATGGTATCGGACGCGCAGTGGTTGAGCGTTATATCCTGGAGGGTGCCCGGGTGGCGGTATTCGACATTAATCAGTCGAAACTTGAGACGCTCCAGCAGTCCTATCCAGACCAGCTGATCACTGTTCATGGGGATGTGGCATGCTACGAAGATAATGTCAGGGCGGTGACCGAAACGGTCACTGCCTTTGGCAAGCTCGATATTTTCGTAGGTAATGCCGCCTTGTTCGACTACTTCGTACCCTTGCGCAAGTTGGAATCTCAGCAATTGGCCGAGAGTTTCGACAAACTCTTTCACGTTAACGTGCTGGGCTACATGAACGGGGTGCGTGCTGCCATGGCGGAGCTGAAGCGGAACAAGGGGGCGATCATCCTGACCGTATCCAATTCCGGCTTTTATCCCGGTGGCGGTGGCATTCTCTATGTGACAGCCAAGCATGCGGTCGTCGGGCTTATCAAACAGCTAGCGTATGAAATGGCCCCGGACGTTCGGGTGAACGGGGTGTCGCCAGGTGCGACTGATACCGAAATGAAGTCCGTAGAAGGTGTTTCTGACCGTGCGCAGCCGCTAAATCACATCAATGGGTTCAGCGAAAACGCCGCTAATGCGGTGCCGCTTAAGCGAATCGCTGCCCCGCAAGACCATACCGCATTCTATGTTGTATTGGCCTCCGGCGAGCAATCGCCGATGACGACCGGCTGTGTGATCCACAGCGATGGTGGTTGGGTAGCCCGATAGGAATTAAAGGAGCATAAGAATAATGAGCATATTTGAGACGATACGATTGCCGCTGTTGGTGGCGCCTATGTTCCTGGTGTCTTCGCCGGAGTTGGTGATTGCCAGCGCGCGCGCCGGAGTGGTGGGTAGTCTGCCAGCGGCCAACGCGCGTAGCGTCGAAACACTGGACGAGTGGATGAGTAAGATTCACGCAGAGCTAGGTGAGGAAAATCTACCCTGGCTTTTCAATATGATCGTTCATTCTACCTACGATCGCTTCGACCGTGAGATCGAACTGGTGCGCAAGTATCAGCCTTCGATCGTATCCACCGCGTTGGGCTCGCCTGCGCGAGTGATGGATGCGGTCAAGAGCTATGGTGGTCAGGTATTTGCTGATGTCATCACGCCAGGAATGGCGAAGAAGTCAATTGCTGCCGGTGTTGACGGTTTGATCCTGGTTACCCAGGGTGCAGGTGGCCATACAGGGCGCTATAACCCGTTGGCATTCATTGCGGAAGTGCGTGAGTTTTGGGATGGCCCGTTGGGCGTTGCAGGCTGTGTCTCACGCGGCAGTGATGTGGCGGCTATGTTGGCGGCAGGCGCTGATTTTGTGGTTTCTGGTACACGCTTTATCTCTGCTAAGGAGAGCTTCGCTGCTGATGAGTACAAATCGATGCTGGTCAGTTCCCAGATGGAGGACGTCATCGAGACTAAAGCGGTGAGTGGTGTGTTGGCTAACTGGATGCGCGCCAGTCTGGAAAAATGCGGCATCTCTCCGGATGGCGAAGCTGCAGCGAAGCCGATCGACTTCTCCGGCGATATCTCAACTGCGAACAAGGCTTGGAAAGATGTCTGGTCGGCAGGGCAAGGTGTCGGTGTGATCAAGCAGGTTCAGGAGTGTGTCTCGATTGTTGATGACATACATGCTGAATTTACGACCGCGTTGCAAAACATGAATCAGTTGGCGGAAAGGTATCTCTAAATGTCTAACGCAGAGTTCAATGCTGTCGCGCAGCGCATAATAAAAGCAAGAGCTGAGGCCTGCGCAATCGATCCCATCTCCAGCGAGTACCCTAATTTTGATATGGATGATGCTTATGCAATCCAGAAAAGGGTAAACGCTCAGCGTATCGCTGAGGGTGGTCGTGTGGTCGGCTACAAAATCGGCCTAACCTCCAAGGCGGTGCAGGAGCAGTTAGGTGTGGGGCAGCCTGATTATGGCGTTCTGTTCGCTGATATGGAGCTGCGCCAAGGTGAGGTGCTGGAGTGCAGCCAATTGATAGCACCGAAAGCCGAGGGTGAAATCGGCGTTGTCTTCAAAAACGATATTGATCGCCCGGACCTCACGTTGATGGAGTTGCAGGCTGAAATCGACTTCTTCTTCCCGGTTATTGAAATCGTTGATTCTGTTGTTCGTGACTGGAAGATCAAAATCGTTGATACCGTCGCGGACAATGCCTCATCAGCGCGTTACATGGTCGGCGCTAAGACATTCAGCCCAAGAGGTGTTGATTTTGCGGATTTAGCATTGACCATTTCAGGTGCCCCGCAGGGCGAGATAAAAGGTGTAGGTAAGGCTTGCCTCGGTAATCCTTTATACGCGACCCACTGGTTGGTGAAAAAACTTTATGAGCTGGAGGTGCCGATCAAGCGGGGGCAAATCGTGCTCTCTGGTGCGATGGCGCCTATGGTGCCAATTACACCAGATGCAGAGATCGCTTTTGATTTCGCAGGACTCGAGCGCCTGTTGCTGACAGCGCGCTGATACGTCAAACCCATTAGTAAAAAAAGAAGGGTTTTGTTATGGGTGAACATATTTTTGCTTCGCTGCCGGCTACCTTGACGACAGCTAGCTACGAACCTGATGGTTCATTTATTCTGGAATCCAAAACTCCGTTATTACCTTATGACCGTTGTGTCGGTGATTGGCTTGAAAAATGGGCCGAGGAGCGTGGTGATCAAATCTTTGTCGGTGAGCGTGTAGGTGAGGGCTGGAGGGCCTTGGGTTACCGTGAGTTTCGAAACTCGGTTCACCGCATTGCCCAAGGGATGCTGGATTTAGGCCTCGCTGATCGTGGTCCTTTGGTTATTCTCTCAGGTAACTCAGTCGACCACGCATTGATGATGATGGCAGCGATGCACATCGGCATTCCGGTCACCGCGGTCTCCGTGGCGTACTCCCTGGTCGCCAAATCGCATGAGAAGCTGCATTCAATCATTACACGTTTACGCCCTTGTGCCGTGTACGCGGACGATGCCCTACAGTTTGCTAAACCCTTTGCAGCCTGCGAAGGCGTAGAGACGTTCATTGCCTCGCGTAATCATCTGGAGTGCGATGGGGTTTTGCCATTCCAGCAGCTGATGGATACCACACCTACGTCCGAGGTTGTGGCGCGTTTTAATGCGCTAACGCCCGATAGTCATGCCAAGTACATGCTGACATCCGGATCTACTGGCGTGCCCAAAGTCGTTGTGAACACGCAGCGTATGATGTGTTCGAACCAGCAGATGGTTGCCCAGTACTACCCCTTCCTCGAAATCGATAAACCCCGAGTGCTTGACTGGTTGCCCTGGAGTCACACCTTTGGGAGCAATCACAACTTTAATCTTGTGCTGCGCAATGGCGGAACTCTTTACATCGATAATGGCAAGCCGCTTCCGGGGCTGATCGAGCAGAGCGTGCGCAATCTTAAGGAGATCAAACCCAATCTCTACTTCAACGTACCCAAGGGCTACGAAGTACTGTTGGGGTACCTCCGGGAGGATGAAGAGTTAAAGCAGAGCTTCTTCTCCAATGTGCAAATGCTGTTTTATGCCGCGGCGGCGTTGCCAGGGCCTATATGGAACGAGCTGAAGCATATGTGCGCCGATACCGGCAATGACGTGTTCTTCACTACTGAGTGGGGTGCCACCGAAACTGCGCCGGCGAATACTAATGTGCACTGGCGCCTGGAGCGCGCAGGGAATATCGGGGTGCCGTTCCCCGGTGTGCAAATCCGTTTTGTGCCTAATGGCTCCAAACTGGAGATGCGCATTAAAGGCCCCAATGTGTTCAACGAATATCTGCACGACCCGGAGACCACGGCCAAGTCCTTTGACGAAAAGGGATTCTATCGAATTGGTGATGCCGGACGATTGGAAGACCCGGAGGACCCATCTAAGGGAATCGTCTTTGATGGGCGTGTTTCTGAGGATTTCAAACTCAGTAGCGGCACCTGGGTTTGCGTTGCGAGTATTCGAAACAACGTTCACAAGTATCTGGGTGACCTGGTACTTGATGCTGTCGTCACCGGGCATGACCAGGATTACCTCGGTTTGATGTTAGTGCCTGGGCCAGGAATGCGGCGTTTAGCGGGCGATCCTGATGGCAAGTTGTCGGGTAGTGAATTGATGGCAAACCCGGCTGTGCGCAGTGCCCTGGAAAATGAGCTGGTCGTGATGGCGAAGAATGCCAAGGGATCAGCACAAAAAGTATGTCGAGCACTGATACTCGAAACCCCGCCCTCCTTGGAGCTGGGTGAGGTAACTGACAAGGGTAATCTCAATCAGCGCCGGATGTTGGAATTGCGCGCTGAATATGAGCAACGGCTGTATGCCGCTGAGGTACACGAGAGTGTTATCAGCATTATCTAATGGGTGAAAAGACTATGGCAAATAAACTGAAAGCCGTGATCATCGGCCCCGGCAACATCGGCACCGACCTGCTGATGAAGATGAAGCGCTCCGAGTGGATCGAGCCGGTGTGGATGGTCGGCATCGACCCGGCCTCCGAAGGCCTCAAGCGCGCCCGCGAGATGGGCATCAAGACCTGCGCCGAGGGCGTCGACGGCATCCTCAAGCATGTAGTGGAAGATGATATCCGCATCGCCTTCGATGCCACCTCCGCCTACGTGCATGCCGAGAACAGTCGCAAGCTGAACGAGCTGGGGGTGATCATGGTGGACCTGACCCCCGCCGCCATCGGCCCCTACTGCGTGCCGCCAGTGAACCTGGCCGCCCATGCGCAGAACCTGGAGCTGAACGTCAACATGGTGACCTGCGGAGGCCAGGCCACCATCCCGATGGTCGCCGCAGTGAGCCGCGTGCAGCCGGTAGAGTATGGCGAGATCATCGCCACCGTCTCTTCCCGCTCCGTGGGCCCGGGGACCCGCCAGAACATCGACGAGTTCACCCGCACCACCGCCGGTGCGGTGGAGAAGGTGGGCGGCGCCAAGCAGGGCAAGGCGATCA
>JBFHUL010000131.1:0-5679 GCA_041590075.1 Oleiphilaceae bacterium
CACTACGATTGAAGCGCTTGTGCTGGTTTCTTCAGCCGCGCCTGCGGGTATCAATGCGTGGGCATGGAGTGTCATGCGTACCTTTGGCCGCAATCTATTCCTGTTTCCCATGTGGAAGAAACTGACCCAGATCGGTTTGCCAAATATCCGTTATGGCATTGCCAATACCCAGTCGCAGGGCACACAACACGACATCGCGCGTGAGGTGACCTACGAATCGGGCAGAGCGTCGTTTCAGATCGCCATGTGGTTCTTGTTTCGTCGACCACCGACCCGAATGGCGGCCGATCTTGTCGATTGCCCTATTCTTATGCTGGGAGGTCAGCAGGATCGGATTACACCGATTCAGCAGCAGCGTAAAATTGCCGAACTGTATCGCGGTAGAGCGCGTTTGATTGAACTCCCCGGCGTGTGTCACTGGACCATCGGTGGTTCGGCGTTGCCCCTTGTGAAGCAGCACATTTTGAATTGGCTGAAACAGCAAGGTATCGACATCCCCTCCCAAAAGGCGGCCTAAGGCGAGGCTTCAGGGCTTGCATTCACTGGCCGCTGTGCCCAAGATGGGCATGCGTTTACTCCCAGAATAAAGATAACAGGTGATCCCCTATGAACGGCAACATGATGGACCGGCCCTTGCTGGTGTCCGGCATTCTTGAACATGCGCTCGCCACCCATCCACGCAGTGAAATTATCAGTCGCAGGTGCGAAGGCGATATACACCGGAGCACAATTGCGGAATGCGGCGCGCGTGCACAACGTTTGGCCAATGCGCTGCAGCAACTAGGCATTGTTCCCGGCGATCGCATCGCAACCCTAGCCTGGAATACGCATCGCCATTTTGAAATTTACTTTGGCGGTGCTGGCATGGGTGCCGTTGTGCATACGATTAATCCGCGCTTGTTTCCAGATCAGCTGCGCTACATCATCACGCATGCCGAAGACAGTGTGCTGTTTGTCGACTTGAGTTTTGTGCCTCTGGTCGAAGCGCTCGCGCCTGAATTGCCGCCTGGAATGCGCTTCGTGGTGCTTTGCGATGAACCCCACATGCCAGACACCCCATTGCAGAATCTGTATTGCTACGAAGCCCTGTTGCGCGAGATGGATGCGTCATTTATCTGGCCGGAACTGGACGAACGCAGCGCAGCGTTTCTCTGTTATACCTCGGGGACCACGGGTAATCCCAAGGGTGTACTCTACAGCCACCGTTCCACCGTGATTCATGCTATGGCAAGTGTTGCCGGTGACGCCCTGGGCATCGACAGTCAGAGCTGTGTCTTGCCGGTGGTGCCAATGTTTCATGTGAACGCCTGGGGTACGCCTTTTGCCTGCGCCATGACCGGCGCAAAGATGGTATTGCCCGGCCCAGGGATGGATGGTGCTTCGTTATGGGAGATGATTGATGCCGAACAGCCGGATCTGCTGTTAGGGGTGCCCACCGTGTGGCTGATGCTGCTCAATCATATGGATGAAATCGGTCGGACGCTCACTTCGGTAAAAAATGTGGTCGTGGGGGGATCTGCGGCGCCCCTTTCTATGATTCAGCGTTTTGATGAAGACCATGATGCGTTTTTGATTCACGCCTGGGGCATGACCGAAATGTCGCCGATTGGTACGGTGAATAGCATGACTAAAGACATGGCCGCCATGCCCAAGCAGGAACGTTATGCCCTGCAACAAAAACAGGGGCGACCTGTTTATGGCGTTGAAATGAAGATAGTTGATGATGCGGGCACGGAGCTGCCGCGCGATGGAAAAGCCTTTGGGCATTTGCTGGTACGCGGGCCATGGATTGCGGCGTCTTATTATCGGAGTGATGAGCGCTCGTCTTTTCAGGATGGCTGGTTTGATACCGGCGATGTGGCAACGATCGATCCCGATAATTACCTGTGTCTGGTCGACCGCGCCAAAGATGTGATCAAGTCGGGCGGTGAATGGATATCATCGATTGATCTTGAGAACGCGGCGGTGGGGCATCCGGCATTACAGGAATGCTGTGTGATCGGTGTGGCGCACAAGAAATGGGATGAACGCCCTCTGTTACTCGCGGTGGTCAAGGAGGGCGTAGCGGTCGATGAAAGTGCTGTGCTGGCCTACCTGGGTGACAAGGTCGCTAAATGGTGGCTGCCCGATGCGGTGGTATTTGTTGATGCATTGCCTCACACCGCAACCGGTAAGCTGCTCAAAACCGGTTTGCGCCAGGAATATCATGACTTCCTGTTGAATCGCGTTAGCGCCTAGAGGACATTACGGTGCCCGGTTGGCACAGCACCTCGCTCGCAATAGCAGGGTAGTTTCAGGCTGCATCCGTTGTGGTGTCATCGATTCCAACCAGTTTGGTAAACCCCTTGTGTTCTCGCAGAGCATGCAGGGCGGGATCGGCCATCATGTCGTCGCGATAGCTGTCACGATGTTGCAGCGCCTGCTCAAGATAGCGAAGCGCTTCCTCGAAGTAATTCATCGATGCGTAGGCACAGCCTAACTGGTAAAAGGCATGCCCATTGTTCGGATCAATCTGGAGCGCTTGCAGACACAGATTGGCTGCCCATTGGGGTTCGCCCAGTTCCAGCACCGCATCGGCTTTGTAGGTGAGTGCTTCGCAGTCGTCCTTGCGCAGTTTCAGGATCTCATCATAGATCTCGATTTTGCTGGTCGGATTGTTATCCTGTGCGGCGCGTAACCAAAGCGATTGCACCTCTTGCGTCAACTCAATTTCCTCCCGGTTTTCTTCGATGTGCCGGGTCTTCTGATTGAGCTGTTGTTCAATGCTTTGCAGGCGATCTTCGTATTCTCTGACCAGTTTCGATATTTCTTCGTCTGCCAGGGAATGCACGCGTTCCTTGATGTCACGAATGGAGGTCCACCCGACCAGGACCAGAATGGATGTGGCGCCCGCAATCAGGTAGAAAAAATACGTAACGGTATCGGTGGCATAGGTGACCGCGCGATCCACGGAGTTGTGTTCGCGGTCCAGCATTTGTTGCGTCAGGTCAACTTTCTGTTCTGCCATTTCTTTACGCAGCTGTTTGAGTTCGTCGAGCACATAGCGCTCTACAAAGGGGTTGTAGAGCGGCTCTTCAAGGGTGTCAACATGCTCTTTGGCAGCTTGGATGGCGGCGGTGTCTGCTGTGGATTGCCCTTCGACTTCTGTGCCGAGGGCCACAGTCTGACTGAAATACATCAGGCAGCCCAAGAGGGCTGCGCTGAATCGCGTTACGAAGCGAGACATATGGCGCGCCCGTGGTCATGTACTTCAACCAGACACGCGTGCAGGCTCTGCACTGCTGCTTCATAGTCGTCTTCGTCGATGATGAACTGCATATCTACCTGACGCATGCTCTGGTGGATCGCTAAAACGCTAATGTTCGCGTTGGCCAATGCACCCACTGTTTTAGCCAGAATGCCGGGTACCTGCATGTCGCTGCCAATCGCCGAGACGATGGCGACCTTGCGCTGATTCAATTCGGCATCCGGGTAGCGTTCCTCAAGGGCGGCGCGAATGCGACGGATGGTCTTGAGGCTGGTGTTCAGGTAATGCGTGATCGTATTGGCATTCACATCTTTGGCGATAAAGTTAACCTTGAAACGAGACAGAATGGCCAGTATGTCGGTATCAAAGTCGTTGATCTTGCCAGCCATATCCTGATCAAAAAACTCCAGCGCATAGACGCCCTGTTTGCCGGCAATAATTTCCACGCAGGGCGAATCACTCACGTAATCGCCCGTGATCAGTGTGCCGCGGTGCTCCGGTTCAAAGGTGTTCCGCACCCGAAGAGGAATCTCTTGCTGACGCAATCCCTTGGCTGCCTTGGGGTGAATGGCTTCCATGCCCAGATTGGCGAGTTGGTCGGCCACATCGTAATTGGTGCGTCCGATCGGTACGGCATTTTCTTCGCCCACCAGGCGCGGATCGGCGCTGCTCAGGTGAAACTCTTTGTGGATAATGGCTTCTTCTGCCTGAGTCAGCACGGCGATGCGGCTGAAGGTCATTTCACTGTAGCCACGATCGAAGGTAGACATCAAGCCGGTTTCACTGTGTGCATAGCCGGTAACGATGGGCAGGGTTTTGTCTAGGTCGATGCCACAAAACGCCTGCTTGATGCGTTCGTCGAGCGACATGTGCTGCTCGCTGCGCCAGCCGGTCAGGTCGATAAAACTGGCTTGCACGCCATCGCGCTGTAGCAGTTGCGCCATATTGCGGGCGCTGTGCGCCTCGCCAATGCAGGCGAGCATTTCACGCACAGAGTTGAGGTGCGTATCGAGCGCAAAATGTCCATGTCGGCACAAGCGCTGCAAATCGCTCAGACAGGATTCCGCATCATCAAGGCGGAGGCTGATGAACTGGTTTGCGTCTTCGAGCAGTTCCCCTTCGCCGAAAAGCTCAGCATTGATGGCGTACATCTTCTCGCGTACCCGCTGCAGCATGTCGCGCCAGCTTTCATTATCGATGCTGTTTGCAAACAGGCCGTACACGCCTTGCTTGCCGGATTTCTTATGTTCCAGCAACATATTGGTGATGCCGCCATAGGCAGACACCACAAAGATGCGCTGATACAAGGATTCATTCGCCGCATCACTTTCCTTGGCGGGATGCAGAATGATGTTGTCACGAACGGCTTGGTAGTCGCTCATGGAGGTGCCACCGATTTTTTCCACGGTATGCTGATTCATTGTTGGATTTCTCCGGTTTGTAATTGGGTGCAGTCGTCGCACAAACGGTTCGTTGGCGTTGCCTTGATGCGCTTGAGGGGAATTGCCGCCGAGCACGCGATACACAGCCCGGCGCGCTCCGAATCCAGCCAGATCAAGGTGCGTGTGAGTTGCGTCAGTTCGCGTTCGGCAAGGTGAATCACGTGGTGTTCCACCTTCTGTGTGCCGCGGCGCCGGAACATGTTGGCGTAAGGCTCAAGGCCTGCTTCCGCGGCTTCAGCGCGCGCGTTCTCTTCAATCAGTACCAAGAGATAATTGATACGTAATTGAACAATATCGCGCACTTCCTGCAGGTCGCGGGCTTTCAGGCTTTGGCCTTGATAATCGCTGGACGAACGGTAGTGCATAATCTTATTGTGGTTTTGCTTACTGCTCCGCCACGGCGGCAGCTTCCAGTTCGTAGGCGCCGTCTTTGTTGTGCACTTCGGTGCCGTTCAGTGGCGGATTAAACACGCACGCCATCTGCATGTCTTCGAAAGCACGCAAAATATGACGGTCGTGCTGATCAAGTATGTACAGCGTGCCCGCTTCGATGGGGTGGGTTTTTCCGTCTTCCAGATTCTCAATCTCTCCCCGACCGCTCATGCAGTACACCGATTCGAGATGATTCTGGTAGTGCATGCGGAAATCGGCGCCTTTAAAGATGGTGGTGATATGGAAAGAAAATCCCATCTTGTCGTTTTTCAGCAGCATGCGCACACTTTCCCAGTTTCCGTCGGGTGAAGTGATGCGCCGGTCGCTGTTTTTTGCGTCCTGAAGTGTTCTTACAATCATAATGACCTCAAAGTGATACGAGATTAGGGGTTCAACGAGCGCCCCGCGAAGGGCGCAATTGGCTGCCTAGCTGGCTGCTTTGAGGTAATCGTCGAAGTAGTCGCTGCTTTCGGGAATTTCTTTTTCCGCTGCACACACTTCAGCAATCGCGGCTTCCACAATGTCGATACCGCGTTTCAGGTTTTCTTGCGAAATCAC
>JBFHUL010000132.1:0-5331 GCA_041590075.1 Oleiphilaceae bacterium
ACGCGCAAAGCAAAGAAAGCTTAATGATAAAACGGGCATAGAAAGGCGCAGATAAAAAGCGCGCTATGCCGATTAAGCAAAGTGTTGGGCCAGCTGGATAAGCTGGCCTTTTGCTATGCGGGGTAAAGAGGGCGCCGCTTTCTGGGCGAGGCCTAGTACTTTGCTGCAATCATTGTAGAACCCGCATCCATTGCAGGAATGTTCTGCTGAGTTACTTTGAGTACCTGCCGTTAAATCCCAGACCTCCGATCAACCAGGCGCCTCAATGCGTCCCGTCTCCCCAGTAGCGTCTTCGCGAAAACTGCAAATCACTTCGAGCGGCAACCTCAACAATCTCAACAGCCTCAACAACATCAAGACAAGGATTCGATAATGCTGGAGAAGTCGCGCTTGCCGTCGCCTGCGGCCTGTTTTTCTTCATACATGCGCAATGCCAGGGTGCCGAGTGGCGTGGAGGCATGGTGTGCGATGGCGTTTTCAATTGCGAGGCTGAGGTCCTTCGTCATCAGGTCGACCATGAATCCCGGCTGGTAGTTGTTCGAAGCGGGGGCGTGGGGCATAACGCCAGGATAGGGATTATATTTTTCCAGGCTCCAGTTTTTGCCTGAACTGGCCAGCATAATGTCTGAGAGGGTCTTGGCATCCAGACCGTTTTTTTCGCCCAGTGTTAACGCTTCGCCCGTACCGATCATATGAATGGCCAGCAGCATGTTATTGCACATTTTGGCGACTTGCCCCGCGCCGCTGGGCCCCGCATGAAAGATATTCTTGCCCATGTCGGACAGAACCGCTTTGGCTCGTTCGAAAGCGTGCTCCGGCCCACCACACATGAAGGTGAGTGTGCCGGCTTCTGCGGCGGCAACGCCGCCTGAGACCGGTGCGTCGACCATGTCGATGCCGAGATTCTCGGCGGCTTTATGCACTTCGCGAGCGGTTTCGGCATCGATGGTGGAGCAATCGATGACCACGGTTTTGCCTGGGTCCAATTGGGCCAGTAAGCCCTCGTGCCCCAGATAGATACCCGCGACGTGTTTTCCCGCCGGTAGCATGGTAATCACTGCGTCTGCTTTTTGGCATGCCTCCTGGGCAGAGCTGGCGGCGGTGGCGCCTGCCTCGACCAGATGGGTGACGAGCTCGGGCACCAGATCGAATACGCTTACTTCGTGCATTGCCTTCACCAGATTACGGGCCATGGGGGCCCCCATGTTGCCTAAGCCAATAAATGCAATTTTTGCCATAACCTTGCTCCTGAGGCGATGTTGTTGTTTTTCTAGGTTTGAATCAGCGCTTCCAGCGGATTTGTTTCCCAGGGTGCGCTGAAAAAGGATTCGAGCAAAGACGCTGGCACGGCACTAAAGTGTGGGTAGCGCCATTGAGGTTGTTTGTCTTTGTCGATCAATAAGGCCCTTACGCCTTCGGTAAATTCGGGATAGCGCACCACGTTGGTGGCAAGCTGGTATTCACTGAGGAATACCTTTCGCAGCGAGCTGTAGCGGTGACGTTTGAGCTGCTCGTAAATGATCAATGCCGACATCGGTGAGCCTGCCTGCATCGTCTCAACTGCTTTTTTCAGCCATGGGCTTTGATCTGCCAGATGGGCGAATGCCGCTCGCATTTCACCTAATGATGTGCGTTGACATGCCTGTTCCAGGTCATGGAGGACAGGGTGGATTTCACTCCCCACCCGACGCTGCAGCGCTTTATTCTGGAAGGCGAGCTGAGTCAGCACTTCATTGATGAGCTGCGCGTTATTTTCGGGTTCGGGCTGGTAGCTTTGGCTCAGCAGAATGTCGGGCAATTCTGTGAGGCATTCCTGGGGCAGGACATGTGTGGCGAGCTCTGTGTACTGTGCATCTGCAGCGTTGAGGTGGGCGCCGGTTAAAGCAAAGAAAGTTCCCAGCCCGCGAGGCATTTTGTTGAGAAACCAGGTGCCTCCAACATCTGGGAACAGGCCAATGGTTATTTCGGGCATGGCGATGCGGGTGGTCTCTGTCGCGACGCGAAACCGGGCGCCTGCCATCAGTCCTAAACCACCGCCCATGACAATGCCGTGAGCGAGGCAAATGACGGGCTTGGTGTAGCGATGAATCAGGTAATCCAGTGCATATTCATGCAGAAAAAAGGCTTCGGCATAGTCGCAGGGGCCACCGGGCTGTGATACCGCCGAATGATAGAGTTGTTGTACATCACCACCCGCGCAAAAGGCTTTGTCGCCCGTGCCCTTGATGATCACCAGCGCGATATCCTTATCGGCTTGCCAGGCTGTGAGCTGGGTCGTGATTGTCTCGACCATTTCGAGGGTGAGGCTGTTGAGCGTTTTGGGGGCATTCAGCGTAATGATGCCAATGCGCCCCTCGCGGGCATCAAGTTCCTGGGTGAGCACCGCTTTGTCGTCACTGCTACTGCTGGGCATGTCGAGTTCCTGTTTCGTTGCGCCGGTGTGTGGGGTGTATCAGAGCTGCCATTCGGCTTGTCGCTTTTCCAGGAAAGCGTTGGTGCCTTCCAGCTGGTTGGCGCCGCCAATAAGGCGAACAAATTCATCCCTTTCTGCAGCGAGTCCTGTCGAGATGGCCGATTCCCGCGCCTGGGTGAGCAGGCGTTTACAGGCTCGGACTGCGTCGGGGCTTTGGCGTGCCACCTGTTGGGCAAGCTCGCTAGCTCTGGCCAGCGCAGTGCCACTGGGTACGATTTCCTGAGCGAGACCGATCTCGTGTGCGGTGTTCGCGCTGATACGTTCGCCGCAGAGAATCATGCGTGACGCCCAGGCTTCGCCAACGAGCCAAGCGAGACGCTGTGTGCCGCCGGCGCAGGGCAGTAAGCCCACGGTAGCTTCCGGAAGCGCCAGCTGGGCTTGTTCTTCTACTATGCGCAGGTCGCAGGCGAGCGCACACTCCAGGCCTCCGCCCATCGCGTAGCCGTTTACTGCCGCGATGGCTACACCGTGAAAGCCTGCGAGTGTTTCAAAAGCTTCACCAAAGCGTTCGGCGACTTCTTTGGCGAGCGCTTTGTCACCGCTGGCAAATTGTTTGAGGTCGGCCCCGGCAGAAAAAAACTTTTCGCCTTCACCATGAATCACAAGGGCCGACACTTCGGGCATTTGATTCAGGGCTTCAACAATCGCTTTTAAACCCGACAGGTTGTCGAGGTTCCAGGTGTTGGCTGGAGGATGACAAATGGTAATGGTCGCAACGTGTTTATCGACGCTGAAGCGGATCATGTCGGAGGTGCTTGGCATAATTAACCTCGATGTGGGGTGGAGATTTCTGGCACTGATTAATCAATGAGCTGCAGATTTTCGTCACTGAGTAAACGTCGCGCAATGATTAAACGCATGATTTCATTGGTTCCCTCAAGTATGCGATGTACGCGAGTGTCACGGAAGTGCCTTTCGATGGGGTATTCACGAATATAGCCGTAGCCCCCATGTAACTGTAGCGCTTCATCGCAGATGCGAAAGCCAATATCGGTCGCGAAACGTTTCGCCATGGCACAGAATGCTGTTTTTTCAGCGTCGTTGGCATCCAGTTTGGCGGCGGCGAGGCGTATCATCTGTCTTGCCGCCACGAGCTCGGTGAGCATGTCGGCCAATTTGAATTGCGTGGTTTGGAATTCACTCAATGAATGATTGAACTGCTTGCGCTCTTTGACGTAACGGGTGGCAAGTTCGAGGCTCGCCGCGGCGGTGCCGGTTGAACAGGCGGCAATATTGATGCGACCGCCATCGAGCCCTTCCATCGCCAGTTTGAATCCTTCGCCTTCTTCAGCGAGCAGATTTTCCGCAGGCACGCGCACGTTTTCAAAGTTGATAATGCGGGTGGGTTGGCTGTTCCAGCCCAGTTTTTCTTCTTTCTTTCCATAGGACACACCAGCAGCATCGGCAGGAATGGCGAGACAGCTGATGCCTTTAGGTCCTTTGTCGCCGGTGCGGACCATGGTCACCAGCAGGTCGGTGGCGCCGGCACCCGAGATAAATGCCTTGGCGCCATTCACGACATAACTGCCGCCCTGTTTGTCGGCGCGGGTCGTCAGTGAAGCCGCATCTGATCCGGAGCCGGGTTCGGTGAGACAGTAAGAGGCCAGCTTTCGGCCTGCGGATAAATCATCACACCATTGTTGTACGAAAGCCTGCTGGCCATATTTTGCCAGCATGTTGAACGCCATGTTGTGAATGCTGATAAACGCAGCGGTAGACGTGCAGCCCCGCGCGAGTTCTTCCATAATCAAGGCGCTGTCCAGTCGCTTGAGTCCAATGCCGCCATATTGTTCGGGTATATACAGCGCCATAAAGCCCAGTTTGGCCGCTTCCTCAAACACCTGTACCGGAAATTCAGATTTGGCGTCCCACTCTTTCGCGTGCGGGGCGAGTTGCTCTTTGGCAAAGCGCCGCGCCGTATGTTGAAAAGCCAGTTGTTCTTCGCTGAGTTCAAAATGCATGTTTGTTTCCAGTGTGATGGGCTACTTCAGTTGAATACTCATGTTTGGGCCGTTCGATTTACCGGCTTTCCAGCTGGCGGTGACGGTTTTGGTTTCGGTATAAAAGCGTACGGCCTGTTTGCCGTAGGCATGCAAGTCGCCCATGAAGGAGCCTTTCCAGCCGGTAAACGAAAAGAAGGGCAGGGGAACCGGAATCGGAATATTAATGCCTACCTGGCCTACCGATACCTCATGTTGATAACGCCTCGCAGTGACGCCCGAGGTGGTGAAGATCGAGGTGCCATTGCCATAGGGGCTATTATTAACAAGCGCCAGCGCGTCGTCGAACGAATCGCTATGCATGCAGGCGACCACCGGGCCAAAGATTTCTTCTTTGTAAATATCCATCTTTGTGGTCACATCACGAAACAGCGTGGGCCCCATCCAGTTTCCGTCGGGGTACCCCGCCACTCTGCAGTTGCGCCCGTCGAGCATGCAGGTCGCCCCCTGATCGATACCCGACTGAATCAGTTTGGCCACCCGTTCGCGAGCGCTCTGGCTGATCAGTGGGCCGTAAGCGGCTTCGGGGTCGTTCCACACACCGGGCCGTATTTGGGCAAGCCGGTCTTTCAGATCGTCTGCCCATTGAATGGTATCCCCCACAAACACGATCACACTGATCGCCATACAGCGTTGGCCGGCTGCTCCCACCGTAGCCCCCACTAAGGCGTTCATAACGGTATCTTTGTCGGCATCGGGCATCACCACCATATGGTTTTTCGCGCCGGCAAAGCACTGGGCGCGTTTAAAGTGCTGGGTGGCGGTCTGATACACATGCTTGGCCACGGGCACGGATCCCACAAACGACGTAGCGCTAATATCGGGGTGTTGCAGCAATTGATCAACCTGATCTTTGCC
>JBFHUL010000133.1:0-5292 GCA_041590075.1 Oleiphilaceae bacterium
ATGATGGCTTCTTTAACTTTTTACGGCGCGATCGAAGGCGTCACAGGCTCCTGTTATTTGCTGGAAACGGCACACGCCCGAGTGCTGCTGGATTGTGGCCTGTTCCAGGGGCGCAAAGAAGAGGAGGCGGGAAATCTGGAACCTTTGCCTTTCAAAGTAGATAGCCTTGATGCCGTGGTACTGTCTCACGCCCACCTTGACCATTCCGGGCGTTTGCCGCTGCTGGTGCGCGAAGGGCTTGACTGCCCGATTTTTATGACCTGGCCTACCTGCGACCTTATTGAAGTCTTGCTGAAAGACGCAGCGGCCCTGCAAGAGCGCGATGCGGAGTGGGAAAACAAAAAGCGGCGCCGGGCAGGTAAAGAAGAGATCTCGCCGCTCTATGGTTTGGAGGATGTCGAGGCAACGCTCCAATATTGCCAGGGCATGGACTACCACCAGAGTTTAAGCGTTGCCGAAAATGTTTCGGTACGATTCTTGGACGCCGGCCATATACTCGGTTCGGCTATTGTCGAGGTGAGTATTCATGAACAGGGTGAAGAGAAAAAACTGGTGTTTTCAGGCGATTTGGGTAACGCCTGTGCGGCACTTTTGCGCGACCCGGAAACTTTAGACGCGGCCGATGTGCTGCTGCTTGAATCGACCTATGGCGATCGCGATCACCGTTCCATGGAAGATACCCTGAAAGAGTTTGAAGACGTGATTGAAGCCGCATCGAAGAACGGGGGCAATATACTGATCCCCTCCTTTGCAGTGGGTCGTACTCAGGAGATCATCTTTCGTTTGGGTGAGCTGTATCAGGCGGGCAAACTGCGCCATCAGGCGGTCTATCTGGACAGCCCCATGGCCATCGCGGTGACCGAAATCTACCATCGGTATCAAGATGTGTATAACGCCGAGGATCGCGCTGTGCTGGGAACCAGCAAGCGCAAAAGTCTGCACAGTTTTTTGCCTCCCTTGCGTTATTCGGTCCACACCGAGGAATCCATGGCCCTTAACCGGATTGAAAAAGGCGCCATCATCATTGCCGGGAGTGGGATGTGCAATGGCGGGCGCATTCGGCATCACCTCAAGCATAACCTCTGGCGGCAACAGTCTCATGTGGTGTTTGTGGGGTATCAGGCAATGGGCACCCCGGGCAGAGCGCTGGTGGATGGTGCCAGTCATTTCAAAATGTGGGGCGAAGAGATCGCCGTGCGTGCCCAGATTCATACGATGGGTGGTTTTTCGGCCCACGCCGGTCAGCGTCAGTTATTGAATTGGCTCGATGCCTTTACCACGCAGCGCCCACGCGTGTACTTGGTGCATGGCGAGGATGGCGCCAAACAGGCCCTGCAGGCCGCGGCGGCAGAGCGCGGGTGGCAGGCTCACATCCCACGCAGTCACGAAACCATCTCGTTTTAGCCTGAGGAGTGGTGATGAAACAACCGCCAGAGCACGAGAAAGTACTGGTATCTGCCAAGGAAGATGCGCACCAAAGCAAGGGGCAGCAGGCTGCCAGTGCTCCCTACCGTCTCGCCTACATCGACGAGATATTTATGATGCGGGACGAACTGCGTTCGGTGCGTTTGCAAATGGAGTGGTTGAAGCCGGAGCTGACGCTGAATGAGCACGACATTGTGTCGACGGTAGTAATATTCGGTGGCGCGCGCTTCCCGGAGCGCGATCGCGCCGAACGTTCATTGGCTCAGGCGGAACAGGCGCTGGCAGACCAGCCGAATGACCCGCGGCTGACACGACAGCGTGAGCGTGCCAGGAACATCCTGGCCAACAGTCGCTTTTACGATGCGGCGCGAGAACTGGCGCGGCGCATCACCGAACATTCGCTGTCGTTGGGCGGTAATGAATATGTCGTGGTGACGGGCGGTGGGCCGGGCATCATGGAAGCCGCCAATCGTGGCGCAGCAGAGGCGGGAGGCAAAACCATTGGTTTTAATATTGTGCTGCCCTTTGAGCAGCAGCCAAACCCCTGGATCACGCCTGATTTATGTTTTCAGTTCCACTATTTTG
The DNA here is from genome assembly GCA_041590075.1 of Oleiphilaceae bacterium. Classification (GTDB taxonomy): domain Bacteria; phylum Pseudomonadota; class Gammaproteobacteria; order Pseudomonadales; family Oleiphilaceae; genus PZPK01. Next base: position 2,011 of record JBFHUL010000133.1, read on the forward strand.
CCCTGCGAAAAATGCATTTTCTGATTCGGGCGCAGGCTCTGGTGGCGTGCCCGGGAGGCTATGGTACGCTCGACGAACTGTTCGAAACGCTTACGCTGATTCAAACCGGCAAGGTCAAGGCCATACCGGTCATTCTGATCGGAAGCGACTATTGGCGACGACTCATTGATTTTGAGTTTCTCGCGGAGCAGGGGGCGGTCGCCGATGAAGATCTCGAGCTGTTCCACATCGTTGACAGTGCCGAAGAAGCCTGGCAGGCGCTGAAGCAATGCTGGTAATCATTCCACCAGCCATTGGAACGAGAGCCAGTGAAAACGCCCCTGCTGTTCACTGGCGCGGGTACAGGTGTAGCGGTGGCGGCCCGGAGACAGCGTGGCCGCTGCCTGCACGGCGAGGCGGTTTGGGCTGCGCGTGATGGTCAGTGGCTCGCCTTGGGCATTAAAGCAGTTGATGCCCGAGAGCGTGTTTGGTGTATCGGCTTCAATGTGCAAAACCGGTGGATTGTTATCACTGTGGGCAGAAATCGGGTTATCGCTCTGGGGCACAAAGCGGGCCGGGAACGGCACGCTGAGCAACTTGGTACTGAGGGATTCAAGTGACGCAAACTGGCCCGAAGCCGGAAAGCGTGGCAGGCCAGTAAAATCGCTGTGCGGGCCCAGTGCTCCAGAGTGCTGGCCGAAGCCGATATAGCCCATGCGATGAACAAGTTGCGCCAGCGCACGGTTGTATTCGCCATAGGGGTAGGCGAATAGTTTGGAGGCGGCGCCAACCTTGCTGGCGATCAGCTCTTGTGCCCGTTCTATCTCGGCACGCATGCGTGCCAGCCACGCAGGTGAGTTGAGATCGTCGGCGCTGATCATGTGCAGGTGGGTGTGCGTGTGGTTGGCCGGTGTCATGAGGCCGCTTTGGTACATCTGGGCCAATTGCTCCCAGCTGCACTGGAAGGTATGTGCCTGTTCCACCGCTTCGGTATTGATGAACACGGTAAAAGGCAGATTGCGTCGTTGTAGTTCGGGCCAAGCGGTGTCGCACAAAGAGCGATTCGCGTCATCAAAGCTCAGGGCTGCCACACGATCATGGTCGAAGCCTTGGCCGTTGCGCAGCGTGCGCACGATCTCGGGCAAAGGCCGTATGCTGAAGCCCTTGTCGGCCAGCCAGTCGAGGTGTTTGATAAATTGCTCGGGTGGAATACTGGTTGAAGCAGGGGTGTTGTGGCTCACGTGGTGATATTGCAGCACCACGGCATGGCTTTGTGCCCATGCGGGCTGACCGGTCAGCGTGAGGGCTGCTACGGCGAGTGCGCAAAGGGCATGTCGCCAACTCGTTTTGGTGGTAAAAAGGTTGAGGTGGGGGGCGGTCATGGAACGGACGGGGATCATAATGCATTCACGCCTTGTCGAAGAGTGAAAAATGGAGGCTAAAGCCATGCAACGATTCAAAAATATTCTATGCGTGTTGGATCATAAAGCAACCGCGAGCACCGTACTGCAGCAAGTCAAAACGCTGATTCAGACCAATCAGGCCACGGTGACGCTGATGTCGGTGATCGACAAGCCAGCGGCGGGCTTTGCCCTGATGCAGAAGCCTGATGTGTTGCGGGCGTTGATGGAGCAGGTGCAAGCACGGCGCCGAAATGATCTGGAAACATGGCGCGAGGCGTATCTGCCCGATGAAGATGCGGATATTGTGGTTGAGGAAGGCACGCGGTTTTTACGTCTCATACAAAAAGTACTGCGCGATGGTCATGATTTGGTCGTAAAGTGCAGCGACGCCAACGAATGGGATACGCATCGCCCCAGCAGCGATGACATGCACCTGTTAAGAAAATGCCCTTGCCCGGTGTTGTTGTTGCGCCCCGAAGCAAAAACCCCCTTCATGCAGATTATGGCCACTGTTGATGTTGCGGACAGTGATGAGGATCTGCGCGATAGCGGACGAGTGCAGCGAGAACTAAATCGTTGTGTGTTGGATTACGCGGTACTGATGGCGGTATCTGAAGACGCCACCTTGCACGTGGCCAGTGTATGGGATGCCTACGGAGAGAACTTTCTGCGTTACGGTATCTTTTCACAGACCCCGGATACGCAAATTGCCGATTATGTGGAACAGAGCCGACGCGAGTGCGCGCACCGGCTCGATGGCCTGCTGGATGACTTGCGTGACCGGGTGGGGGACGAAACCATGGCCTATCTCGATCCGCAGGCGCATCTGGTAAAAGGCCTGCCCTATGAGCAGATTGTGCGGCTTGTCGCCGAGCAGCGTGCTGACTTGCTGGTGATGGGCACAGTGGCCCGTACCGGTATTCCGGGGTTTATTATTGGCAACACGGCCGAAGCCATCCTCACACGTGCTCCCTGTTCAGTGCTGGCGGTGAAACCCGAAGGTTTTGTGTCGCCGGTAACCTTGCCGGCTTCCGATACGCTCTGATTGATCTGGGTCAAGGAGCGGAATAAGCGCTCAGGCGTATGCTGAGGTCGCGCTGCAAAGGGCGAAGTCATACATAGAAGAGAAAGGAGAGGCACAATGGCATCACATCACGAATTGATTAAAGGGCTCGCGGAACAACTGGAAGAGTGGGACTACAAATTTGACCGCATTCAGCATCGTTTGGCGGACTTGCCGCGCGAAGTCAGCGAAAAAGTGGACGCTCGCTTAAAGCAACTCGACACACTGAGACACAAACTGAGCCAAGCTCAAAAAGAGATTCAGGAGGCGTCGCAAGAAGCCGTTGAGGAGATTGAAAAAGATCTGGAAGAACTGTGGAAATCCGTGACCGCACTGTTTGATGAGGTAGAAGTGGAGGTCAAGGTAGAGACGGTTTAATTGCGGGGTAGGGCGGGCTTGAGCAGGGCCCGCCTCGGGTGTTTCGTGTGGCTGCGCGGGGCGCTGCCAGGTCGGGAGACTGGAGACTGGCCTAAAAGCCAAACCCCAAACCCCAATCTTCGCCATTCCAGAGGCGCGTCGCGTTGTCCGGGATCTATAAGTCGCGCCATAATCTAGCTAAGTATAGGTATTGTTTGCCTACCACATTTAAACCCACTCTTGATGCGGGTCCTATGGAAGGTAGCGCGAAAATATGAGGCATCTATTTTTGCTATGCCCGTCATACCACGCTCCATGGCCCCGCACACCCTGGGGTGTCTCTCTTGGGCGCAACTGATGGAGCTTGGATAGGACTGCGCGTTTTCGCTTTTGCCTCACTGCGGTAATAAAGAGCTCTGCCACGTTACGCCCGCTTTCCTCTTTTTCCAGGCATGTTTGCCGAGAACATATAAGGCCTGA
>JBFHUL010000134.1:0-5201 GCA_041590075.1 Oleiphilaceae bacterium
CAAACGGCGAAGTGAACCATATTGCCATTATTATTTATGACGTAACCGACATTGCCTCCAACCGAAAGGCCCTGGAGCTCGCCAACCTGGAACTGGAAAAACTCAGCCGCACAGATCGCCTCACACAGCTGAACAACCGCGGCTATTGGGAAGAGTGCCTGACGCAAGAATTCAATCGTTTCTCGCGTTACAACAGCACATCGTCAGTGGTCATGTTCGATATCGACCACTTTAAAAAGGTCAACGACACTTACGGTCACCAGGCCGGCGACGAAGTCATCAAGTTGGTTTCCGACGTACTCCGCCAGAACCTGCGTGAAACCGACATTGCCGGCCGTTACGGTGGCGAAGAATACGGCGTGATTCTACCCAATACCGACGCCAAAGCCGCCATGGTGTTTTGCGAACGTATTCGTAAGCAAATCGAGGCATTGCAGGTTGAGCATGAAGGGCAAACCATAAAGTTTACGATTAGCCTTGGCATCAGCCAGGCCAACGACAATATTGCTGACTATAAAGCCTGGTTGGAGCAGGCCGACCAGGCGCTCTATGCTTCGAAGGAAGGCGGTCGTAACCAGACCAACGTCTACGGCGAGTATTAAATACCAAGGCTCTGTCACCGGAGCCTTCCCTCTTTTACTACCCGATATTTCCTGTTATGTTGCCGCCCTCCAACCATCGGCCTGCGGTAAGCGACCATGCACATCTGTCACATTAATCTTGCCTCCGGCTTTAGTGGCGGGGAACGACAGACGCTAACACTGATACAACACCAATTGAAGCATGGTGCTACCCTCACCGTCGTTGCCAAAGATGGGAGCCCCTTCGCCAAAGCCATTGCGGAGTTACCCTGCCGCCTGATCACCACCTCTCACTTTTTATTCAAGCATGCGAAAGCGCTCACGCGTGACTGCGATGCCATGCATGTGCATGAGGGGCGCGCTGTATATTGGGCACTCATTCAACACCTGCGCACGGGCATTCCCTACCTTATCACCCGCCGCATCGACAACCCGCTCAAAAACAAGCTGTTACTTAAACTCGCCTACCAGCGGGCGCAGGTGCGTGTCGGTTTAAGCAGCGCCATTGTAGGAGAAATACAAAAGCGGCTACCCGATTGCGCGGTAGAACGCATACCCAGCTCTCCCGTCGCGTATCCTGTGAATGAGACCAAGGCCGCCGATATCCGCAAACGCTACGCAGGAAAATTATTGGTCATTCAGGCAGCCAAGATGCATGCCCATAAAGGCTATGATCAAACCATCGCCGCAGCGCGACAACTTGAAAAGGTGTATCCACAGCTGCAATTCTGTTTGCTGGGAGACGGGCCTGAAAAGCAAGCGCTCGAAGAACAGGCGCAAGGCCTTAGCAACCTGAGCTTTGAAGGCCAGCAAAGTAACATGGGCGACTGGTTTGCGGCGGCTGATGTGCTGATACATCCGGCCTACAGCGAAGGGCTTGGCTCGGTGCTATTGGAGGCCAGTCTGGCAGGACTCCCCATTATCGCGGCGCGCGCCGGAGGCATTCCCGACATCATTCGCCACGAAGACAACGGCTTGCTGATTGCTCCGGGACAAACCGGTGCCTTGGTGAACGCGCTCCAAGCGCTGACAGATAACCCCGCATTGCGGTCGCGTCTTGGCACTGCCGCCCAAGCACGGGTGAAGGATTTTGCGATCGAAAAATGCGCCGAACGCTATGCCGAGCTCTATACCCGTATGGCGAATGCGCGTGCCTAATCCTGCTTGGAATGTTCCTCCGGCGCGCTGTCTTTGAAGGGTGTGGCAAACTGTAGAATCAAAAAGTTAATCAACGACAACACAATGGCAATTTCAAACTTGTTATAAGCCACCGCCACTCCGATGGCACCGGTATTCCAGATGCTCGCGGCAGTTGCTGTGCCGGCCACGTGAAAACCGTCCTTGAGAATGGCCCCACCACCAATAAAACCAATGCCGGTGATAATGCCATACACGATTCGCGCTTCGGCATCAGAGCCCTCGAACACCTGCATACCCACCAAAGTAAAGGCACACGAAGCGATGCATACAATCGGGAAGGTGCGCAGACCCGCACTTTCAGTGCCGCTGCGCTCCCGATTCCAACCAATGGGCAAAGCCAATACAAACGCGATACCAATATGTAGCAGGTTGGCCTGAACGATATGCCATTGAATATCGATGAAAGAAAAATCCATAAGTATATTCTTCTTATAAATTAACGCTAAAGCATAGTTGAATCCTAATCGTCACACACAGAAAAAAGCCGTAGAGGTGAGCTTGGCACAATAGGCCTGCAGGCGAGCGAATCAATAAAAAAGGGAGCCGAATGGCTCCCTTTTCTTATTGGGCCCGAAGCACTTCGCCTGCGGCGAAACTCGCTGGTACCCGCTTACGTTCGTTGCGCGCGGCAACGCTACTTGGTTGGCGCTACTTCGCCAGGTCCAAGAGCAATTTATTCAAGCGCCCCACGAAGGCGCCAGGCTCCTTGAGCTGATCACCACTTGCCAGAGCCGCCTGATCAAACAACACGAAAGCCAAATCATTGAAACGTTCGTCGCTCTGCTCCTCGTTAAGACGCTGCACCAGAGGGTGATCAGGATTAATCTCAAAGCTCGGCTTGGTCTCGGGCACTTTCTGACCTGCCGCCTCCATGATTTTTTTCATCTGCGCATCCATGTCATGGGCGCCCGCCACCAAACAGGCAGGAGAATCGGTGAGGCGGTTGGTCACGCGCACGTCGTCTACCTTGTCCGCCAGCAGCTCCTTGATTTGCTTCAGCAGGCTCTCGTAGGTCTTGCTGGCTTCTTCCTGATGCTTTTTGTCTTCTTCCTGCTCAATCTCACCCAGATCCAGTTCGCCCTTGGTGATGTCCTGCAAGTGCTTGCCTTCAAACTCACTCAGATAAGAAATCATCCAGCCGTCGATGCGATCGCTCAGCACCAGCACCTCAATACCTTTCTTGCGGAAGATTTCCATGTGCGGGCTGCTGATACCGGCCGCATAGGATTCGGCACTGATGTAGTAGATCTTTTCCTGACTTTCCTGCATGCGACCAACATAGTCTTCAAGCGACTGATTCTGCTTACTGTCGCCATGTGTTGTCGCAAAGCGCAGCAGCTTGGCCAGCTTCTCTTTATTGGCATAATCCTCCGCCAGCCCTTCTTTCATGACCTGGCCGAACTCGTCCCAGAAAGACTGATATTTTTCTGGCTCGTTCTTGGCCATCTTGCTCAGCATATCCAACACACGCTTCGTCAATGCCGCCTTCATGCTTTCCACGGCTTTATCGCTTTGCAGAATCTCACGCGATACGTTGAGGGAAAGGTCCTTGGAATCCACAATGCCCTTTACAAAACGCAGATACAGAGGCAAAAACTGCTCTGCGTCATCCATGATGAAAACGCGCTGCACATACAATTTAAGGCCTCGCGGCGCTTCACGGTTGTATAGATCGAACGGCGCTTTCGCAGGCAAGTACAGCAAGCTGGTGTATTCAAGCTTGCCTTCTACACGGTTGTGGGCCCAGGTAAGAGGATCCTGAAAATCGTGAGAAATATGCTTATAGAACGACTTGTAGTCATCCTCAGAGATCTCGTTCTTGGATAGCGTCCACAATGCGGTCGCTTCGTTGATGGTTTCATCTTCCGGTGCTTTGGGCTCTTCACCTTCTTCAGCGGGAGCCGGCTCGGATTTCATGATCACGGGAAAAGCAATGTGATCGGAGTATTTTTTCACCAGGCTTCGCAAGCGCCAGCCATTGGCGAATTCCGCTTCTTCATCCTTGAGGTGCAATACAATCTGGGTGCCACGTTCTTCTTTTTCAATCGAGGCGATGGTGAATTCACCCTCACCCTCGGAAGACCAGTGCACACCTTCGGATTTATCCAGGCCCGCTTTGCGGGTATACACATCCACTTTTTTGGCTACGATGAATGCCGAGTAGAAACCCACACCAAATTGACCGATCAGCTGGGAATCCTGCTGCTTATCGCCGGTCAGTTTTTTCATGAAATCGGCGGTGCCCGATTTGGCAATGGTACCGAGGTTCTCGATAACATCTTCGCGCGACATACCAATGCCGTTATCGGTAATGGTGACGGTTTTGGCGTCGGTATCAAAATCAAGACGTATGTTCAGTTCGCCGTCGTTCTCGTACAGGGCATTATTTGACAGCGCTTCAAAGCGCAGTTTGTCCTCGGCATCCGAGGCGTTCGAAATAAGTTCGCGCAGAAATATCTCCTTGTTGCTGTACAAGGAGTGAATCATCAAATGCAGCAGCTGCTTGACTTCGGTTTGAAACCCGAGAGTTTCCTGATTGGTTTCGAGATTGTCTTGTGTAGCCATAGTCCCCTACTCGTAATGCTATCTTAAGGTCATACCCCGGCATGACGGAGCGTGCTGAGAACGCGAGGCGACCTTGCCGCCCGCGCCATAAATAATGTGCTTTGCTATCTGGGGACTGCTCTAAAAAAATCAAGCATGTACCCGAATCCGGCTTATGTTTTAATGGCCGGATTATTTATTCGGTAATCCAAACGGGGAAGGAACATGCTGCGCGCATTGGTTTATGTCTTGTTTTCGGTGGTCATTCTGATCGGCACTGTCGCGGTAATTCTGGACGTGCGGTACGGCGGCGGAGAGGTTTTCCCCGATCGCAGCGGCACGCCCCAACTCACTGAGGGGGCACTGGAGAAGGTCGCAGATTTGGACTTTCCTCCGGGCAATATTGCGGTGAGCAAGGATCACCGGGTGTTTTTCAGTTTCCATCCGGAAGGATTCCCGCCCTACAACGTGGCCGAACTCATCGACGGTACGCCCCGCCCCCTGCTGCTGGCTGATGGTTCGTCGCCGCCCACGCACACTGTGCTGAGCCTCCGCATAGACCAACAAAACCGACTCTGGCTGCTCGACTATGGCCGCCACGGCAGCGAAACACCGCAACTGATGGCCATCGACCTGAATACCATGAACGTGGTCCATCACCATACATTCAGCAGCGATATTGCGCCGCTTGGTTCCCACCTGAATGATTTTCAGGTAGACAACAGCGGACGCTATATTTTCATTGCCGATGCCAGTATTCTCGGGCTTAACCCGGCGCTGATTGTGTACGACATCGAGGCTCAACAGGCTCGGCGAGTTCTCGAGGGGCATGACAGCGTCGAAGCCGATGACTTTGTGCCGGTCGTGGAAGGGCAA
>JBFHUL010000135.1:0-4956 GCA_041590075.1 Oleiphilaceae bacterium
CACCTGATCGGCATACTGGCGCACAACGTTCAGATCGTGAGAAATCAGAATGACGGCCATGCCGGTTTCGTCTTGCAGACGCTTGATCAATTCGAGCACTTGCCGCTGCACACTCACATCCAGTGCGGTTGTGGGCTCATCTGCAATGAGAATGCGCGGCTGATTTGCCAAAGCCATGGCAATCATGACACGTTGTTTTTGCCCGCCCGATAGTTCATGGGGGTAGGCGGTGAGACGGGTTTCGGCATTGGGAATGCCTACCCAGTCGAGTAACTCCAGCGTCTTGCGGCGCGCCGTTGCTTTGTCGAGCCCCTGGTGAAGCAGCAGTGTTTCGCTGATTTGTTTTTCTACGGTATGCAAGGGGTTCAAGGACGTCATCGGTTCCTGAAAAATCATACCGATATCACGGCCACGCACTTTGCGCAGTTGCGCCTCATTCGCGCGCAGCAGGTCGGTTTGATCCAGAAGAATACGGCCGGATGGGTAGCGTACCAAACGATCCGGAAGTAGGCGCAGTATACTTTGCGCGGTCACTGATTTACCTGAGCCGCTTTCGCCCACAATCGCCAGAGTTTCTCCAGCATGTAAGGAGAAACCCACGTTTTTAACGGCATCCGTCTGTATGCCATTGGTCGACACAAATCGCACAGCTAGCTCTTCAACGGTAAGAATGGGCGCGGTTTTCTGCGTCATGCGTTTTTCCTTGGGTCGAAGGCGTCGCGAACGGCTTCGCCAATGAAAACCAGCAAGGAAAGCATGACTGCCAATACCACAAACGCAGATATTCCCAGCCACGGTGCGTGCAGGTTCGTTTTACCTTGTGCGATGAGTTCACCCAGTGAGGGCGAGCCGGGTGGCAGTCCAAACCCTAAAAAGTCGAGTGAAGTAAGCGTGGTAATCGAACCGGTGAGAATAAAGGGCATAAAGGTAAGCGTCGCGACCATGGCGTTGGGCAGCATATGATGGAACATAATGCCCCAGTTGCTGCGTCCCAGCGCGCGCGCGGCACGCACATATTCGAGGTTGCGTGCCCGTAAAAACTCGGCCCGTACAACGTCTACCAGTCCCATCCAGCTAAAGAGCAGCATGATACCCAGTAACCACCAAAAGTTTGGCGTGATAAAACTGGTCATAATGATCAGCAAAAACAACACGGGTAAGCCGGACCAAACCTCAATAAAGCGCTGCCCCAAGAGATCTATCTTGCCCCCATAGAAGCCCTGGATCGCGCCGACCAACACCCCTACTAGCGTGCTGAAAAGCGTGAGTGCGAGGCCAAACAGCACAGAAATGCGAAAGCCATAAATTAACCGCGCCACCACATCGCGGGCCTGATCATCGGTACCCAGCCAGTTCTCTGCGGATGGCGGTGCGGGCGCGGGAACCGGAAGTTGGTAGTTGATGGTGTCGTAGCTGTAACGAATCGGCGGCCAGAGTATCCAGCCTTTGGATTCAATTAATTCCTTCACGAAGTCATCCCGATAATCCGCCTCGGTCTCAAAATCGCCACCAAACGTGGTTTCGGCATAACTGTTCAGAAACGGGGTATACAGGGCATTGTCATAGGAAACCAACAAGGGCTTATCGTTAGCGATAAGCTCTGCGAACAAGGTTAGAACAAACAAAACACCGAACAGCATCAGTGAATAATAACCGCGTTTGTTGGCCTTGAAATTAAGCCACCTGCGTTGATTAAGGGGCGACCAGGTCGTTGTCTTAAGCCAGGCCATCAATGCTCCCTGCTAGCAAAATCGATACGCGGGTCGATCGCGACATAGGTGAGGTCACTCAGCAATTTCAGTATCAGTCCCACGAGTGTGAAAACATACAGCGTACCGAACATTACGGGATAATCGCGGTTCAGCACGGCTTCAAAGCCTAGCAAACCCAAGCCGTCCAACGAGAAAATCACCTCAATGAGTAGGGCGCCGGTAAAAAAGATGCCCACCAGCGCAGCCGGCATACCTGCGATCACAATGAGCATGGCATTCCGAAATACATGGCCGTAAAGAATACGTTTTTCCGCCAGTCCTTTTGCGCGCGCGGTGAGCACATACTGTTTATTGATTTCATCGAGAAACGAATTTTTGGTCAGCATGGTCAAGGTCGCAAAGCCTCCAATTACCAGTGCGGTGACGGGCAGGACCAAGTGCCAGAGATAATCCACAATCTGCTGCCAGAACGACATTTCTTCAAAGCCGGGTGAAGTAAGCCCACGCAAGGGAAAAACATCCCAATAGGTGCCGCCGGCAAACAACACGATGAGCAGTACGCCAAACAGAAAGCCGGGGATGGCATAGCCCACTATAATCACACTGCTCGTCCAGACATCAAAGCGTGAGCCGTCCTTTACCGCTTTCTTGATGCCGAGCGGGATGGAAATCAGATAAATGATCAGTGTGGACCACAGCCCCAGTGAAATCGAAACGGGCATTTTTTCCAGTACCAGATCCATGACGGCTTTATCGCGGAAAAAACTGTCGCCAAAGTCGAACACCGCATAATTGCCAATCATGGTAAAGAAGCGCTCGTGGGCGGGTTGATCAAAGCCGTAGAGCTTTTCGATGCGCGCAATCAGCTCTGGGTCGAGCCCTTGGGCTCCACGATATTTAGATTCCCCGGTTGAGGCGGGCGCCGAGCTCGTACTGTCTACTTGGCCGCCCATGCGCGATTGGAGATCTGAATCCATGCCCTGCATCTGCGCCAGCATACGTTCCACCGGTCCACCGGGGGCGGCCTGCACAATCAGAAAGTTCAGCAGCATGATCCCGAACAAGGTCGGGATCATCAGCAGGAGTCTGCGCAGAACATAGGCTGTCATGGTTGCGGTTTAATCCACCAGTGATCCACGTTCACGCCGGAATCCGGGGTGTTCGCAGGGCGTGCCAGGCGGCGATGGTAGGCGATCCGGTCGGCGGGATTGTGCCAGTTGGGGATCACGTAGTGGCCGTGCAGCAATACCCGGTCGAGCGCGCGCGTGCGATGCACAAGGCTATTACGGTCGGGCGCCTGTATCACCATATCTACCAGACTATCGATCACCGGGTCGGCGATGCCAATGAGGTTGCGTGAGCCGGGTTGTGCGGCACGAGAGGAGTGCCAGTATTCGCGCTGCTCATTGCCGGGGGAGTTGGACTGACCAAAACCGTACACGACTACGTCAAAATCGAAATCTCTGAGGCGGTTAATGTACTGGCTGGTATCCACGACCCGAATCGACGCGTGTATCCCCAGACGTTCGAGGTTTTTAATGAAGGGCTGCACGACGCGCTCGAAATCTTTCTGGTAAATGAGAAACTCAAACTCGAAAGGGGTATGGGTCTTTGCGTGGTGTAGTTTTTTGTCTTTAATTATCCACCCGGCCTCTTTAAGGAGCTTGCTGGCGGTACGCAGGTTTTTTCGAATTGAATGCGGGGGATTCGTGGTGGGCACTTCATACGGTTGAGTGAACACCTGCTCAGGTAGTTGATCTTTAAACTGGCGGAGAATACTTAATTCTTCCCCCTCGGGTAGCCCCTGAGACGCCAATTCCGAGTTTTCAAAATAGGAATGATTGCGCTGATACTGGCCAAAAAACAGGTTTTGATTGGTCCATTCAAAATCAAAGGCATAATTTAAGGCCTGTCTGACTCGGGCGTCTTTAAACACCTCGCGGCGGGTATTGAGCACGAAGGCTTGCATGCCCGCAGGGCGTTTATGCGCCACTTCTTCTTTGATTAACTTGCCCGATTCGAAGGCCGGGCCGGTGTAGGCGGTGGCCCAGTTACGCGCAGTGCGCTCCTGGCGAAAATCATATTCACCTGCCTTGAATGCTTCCAGAGCAATGGTGTTGTCTTTGTAGTATTCGTACACGATTTCATCAAAGTTGTAATAGCCCTTCACTGAGGGCAAGTCTTGCGCCCAATAGTTTTTATCCCGCTCATAGGTAATGGAGCGGCCGGGCTGGATGTCTTTCACCCGATAAGGTCCGCTGCTCACGGGGATCTGCAGGGAGGCGCTGCCAAAGTCGTGCTTTTCCCAGTAGTGTTTGGCGAGTATGGGCATCTGGCCAAGAATCAGCGGCAGTTCTTTGTTCTGGTTGTTTTTGAAGGTGAAGTGCACAGTGAGTGGGTCTCGCACCGTGACTGTTTCAACGTCGGCATAATACGCCGCATAGAAAGGGCGCGCCTTCTCATGCTGGGTGAGCAGCTCAAAGCTGAACTTCACATCTTCGGCGCGAATGGCCTGACCGTCACTGAAACGGGCATTGGGATTCAGATAGAAAGTGACCGACGAGCGGTCATCCGGCATCTCTATTTTTTCGGCGATCAGGCCATACTCGCTAAAGGCCTCATCTTCCGCGTGCATGGTAAGGGTTTGGTAGAGATATGATACGCCGCTGGCCGCGACACCCTTAATGATAAATGGGTTGAGGCTGTCGAAGTTGTCGCCAACTACGCCAAGTCGTAAGGTGCCGCCTTTGGGCGCATTCGGATTGACGTAATCAAAGTGGGTGAAATTCTGAGGATATTTTAATGTGCCGTGCATGGCCACACCATGCTGGGGGGCTGCATGACTCAGCGAGACAACAAACAGGGGGATAAAGAAAAAAATACGGAACCAATACGATGGAGACATAACAGCCTTATTTCTGATTATTGTAAGGAAGCAATGAGGGCTTGATGCTAGCGATTCTCGTGAAAGAGGTCTAGCGGTCGCCGCTATAATTTATGTTAAGCCGCACAATCAGAGCAACTCGGTCTTTTCTTTGTTGCAGCGTTCACAGCGGTACAGCGTCACCAACTTGCCCTGTTTTACGTCAAACTTGCGGTTACTCACCACCTGCCATTTGTGATGTCCATGTTTGCACAGTGTTTTACCACGATGCTTTTCTTTCAGCGATTTGCGTTTGAACGGCAGAATGTTGCTCATTTTCCAAGGCGTGGGTGTCGTTTAGTTTATGGGTAAGTGGAAACG
>JBFHUL010000136.1:0-4826 GCA_041590075.1 Oleiphilaceae bacterium
ATTGGCTGCCTAGCTGGCTGCTTTGAGGTAATCGTCGAAGTAGTCGCTGCTTTCGGGAATTTCTTTTTCCGCTGCACACACTTCAGCAATCGCGGCTTCCACAATGTCGATACCGCGTTTCAGGTTTTCTTGCGAAATCACGAGAGGGCACAGGAATTTCACCACCTGATCGTCGGCACCGGAAGTCTCGATGATCAGGCCCTTCTGGAAGGCTGCCTTGGTGATTTTGCCGGCGAGTTCACCATTCACACAGTTAATGCCCTGGAACATGCCGCGTCCGCAGGTTGTGAAGTTGCCTTCTCCGTACTGATCCACGATATCCTGCAGGCGTTTCGACACATACTTGCCTTTATCCTGCACTTCGCGTGCAAAATGGTCGTCGGCCCAGTAGTGGTCGATGGCGGCTTTGGCCGTTACAAACGCGAAGTTGTTACCACGGAACGTGCCGTTATGTTCACCGGGCTTCCATTGGTCCAGATCGGGGCGGATCAGCACAACCGCGAAGGGCAGGCCATAGCCTCCCAAAGATTTGGACATGGTAACGATGTCGGGCTTGATTCCGGCTTCCTCAAAGCTGAAGAAGGTTCCGGTGCGACCACAACCTGCCTGGATATCATCTGCGATGAGCAAAATATCGTGTTCGCGACATACTTTTTCGAGGTTGCGTAACCACTCAAAGCTGGCGGCATTGATACCACCTTCGCCTTGAACCGTTTCGACGATTACTGCGGCGGGTTTGTCGATACCGCTGCTGCTGTCTCGCAATACCTTGTCGAGGTAGGCTGTGGTGTCAATTTCATCACCCAGATAACCGTCGTAAGGCATACGCGCGCTGCCGCTCAGACTCACGCCTGCTGCGCCACGGTGATGTGAATTACCGGTGGTGGCCAGCGAGCCGAGACTGACGCCGTGGAAGCCGTTGGTAAAGGATATTACGTTCTCGCGGCCGGTTACGTTACGCGCCAGTTTGAGCGCGGCTTCTACCGCGTTGGTGCCCGTTGGGCCGGTGAACTGCACCATGAATTCCAGGTCACGGGGCTTGAGGATTTTCTCATTGAAGCTTTCCAGAAATTCCGCTTTGGCTTTCGTGTGCAGATCCAGGCCGTGTGTAATACCGTCATTGTGGATGTACTCCAACAAGGCTTCCTTGAAGATAGGGTTGTTATGCCCATAGTTCAGCGTTCCGGCGCCGGCGAGAAAATCGAGGTAGCCGTTACCGTCTTCATCGTAAAGATATTCCATTTTTGCACGGTTGAATACACGTGGAAAAGATCGGGCATAGCTTTGTACTTCGGATTCGATTTCTTCAAAAATTTTCATTTGGGTCTCCTGACCTCTTTGTCAAAAGTAGTTAATCAATAGGGGGTTAAGATTGGGCGATCAGGCTTGACGCTGCTCTTCCTGTGGAAACTGCAGGGGGCCAATACGAGCCAGCAGTTCGGTGTCGTGCCGGTCGCCGAAATGTATCTCGCGATCAAACATCACAGAGCGCTCGAGAGGCGCCTTATAGTCGCGGGCAAGTGCTGAAAACAGCGCCCACGATGCGGCGTTGTCTTCGGTAATCGTTGTTTCGAGGTGAGAGACCCCTTGGCATTCGCTGCGGTGCAGAATGTCGTCCAGCATGCGTCGCGCCAGTCCCTTGCCTCGGCCGCGTTCGCTTACGGCAACCTGCCAGACAAACAGCGTGTCGGGTCGGCCGGGAATGATGTACCCGGATATAAACCCGATCGCGCCATGGGAATCTGTAGCAATCACCGATGTGTCGCGGAAATGACTGCATTGCAGAAGATTGCAGTATGCCGAGTTAATGTCGAGAGGGGGGCACTCCATGATGAGAGTGAAAACCGCTCGCCCGTCTTCGCTGACGGGGCGTCTGAGCGTAATGGCTGAGCTCATGCCTGTGAAGTTCTCCGTATGGCTAAACAATGGTCTAAGTACTTTCAAAGCAAAAATTTAGATCACAAATAAATAATAAATGCTTTTTATTGCGTTAAGTCCGCTTAAAGTGCCAATAATGCCATATAAACAGCAATATCTGCTTGTTAAAGCTTAGACGTCTAAATATAGTACACGAAATAAAAACAAATTTACATGACAGATTTTTGACGTTCGTTGATTAGTGGAGGAAAAAGTGGAGAGCGCCCAGTGGGTGAGTTTTGTTCTCGGAGACGAAGTGTTTGCATGTCGTGTGGCCGACGTGCAGGAAATTATTCCCTATTCGGAACCTGTACCGGTGCCGGGTGGGCCGGATGCGATTTCCGGTATTCTCAATGTGCGGGGCGATATCATACCGGTGCTGAATACTGCGCAGCTGTTAAATACACGGTCCGGAGAGGCGCAGCGCATTATCATTCTGGAGCAGGGTGAAGAATTGACTGGTTTGGAGGTAGATCGGGTTGGCGAGATTATTGCGGTCGCGCCACAGCAAATAGACCATGCCACTCAGGATAACGAGCACATTCGCGGTACAGTTCTGCACCGTGATCGTCTGGTTATTCTGATGGAACTAAATCTGGCGGCCTGACAAGACATGTTGCAGTTGCCGAATTATACTGACGCTTTTGATTGGCTTGAGGGTGGATTGTTGGACCAAATTGAACAAGTACTGGTGTCTTTGCGTCGCGTGATCAGGGCGACCGATCTACACTCCAAACACTTGGCCAAGACGACCGGCCTGACGGCCCCCCAGATCCTGCTGTTACAGACCATTCGCGATCAGGGCGAAGTGACGATAGGGGAGCTCGCCAGCGATATGAGCCTGAGTCAAGCCACTGTCACCACTATTCTGGACCGGCTTGAAAAGCGGGAGCTGGTGTACCGCGAGCGCTCCAAAGAGGATAAGCGCAAGGTGCATGCCTATCTCACCGATGCCGGCCACGAGACCCTGAAACATGCACCCATGCCGCTGCAGGATCATTTTGCCCGCCAGTTCGGTGATCTGCAGGCGTGGGAACAGACCATGATTATTTCGAGTCTGCAGCGCGTCGCGCAAATGATGGACGCGCAACATATCGATGCCTCGCCCGTCTTGGATGTTGGCACACTCGACCGCCAGAATACCTCAATGGAACGTTCCATGCCCTACGATGACAAGCCGTCGGATTCTTAAGCCTCCGGCTGCCTTGGTCTTTGCGCAGGCGTGTGTCTCTTCGCGTGGCAACTATGCCACGCGGCCTGATTGCGCGTTCAGCGAAATCGCCCCGCCGTCTTTGACGAAGCCTGTTACTGACACGGCCTAATGCAGCTTGACCTTAGGATTGGTGCGTTTATTGAGACGGTCCCGCAGAGCAAGTAAAAGCATTTTAAATGTGCCGTGCAGAGAGCGCTGGTGTAGTCGATACAACATGATGTAGAACCAGCGTGCGAGTCGACCTTCGAAGGTGAAATCGCCGCTGAGATTTCCCATTAGCTGTCCGACGCTGCCGCTTTTACTCAGCGACACCAGCGATCCCTTATCTTTGTATCGGAAGCTTTTCACGGGTTTGCGCTTGAACGCACGAATCAGCGCGTCCGCGAGGTAATCCGCTTGCTGAGCAGCCACTTGCGCGCGTGGTGGAACGGCTTTTTCCGCACCCTCCGGAATACACTCTGCACAATCTCCGAGAGCGTAAATGTGCGCGTCCGAGATGCTCCGCAAGTGAGTATCTACCTTGATCTGATTTATCCTGTTGGTCTCAAGCCCGTCCAGTGTGCCGAGCAAAGGCGATGCCTTGACGCCGGCGGACCAGACTTTGAGTTGCGCAGAGATTGTTTTTCCGCTTGCTGTGTGAACCGCATCGGCGGTCACTTCGGTCACTTTTTCATTACACAATACGTTAATGTGCATGCTTTCCAGTTGTTTCTGGATGGCTTCCGACGCTTCAGGCAATAAGGCCGGCATCACCCGATCGGCCGCTTCCACAATCGTAATGGCAACGTTCTCAGGGTGAATGCTATCGAAACCGTAAAGGTAGAGGGCATCGGCGGCATGATCGAGCTCGGCAGCCAATTCCACGCCCGTGGCGCCGGCGCCAATGATGGCAATATTGAACGGCGACTTTGCGGCCTCGGCGCTCGGCGTAGAGGCTTTCAGATAAGTGTTGAGAAAGGCGCGACGCAAGCGTTCGGCAGCACTGCGCTGATCCAGAAAAATACAATGCTCACGCGCACCTTCGGTACCAAAATCATTGGTTTGGCTGCCGAGAGCGAGAATCAACGTGTCGTACCGCAGCTGACGCTCGCCAATAATCTCTTCACCGTCGAGCACATGGCGCTCGAGCACCACTTTTTGCGCACCGCGATCGAGGCTTTTCAGGCGGCCCAAGACAAAACGGAAGTGGTGCTGGCGTGCGTGCGCGGCATAGGGCAGTTCATCGATATGAGAATCGATGACACCTGCGGCCACCTCATGCAGGCGCGGTTTCCAGAGATGCGTGGATTCTGCATCGACCAGCGTAATCCGCGCCTTGTTACGTTTGCCGAGCGTATTGCCCAGCTTTGTTGCCAGTACGAGTCCGCCTGCGCCGCCTCCAATAATAAGAATGTTCGGTTGCATGGTGTTGCCTTCCAAAATGAGTTCAGGACAGCACAGCGCACTATGCTGTCCTGAACGCACCGATTTTGAAGGCTGCGTATTGTGAACCAAGTCACGTTTAAGGGGAAGCGCATTTGCGGATCGCTAAGACCCTTTTCATGAGCGCGCATCGCCTTGTGAAAGGTGTTTTGGCCGAAAACTGGGGGCCGGCCAAATGCTGGTCTACACTTGAAAAAAAGCAATAATACCGATCCACTCTGGAGTACGATTCGTGAGTAGCACGCCCAACCAATTGAGTCCCATTGGCCAGCAA
>JBFHUL010000137.1:0-4552 GCA_041590075.1 Oleiphilaceae bacterium
ACCCAGTCATGCCGGGCATAATCCTGCGCCCGCTGGCGTTGCGGGCCGAAGCCGGGCCAGTCGGTAGAATGATGTACGGTGGCACCCATTGCCTCGGCCAGTGCCGGCGTGCCATCGTCACTGCCGCTATCCAGCACGATGATTTCGTCTGCCCAGCGGATGCTGGCGAGGCAGTCCTGAATGTGGGAGGCGGCATTTTTCGCGATGATGATCGCGCTCACGGCTTCGCGCTTCATGATAGTTTCCATCTTGTGGTGGCGCGGCAAGCTTAACCAGCGAAGCAGGTCGTGTCTATGCCTGCTGTATGCCTGCTGTATGCTCGTTATGTGCTTCGCCAACTGGCCCCTTCGCTTATCTCGTCTATCTTTAATCATTGGGTTTTTTTGCACCTTTATTGCTGCCCTACGGGCATTTTTGTTTTTTTCTTAGAACGATGAACAGGGTTGAATCGTTGCGCACTTTACTCGTCCGCTCAGTATTGAAATTTGCCGCTCTTCTTGGCCTGAGTAGCCATGCTTCGTATGCCTGTGCCCTGCCACAGGAGCTACCTGACTTATCCTTTGTTGGCTGGAGCGTGGCATTGGCGGCGGGTATGTTGCTGGGCTGCTGGTGGATCGATGCAGGGGCTCGGCGTGCGCACAAGGGTCTTCCGGTTCAGCTTAAATATGCAGTGCTTACCCTGGTGTCGCTGGTGCTCGCGGCCACGCTCATTGCCGCTTATGCCTGGCATACCCTTGATGAAGTTGAGAAGCAGGCCCGCGACAGAGCCAGGCAGGAGCTTCAGGCTGTGCTCAATACCACGCATTATGCGCTGGGCATGTGGACCAATAACGAACATGAGCGATTGGCGGGCCTGGCACGTAATGCTGAATTTGTTGCTCAGGTACAGGCTCTGTTGGACAAGGATGAGCTATCTGATCTGATTCACACCGAAGAACAGCATCAGTTGCGAGACTTTCTTTCATCCGCAGAGCTGGCGGACGACTTGCACAGTTTCTATGTCATCGATGCCAATGGCGTGAACTTGTTTGCTCTGCTAGAAGGCGAGATTGCGCGCCCGAATGACATCTACCAGGCTCGGCCGGATCTGCTGCAGCGGGTGATGCGGGGCGAACCGGTGCTGGTGCCGCCGATGCCCATGCAACAAAGCCAAACCGTGTTACCGCCAATAGCCGGGTTTAGTGTGCCGGCCACCATGTTTGTCGCGGTACCGATATGGCGCAACGATCAAGTGATTGCAGTACTTGCGAAGCGCTTGCCGCCCATGGGTGAGTTTTCGGATATTTTCCAGCAGGGGCGTATCGGCGATAGTGGTGAGACCTATGCAGTGAGTTACGAGGGGTTCATGCTTTCGCGCAGCCGGTTTAAGGAGCAACTGGTTAACCTCAAACTTTTGATGCCAAATGAAGAAAGCGTGTTGTCGGTGAAGATTGTCGATCCGGGGCCTGATCATGCCAGCCTCAAGCGTTACCGGGTCGAAGAAGTCATCACGCGTGCACCCTGGACGCACATGATGGCGCAGGTGCGCGAGAAACAGTCGGGAGTGAATGTGCAGGGCTACCGTGATTATCGCGGCGTGTTAGTGGTGGGGGCCTGGATGTGGGATGAGCAACTGGGCATCGGGTTAGCAACCGAGATGGATCGAGCGGAAGCAATGCGCTCTGTAGATGCCTATCGCGACTGGCTGGCCGACTTGCTCATACTCTGTGCATTGATGCTGGTGCTAGCGGTGTTTGGGGTATACAAAATTGTCGCCTTTGCCCAGCGTCTTGAGCGCCGAATTAGTACGCAGCATACGCAAGAGGTGGCGGCCCAGCGCACAACTCTGGGGGGCAATATAGCGCGGCTTGAAGCGGTTATTCACGCGATACCGGCGCCGATTTATTTGCGGCAATCCAATGGCGATATCCTTTTCGCCAATAAGGCTGCAGATGAATTGCTGGCGCTCACGCACTGTGAAACCGGTTCCGAAATGGCCGCAGAGTTTGCGCGCATGGATCAACAGCTCGTCGACAGCAGAATAGGCAAAGAAAGTGAGCTGCTCGTAATGGATGCGTCGGGTCAGACGCGCACGTTCTGGTACAGCAAAAAATATCTCGATCTATCGTCTGAGCAGACAGGCCAACAGCATTTTATCTTGAGCTATGCGAGTGACATTTCTCGCTTTCAGTTTGACCGTTACCAACGCCAGGAGCAGGAAAAACGACGCATTCAAGAGCGTCAAACCATGCAGAGTCTGCTGGATTCTTCAGACTATGCCA
This sequence comes from Oleiphilaceae bacterium, assembly GCA_041590075.1. Classification (GTDB taxonomy): domain Bacteria; phylum Pseudomonadota; class Gammaproteobacteria; order Pseudomonadales; family Oleiphilaceae; genus PZPK01. The sequence continues at coordinate 2,262 of JBFHUL010000137.1, forward strand.
TCATCGCCACCGACACGGTGGGTATCATCAATGTGTTCAATAAAGCTGCCGAGCGTCTTCTGCACTACAGCGCCTCGGAATTGGTCGGTAAACACAATCCCGGCGTATTTCACGACCCCAATGAGGTCGCTATTCGTAAACAGCTATTGGAGCGGGAGCTGAGTCGGACGATCGAAAGCGATTTCGAAGTTTTCGTTGCCAAAGCTGCGCTGGGGTTCAGTGATGAGCAGGAATGGACATACATTCGCAAGGGGGGGGAACGGGTGCTGGTGTTGTTGTCGGTCACGGCCATCCGCGATCCTGCCAAGAATATTATCGGCTATCTGGGGATCGCCAAGGATATTTCTGAACGCAAGCTGATGGAACAGGCGTTGGTTGAAGCCAAGGAGCAGGCCGAGATCGCCAACCTCGCAAAAAGTGAGTTTGTGGCCAGTATGAGTCATGAAATTCGCACCCCCATGAATGGGGTGCTGGGCATGTTGGGCCTGGTGCTGCAAACCGATCTGAGTGAAAACCAGAAACATAAAATCGAGGTGGCTCAGCAAAGTGCCCAATCATTGCTGAGTATCATTAATGACATTCTCGACTTCTCGAAAGTAGAAGCGGGCAAGCTGGAACTTGATCATGTGCCGTTCCAGTTGTACGCGTTATTCGACGAAAGCGCCAAGGCGCTTGCCATGCGGGCGGAACAAAAAAATCTGGGGTTCTATCTGGATTTGACGCGGGTACATGTTGATTACGTGGAGGGTGACCCCGGTCGCCTGCGCCAGATACTGAATAATCTGTTGTCCAATGCCATCAAATTTACTTCTCAGGGTGACATCGTAGTGCGCGTAGCCACACGCTTTTACGACGAAGGGCGCTATCAGCTGATGTGTTCCATCAGCGACACCGGCATCGGGATTCCTGAAGACAAACTGGAGCACCTGTTTGATTCTTTTACTCAGGTAGATGCTTCCACCACCCGCGAGTATGGCGGGACCGGGCTGGGTCTGGCCATTTGTAAAAAACTGACGGAACTGATGCAGGGCTCTATTTCGGTGGAAAGTACGGTGGGTAAAGGCACGACGTTCCGCTTCAATGTGCTGCTGGGTCAGCATGAAGGCACGTCGCGTAAACAGGATCCGGTCGACCTGGACGATCGTCAGGTGCTGGTGGTCGATGATCACGCGATCAATCGCGAGATATTCGAAGAGCAGCTCACGCTCTGGGGGGCGCATGTGGAGACGGTTGCCAGCGCTAAAGCCGCACTGCGGGTCTGCGAATCGATGCAGCAGTCGGGCAAGACCTACGACGTGATTATACTCGATCAGAATATGCCACATTGCGACGGGCTGGACTTGGCGAAGGATCTGCACGCCAAGCCGGAATGGGCGGGTACGCCCCTGGTCATGCTGACGTCAGTGAGTGCTCAGCAAAGCGCAGAAACCTTGCGCGAGTATGGCCTCTCTGCGTATCTCACCAAACCGGTGAGTCCACTCGATCTGCGCGAGGTGTTGAGCCTAGTGCTGTCGCCGGATGAACCCCAGGGAGGGCGAGCTGATACTGCACCACTGATCACCGACGGGACGCTCGTGGCATCGCACAGTATCGCATATGCCGAGGCGAATCAGCTTTCAGTCAACTGGCCGGAGAATACCCGCATTTTGCTGGTTGAAGATAACCAGGTGAATCAGTTGGTGGCCCAGGGCATGATGAAGGTGTTCGGTCTGCACTGTGACGTGGCGGGCAATGGTGAAGAGGCGTTGGAGAGCCTGAAGCAAGCGCCCGATGACGCGCCTTACACCCTGATTTTTATGGATTGCCAGATGCCTGAAATGGACGGTTACGAGGCTACCCGTGAAATTCGCAAGGGCACTGCCGGGGAGCGATATGTGCATACTCCGGTAGTGGCCTTAACGGCTAATGCCATGCAGGGTGATAAGGAAAAGTGCATGCTGGCAGGCATGAGTGATTACCTGGCCAAGCCACTGGAAGAAGACGCGTTGTTCGACGCCTTGAAAACCTGGCTGGTGGCTCCTCAGGAGCCGGATTCCGCGGTGAATGTTGCGACCACTCCCGAACAGATCGATGAGGTCGCCACTGCTCAGCCCGCAGATGCAGAGTCTAGTGGCACCCAGGTGTGGGATCGCGACAAAGCCCTGTCGCGGCTTGGGCATAATGCCACGCTGCTTGAGTCGGTGCTGCACATGTTTCTGGACGATACCCGTCCACGCCTGACGGCCCTGCAAGAGGCGAGTGCTGCGCAACATTGCGCCGATATTGCAGCCCACGCTCATGCTATCAAGGGG
>JBFHUL010000138.1:0-4436 GCA_041590075.1 Oleiphilaceae bacterium
GGCGGCGTGCGAGGCGTCATTCCCGAAAAACAGTCCTATTGAAAACAATAACAAACAAGGAAGAGCGGTATGGCAGAAGTGCCGGGTAATATTGGTTGAGAGGATATTATTGAAGCCATCAAGCGCATGAATAGAGAAGGTGTGCCAAGTCTACTTGCTCTTCATTATTTGGATGACTTCTGTTTCATGCAAAAAGGCGTGGTGGCTTATCTACTGATGAATTTGGTGATGACCACGACGCGTTAAGACGCCCAGCAATGCAATAGCGAGGAGTAAACCCGTACCCGGCGCATCAACGCGAAAGTAGCGACATTGATTGTTTCTGCCTTCTGCCCCACCTGTTTCGGCGTTGCCATACTGACACGCCAGGCCTTCTTGAATCAGAAACGAGCCGATGTAATCCACTGCGTAGTCGTCATTGGAGAGGCCTTCATATATGCCTCCAAATGCACAAGCTGCGCAGGGAGGAATGGTCTCACCGTCGATGCCCAAATAACCCTGCCGGCGGTTCCCGGTTGTGGGGTCGATATCCGCCAGATAGCCCTGCGCCTGTGGATACGGATAAATCGTCTGACTGCCGTTGTCACCCAATGCCTCAACCAGATTAATGAACGCTCGGTAATCGTCGTCGGAGTAGTCATCTGTCCACCCCGATAGTGGGCCGCAATAGGTGGCATAGTTACAGCCCGACCACCACGAAAAATAGGCAGGTGATAATTCAAGAGACTGCAGAAGTGATTCGAAATCATCGACAGTCGCAAAGCGCCAACCATTGAACGCGCCGCCCGCTCCGAGTTCGGCACTTACCTGATTAAACGACATATTGCTGGTCTCGGTGACTTTTAGCCAACTGCGTTTGCCCACAGTGTCGAAAGAAAAGTCGCCTAGATCGATGAGGGCTGCATGAGCTGAAATGTTTACGAAAAGAGAGAGGGCTAAGAGGGCGACAAGCGACCTGAACGTCATCAACATAATGTGCTTTCCTTGCAGTTTTTATTATTGATTTGAAATGTAGTTCAAAGTTTGAACGTAGTGAATCGTTTTAGGCGAGCACGCCTGTCGATATGTTTTGTTGTCAAATTATTCACTTTGCAAGATCACTAAACTGCCCCTTGAAAGGATAGGAAAAAAATCCAAGCGGGGCGCACACGTTCAGATTCTAACAAAGAATATTGATGGCATGTTGCAGTCATGAACTCTGAATCACTTTGTTTCTGATTTTCGGGGTGCGAGGCGTGAAATTTTCTTTGCTGAGAGTCAGTGTAGTTACGGCAGAATGATCCGGAAGCGTTTTTTATTCGTTCGTAATAGCTCAGTTAGTGCCTTGCGAGAGCCGTAAAGGGGCTATAGTATTTATTTACAGTTCAAAATAAAAAGAGCTTCTATGACACCCAAAGTTGAAGTCAGACATCTTTACAAGGTATTCGGTGACCGCCCTGAACGGGCTTTCTCTCTTCTGCAACAAGGTATCTCCAAACAAGACATCTTCGACCGCACCGGGATGACCATTGGTGTCAAGGACGCGAACCTTGCGATTCAGGAAGGGGAAATCTTTGTGGTCATGGGGTTGTCTGGTTCGGGGAAGTCCACGCTGGTACGTCTACTCAATCGTCTGATCGAGCCCACACAAGGCCAGGTGTTGATTGACGGTGAGGACATCACGCAAATGTCGGATGAGAACTTGCGGGATATACGCCGTAAAAAGGTGAGTATGGTATTCCAATCCTTCGCGCTGATGCCGCACCTTAATGTGTTGGATAACACTGCATTTGGCCTGGAATTGAGTGGCGAACCTCTGGAGATCCGGCATGAAAAAGCGCTTAAGGCGTTGGCGCAGGTTGGCCTTGAATCGAATGCGACGAGCTATCCGGATGAACTCTCCGGAGGCATGCAACAACGCGTTGGTTTGGCGCGTGCGCTGGCCAATAATCCCGATATTTTGCTGATGGATGAGGCGTTTTCCGCGCTCGATCCGCTCATCCGTTCGGAGATGCAGGATGAATTGTTGAAATTACAGGCACAGCATCAGCGCACGGTTATTTTTATTTCGCACGATCTTGATGAGGCCATGCGCATCGGCGATCGCATTGCCATCATGCAGGGCGGTGAAGTCGTTCAGGTAGGAACGCCCGATGAAATTCTGCACCGTCCGGCCAACGACTATGTGCGTTCTTTTTTCAAAGGTGTAGATGTAAGCAGCGTGTTCACGGCTGGCGATATAGCACGTAAACAGCAAGTGACGCTGATTCAGAAACAGTCCAGCGAGGGATTGCGGGCAGGACTCAAGGCCCTGCAAGACCATGATCGTGAATTTGCGTATGTGGTAGGCAAAGATGGAAATCTTGTTGGTGTGGTGTCGGCAGAAAGTCTGCGCGGTGTAATTAAAGAAGAAAAGTCCCTCCAGCAAGCCTTGCTGAATGTTGAGCCGCTGATGGCGGGTGTTCCGATTCGGGAGACGTTGGGGGCCGTCGCGCAGGCGCCTTGCCCACTTCCGGTCGTTGATAGCGCGCATCAATACCTGGGTGTGATCAGCCGTACCTTGCTGCTGGAAACGCTGGATAGGGAGGAGAACATAGCATGAGTGATGAAGCCAGCAATCCGTGGGCAGCGACCGAACAAACTGCCAGTAATACCGAACAGGCGAGCGACCCCTGGGGTGCCGCCAGTCAAACTGCCGAGTCGGCGCAGAGCATGTCGGCGGGGCCCGAAGATACTACCTTTCATTTCTCGCTTAACGAACCTTTTCAGCAACCATGGATTCCTCTTGAAGCCTGGGTAGAGACTGGAATTGAATGGCTGGTTGGAAATTTTCGACCTTTTTTTACGGCCATTAAAGCGCCCGTAGATGCCACCCTGGCGGCCATTGAGGCCATGCTGCAGGGGGTTTCTCCCTTTTTGATGATCGCTTTTATGTCCTTGCTGGCATGGCAAATGGCCGGCAAACGGCTGGGCGTTGCAACGGCGTTAAGTTTGTTGCTGGTCGGGGCCATTGGCGCATGGAGTGAGGCTATGACCACTCTCTCGTTGGTGCTCACATCGGTACTGTTCTGCATGCTAATAGGCATTCCGACGGGAATTTGGATGGCGCGCAGTGACATGGCCGAGCGTATTGTCAGGCCCATTCTTGACGCAATGCAGACCACACCGGCTTTTGTGTACCTGGTACCCATTGTGATGTTGTTTGGCATTGGTAATGTTCCGGGTGTGGTGGTCACGATCATCTTTGCCGTACCGCCGGTTATTCGCCTCACTAACTTGGGCATCAGGCAAGTCCCCGGTGACCTGATCGAAGCGGCGCAGTCTTTTGGGGCAAGTAGTAAACAGATGCTGTTCAAAGTCCAGCTTCCACTCGCGATGCCCACGATTATGGCAGGGGTCAATCAAACACTCATGTTGAGTTTGTCGATGGTGGTGATCGCATCAATGATATCTGTTGGCGGCCTTGGGCTCATGGTGTTGCGGGGGATTGGGCGGCTTGATATCGGGCTGGCGACTGTCGGGGGGATTGGTATTGTCATCTTGGCGATCATTCTCGACCGTATGACTCAGTCTCTGGGCAAGAGCTCACGAGACCGGGGTACACGGCACTGGTATGAAACCGGGCCGGTGGGCTTACTGTTAAAGCTGAAGAAAACAGGTTCTTAAAAAGCCGTGTGCGGGTGGTGTGCGCACACATTTTCATAAATACGAATAGAGGGAAGACGAATGTACCGACTAAAACAGTTAGTAGTGTCACTATCCATGTTGTTGGCCAGCTGCTTCGCATTGGCTGATCACCATGGCAAACCCGGCAAAGGTGTGGAAGTGCAGGCTTTGCAAAGCGCCATTGCAGAAGAGACGTTTCAGACCATGGTGTTGAATGAGGCGCTCCGGGAGCTGGGATACAAAGTTAAACCCATCAAGGAGGTCGATTACAGTGCTGCATACACGTCCATCGCCAGCGGTGATGCGACTTACATGGCAGTGAATTGGTTTCCCTTACACAACACCATGTACAAGAACGCCGGTGGTGATGAGGTGTTTTATCGCAAGGGGCATTATATAGAGGGCGCGGCGCAAGGATATCTGATCGATAAAAAGACGGCAGATGCCTATGACATCGATAATATTGGTGATTTTAAAGATCCTAAAATTGCCGCACTATTCGACACCGATGGCGACGGTAAGGCCGACCTGACGGGCTGTCAGGCCGGGTGGGGGTGCGAAGGTGTCATCGAACACCAGCTTGATGCGTTCGAATTACGTGATCGCATCACCCATAAGCAGGGGCAATATGCGGCGATTATCTCTGATACGATCGCGCGTTTTAATGACGGTCAACCCGTTTTCTATTACACCTGGACACCTTATTGGGTATCGGGAAAGCTGGTGCCAGGCAAAGATGTGGTTTGGTTGGAAGTACCTTTTTCGTCTAACCCGAATGGTAGCGATACCAC
>JBFHUL010000139.1:0-4435 GCA_041590075.1 Oleiphilaceae bacterium
CGAACTTGATGTGCCGGCTTCGCAAAATAGCGTAACGCTGGAAGACCTGATAGCAGGAAGCTACGTGTTTGAGATCGCGACCCGCGATACCGCCGGCGCTCTGGGGAGAAAATCGACACCCTTGCAGATCTTGGTTAATTAATACCACCTGTGTTTGATACAACGAAAAAGGCCGAACACCGTTCGGCCTTTTTCGTTGGGCCCTTTAAAGATGACATGTAGTGCAAAAGACCGATTGGTGCACCGCAGAGATACGAGTGATGTCGGGTATCTAAAACAGACATGGACTGACTGTTGTGTATCTGTTTGCCACGATTGAGCTTTGCCTAATTCGGACTATATTTAGGACTTGTTTCAAACAGCTTCCAAACCAACAGAAAAAGCGCGCAGCAATCTCAGAAAAGGTCGGGAAACGGTGGTAAAGATTTTTCGTAAGTACACAGGGCTTTCCCTGTTAGCATGGGTTGTGACAACCCATTCGGGTGTGGTGGCGGCTGCTGATCCAGAGCAAGATCTTTTTTCCCTGCCTTTGCAGGAGCTGCTCAATATTTCTGTCGTGTCTAAGCAGAGTGAGGCCATTCGCAACTCGCCGGGTATTGTGTCGCGTTACGAAGCCGAAGATCTCAAAGCGATGGGGCTCAATACCCTTAAGGACTTTCTGCATTTTGTGCCGGGTGTAGAGATTAATGCCCAGATCAATCGATTAAGCGTGGCACAGATACGGGGTTTACCCGCGAATTCCAATCAGAAAATTCTGTTCATGCTGAATGGCGTACCCTATTGGATGCCTGAAACGGGGGATTTCCCCTTGCAGGGTATTCCGCTGGAGGCCATTCAACGGATTGAAGTAATACGTGGCCCTGGCTCCGTGGTGTATGGCACCAATGCCTCTGCTGGCGTGATTAACGTTCTGTTGCGTGATGATCGGCAGGCGAACGTGCGTGCTTATGTCAGAGATGAGGGGTTACGTAATGGGTCTCTATACCTCGCTGGCCGGTCGGTGTCGGGTTGGTGGGCCGATGTGTCGGGAGAGATCCAGCGGGATGATGGCTATGATTATGCCGTGCGCAACGCGTTTGAAGCCGACCCCGGATTCACCTTTCCCGAAACCGCATCCGGTGAGCTGGAGCGCAAAGAGGAGCATGGTGCCTTTGTGGCGCGTTTGGGTAATGAACGGCTTACTCTGATGGCGCAAACGTTTCTGGCCACCGAGAGCGGCGACATTAATGGCTCGACGATCAGTCCAACCGACTACGACTCATCGGGTAGCCTGCTTTCGTTCAACTATACATACCCACTTGAAAGCGGCGAGCTGGAAATTTTCAGCGACTGGAATCGTTATCATCGCGATGCTGATGCGAAGAATAATTTCGCATTTTTCGGCGTGGATAGTGATGGCGGCACTTTCTTTGAGAACAATGGCGATAACAACAAACGTTTTCGAAATGGCGCGCAGTTAAATTATCGCTTGAGCGACAGCATGTCAGTGCTCATGGGTGCAGAATACGAAGAGCGCAGTATTGAAGCTAAAAAGTTTCGTGACAGCGACAACGGCGCCTCGCTAACGCGAGTGACGCAGCCGCCTTTCAACCTGCCGTTTCAATTGCAGCCCGATGGCACTCTGTTGTTGGCGGAAGCATCAAACATGTATGAAGGATCCGTATTTGCGCAGCTGGATATGCAATGGGAGCGTTGGCGGTTTGTGGGCGGGCTGCGGCACGTCGACAACAATCTGGTGGGCGATGATGTATCACCGCGTGGCGCGGTTGTATACAGCCTGAACGACAACGAATCTTTCAAACTGCTTTACTCGGAAGGGTTTAATTCACCCACTCTGGGGCAACTCTCGGCCACCAGTCGTCGCGGGGTGCCGGTGAACAATACGGTAAGTGCTGAAACCATTCGTACCTACGATTTTGCCTATACCCGAACCACTGATCACTTTCATCACGTGATCAACGTGTTTCATGTGGATGCCCAGGATCTCATTCGCGGCAGTGACAACAGTAGCGAAAGCGTGCGTCGCAATGGGCTCGAATACGAAATGCAGTATTTGGGGCACGATTTTAATGGCTTTGCCGGCGCCTCGTATATCCACGAAGGCAACGGGCACGGCGACGATGAGGACGCCGACTACACTTCGCGCTGGTTGCTCAAGTTGGGCGGCTACTATTCCTACAACGCACATCAGGTGGGTGCCTCGCTGCGCAGTGCGGGGCCGCGGGAAGGGGTAGACGGCTATCACTGGCTTAATCTGAATTACCGCTATGTTGTGAATGATCATTTTCAGCTGTTTTCGAGCGTGACCAATGTGCTGAACGATGATGTAGAGCATCCGGACGTGGCCAATCGAGACCGAATCGTTCTGGAGGCCTCCGATGGCATCGGTGCCTTGGTGGGTTTTGTGTATCGTCCGGGGCATTAGTGGTGTTGTTTGTGTTGCGGTACGTCCTGTTTCTGAATCTCGTGCTCATTCTGAACGGATCAGGCCGCGCGCTGGCCGATCCGGTGTATCCAGATGGCATGGTCAGGGCAGCGGTGATTTTTGGCATTCTACGGTTCACCGATTGGCCGGATGATCGCATTAGTAACAACGAAGTCCTGCTCTGCGCGATTGGCACATCCCCCTCAGAAGAAGCTATTTCCAGCCTCGCCCAACTGCCCAGCATTGGAGAGCATCGCTTGCGCTACCGCGCGATGCCGGCTTCATTGGCTCAGACTGAACCGTGTCAGGCGGCCATTCTTGGGCGCGATGCACCCGAAACGCTGCGCCTGTCCCAATCGGTACTGTTAATTTGTGATGAATGTCAATCCGGTATGCGCGAGCAGGCCTCCGTGACGCTTGCGCGAAAGGGCGGGCGTATCCAGTTTGAGGTAAACCTCGACCGTGTGCGCGCGCAGCGCATTTCCTTGAGTGCCTCTCTGATCGAACTGGCCTCGCGCTGTGTGTCCAGTGAGCAGCGCGTGCGGGGGTGTAATGATTAAATTTTCACCGCGCCGCAAATTGAGCGATAAATTGCTGCTGATCAGCAGCTTTGTCATTGTTATTGCCCTGCTTTCGATCGCGCTGGTGTTTACTGTCTACACCGAACATGAAGCGCGAAACAATCTGCAGCAGGATCTGAAAGTATTGGCGCGTGTTGTGGGAGGGCGTTCGGCAGCGGCGCTGGTGTTCAACGATGAAAAAGGTGCACTTGGCAATTTGCGCAGTACTGCACTCAATGAAAGTGTTGTAAAAGCCTGTTTATACGATGCCCAGGCAGCACTGTTTGCCAGCCACGCGGAAGAATCAGGCGCACCCGGGTGCGCCTTGGATCTGGACGATGCACAGGAGGGCGTGACAGAACAGAACGGCCTCTTGGTCGTGACCCACCGCATTGAGGATGCCGGTGACACCATCGGTTACATGACGATTTATGCGGGTACGGAACGTCTCACGCAAATACTGAATAACGCGCTCGCGGTTTCTCTGCTGACCCTCCTTGGCTTGCTTCCCTTTGCGGTGCTGGTTCTGAAACGGTTGATCAAGCGCGTGCTTGAGCCGCTTACCATGCTCCATCACACCGCACAGAAAGTAGCCGAAAATCCGTTCTCTTCCGTGCGCGCAGCGCGCCAACAGGACGACGAGGTGGGGCAGCTGGTGGCCGTATTCAATGCGATGCTCGACAAACTGGGCGAAGAGAATAACGCCTTGTATGCCTCGGAAAACCGCTTTCGCCTGTTGGCCGAAAATTCCCCGGTTGGCATTTACCAAATGGATGAAGATGGCAACATTGTGTATGCCAATGACCGGTGGCGAGCCTTAACCGGTTTATCCGCCTCTGCCTCGCGTGCTGAACTCCGCAATGCGATACAGGGTGACGATCAGGAGCGCTATGAGGCACTGCTGCATAAAATGCGCGCGCAGCATCGCCCTCAAGTGCTTGAATACAGCTACCGGGCTGAACACGGCGAAGAAGAGAGTATGTTCATGGAACATCTTGCGCCCCTGCTCGAGCAGCGCGACGGGAAGACCGTGTTTCGGGGCAGTATTGGTTCGCTCATGGATATCAGCGAGTTGAAAACAGCGCAGCTGGAACTGGAAAACCTTGCTTTCTACGATCCGCTCACCAGCCTGCCTAATCGCCGCTTTTTCCGGGACCACCTTCGTCAGGTGATGTCACAGAACGAGCAGGGTGAACAGCGTATTGCCATGCTGATGATTGATTTGGATGATTTCAAGAAGGTGAATGACACGCTGGGGCATGATACAGGGGATCAGTTGTTGGTGATTCTGGCTGAACGACTGCGCAGCCAGGTGGCCAAGCGTGATGTGGTCTCACGCATGGGCGGCGATGAATTTATGATTCTACTGCGTGATGCCGATATTCGTACCACGGTGGAGCGGGTCGCCGAGCGTATTCTGCGCAGCGTAGAACAACCGATATTGGTGAAC
>JBFHUL010000140.1:0-4309 GCA_041590075.1 Oleiphilaceae bacterium
CCAACCACCGAAGAGAGCAAAATGATCACAGGCAGCATTTGCCAGCCGAGCCAGGCCCCCAGAGCCGCCAGCAGTTTGAAGTCGCCGTGCCCCATGCCTTCTTTGCCGGTGAGTAGTTTAAATGCCCAGTACACACTCCACAGGCTCAGGTAGCCAAATACGGCGCCCCATAAGGCATGTTCCATACTCGTGAACACGCCGTAGTGGTTGGCAATCAGTCCGATCCAAACCAAGGGGAGGGTAATGTTGTCGGGCAGCAGCTGCGTGTCGGTATCGATCATGGTTAATGCAATCAAACACCAGGTAAGAAGCAATGCGAGACCGCCAGCAGCCGAGAATCCAAACTGCACAATAATGGCAAGTGAGAGCAGGGCGGTGACCAATTCCACGATGGGATAACGGATCGAAATGCCCGCCTTGCATTGGCTGCATTTGCCGCGTAGAAACAGGTAGCTGATGACCGGGATGTTTTCCCAGGGTTTGATTTCGTGGCCACATTTGGGGCAGCGCGAATTAGGTGTAGACAATGTAAGGCGCTGTTCGGCAGGTGGTGCCTGATCAAGCAAGACCGCACATTGTTGTTTCCATTCGGCTTCCATCATTTGCGGCAGTCGATGGATCACTACATTGAGAAAGCTGCCCACGAGCAAGCCAAGAATAATGGTCGCGGTGAAGAGTAGTGGGGGTGTTTCGATAAGAACGGCGGTGAGTTCGGTCATGCAAAGTTACTTAATATTGGGCCAGCTTTGCTGGCATGGTGTGAAGTGCATCATTGCAGGCCCTTATGCTCGGAGGGCTGCTTTTCCCGCTCTCATATCGCGTTATTGCTCGCGAGAGAAAGCGGGGAATGAAATCTGATCGTTTAAACGACTTGACCCATCTGGAAGATTGGCAGATACATGGCGACAATGAGGCCGCCTACCAGTACGCCCAGTACGGCCATGATCATCGGTTCCATCAATGTGGTCAGGTTGTCGACGAGGTTATCGACCTCTTCTTCAAAATAGGACGCAACTTTGTCGAGCATCGTATCGAGCGCGCCCGACTCTTCACCAATCGAAACCATCTGAACGGCCATTGACGGGAAGACACCTGTCGATTTCATCGAGAACTGCAGTTGTGTACCCGACGATACGTCATCGCGTATCTTGAGCACGGCATCACGGTAAACAACGTTGCCTGTAGCGCCAGCGACAGAATCCAGTGCATCGACGAGCGGTACGCCTGCTGCAAAGGTGGTGGATAGTACGCGTGCGAACCGTGCCACCGAAGACTTATCGATAATGTCGCCTACGATGGGGATCTTGAGAACAAATCGGTCGAGGGCATCTCTGAACTTCGGTGACCGGGTTTTGATTTCTTTGAATGCGATTACCAAGAAAGCGACGCCGAAAATTAAAATCAGCCACCATTCCTGCATCCATTCCGAGATCTTGACTACAAACTGGGTGAATATTGGTAGGTCAGCACCGAAGTTATTAAACATGTCCTGAAATTGCGGTACCACTTTTATTAGCAAGAGCACTGTTACGATGAAGGCGACCACCACAACCGCAATCGGGTAGCTCATAGCTTTTTTTACTTTTTTCTTCAGCGTCTCGGTTTTCTCCATGTACATCGCGACGCGATCCAGCATGGTTTCCAACGCACCGGATTTTTCACCGGAATCTACCAGATTACAAAACAGGTCATCGAAATACTTGGGATGCTTGCGCAGTGCGCCGGCAAAGTTATTACCGGCCGCCACATCATTTTTGATGGCTAAGACCAAATCACGCAGGGAAGGGTTTTCCAAACCGTCAGCGACAATATCGAAACTTTGTACCAAGGGCACACCGGCTTTCATCATGGTGGCCATCTGGCGTGTGAAAATGGCAATATCGAAGGGGGTGATTTTCTTTTTCTTGGGGCCGCCTAATGAGACCGCCTGTTTTTTTACCTTTGTAGGATTGATACCTTGCTTACGCAATTGCGCTTTTACCAAGGCGACATTGGAGCCAGATATTGTTCCCTTGGTTTTATTGCCTTTGCGATCGGTACCTTCCCAATCAAATGAGGCAAGCTTTTCGGTTTTGGTAGCCATGCATTAGTCCTTCGTGACGCGTTCAACCTCTTCCAGGCTGGTAACACCCTGGATGGCTTTCAAAAGTGCGGATTTGCGCAGATTGTTAAAGCCTGCAGCATCTGCAGCCTTGGCTATTTCCAAGCTGGTCGCTTCTGCCATGATGAGCTCCGATATTTCCGGCGTCACCTTTACCACCTCGTATATACCCACACGACCCTTGTAGCCGTTATTGCATTTATCACAGCCTTTCGGTTTGTACAAAGTGATGCCTGTTTCAATTTGTGCTTTTGTGAACCCTTCCTTGGCGAGTACATCCTCCGGTAACTGGTAGGATTCCTTGCAGGAGCTGCATAAGCGACGCGCCAAACGCTGCGCGATAATCAAGCTTACCGAGGTCGCGATATTGAAGGCAGGTACCCCCATATTCAACATACGGGTGAGGGTCTCGGGGGCGCTGTTGGTGTGCAAGGTCGACATCACCATGTGGCCGGTTTGTGCAGCCTTGATTGCTATCGATGCCGTCTCCAGATCCCGGATCTCGCCAACCATGATAATGTCGGGGTCTTGCCGCAGGAAAGAACGCAGGGCTTCAGGAAAACCCAGACCCACTTTGGGATTCACATTCACCTGGTTTATCCCTTCAAGGTTGATCTCTACCGGATCCTCCGCCGTGGAGATATTCAGCTCAGGCGTATTGAGGATGTTCAGGCCGGTATAGAGCGAGACCGTTTTACCACTCCCTGTTGGGCCGGTCACAAGAATCATACCCTGAGGTTGTTGCAGGGCCTCCAGGTACATTTCTTTTTGAACATCTTCATAGCCCAGCGCATCGATGCCCATCTTGGCGCTGCTGGGGTCAAGAATACGCAGCACGATCTTTTCACCCCATAAGGTGGGGAGGGTGTTCACCCGAAAATCGATGGCCTTGGTTTTAGACAGCTTCATTTTAATACGGCCATCCTGCGGGATGCGCCGTTCAGAAATATCCAGCTGTGACATGACCTTTAAACGCGCCGAAATTTTTGGGGCGAGTTTGATGGAGGGCTTGGACACTTCATGCAAAATGCCATCGGTACGATAACGCACGCGGTAGGCTTTTTCGTAGGGTTCGAAGTGCAAGTCCGATGCCCCGCCTTTAATGGCATCGAGTAGCATCTTATTCACGTATTTAACGATAGGCGCGTCGTCAGCATCGCTGGCCGATACCTCTTGCTCCTTATCGTCACCCGAATCGACATCGATGCCTTCCAGATCGGCATCGTCCAGATCCCCCATAGTGGTATCTTGCGACTCAAGGTACTTATCTATCGCCTTGCCCAGTTTGTCATCTTCAACCAGTACCGAATCCACACTCATGCCGGTATGAAATTTGATTTCATCCTGCGCCTGAATGTTGGTGGGGTCAGACACCGCAATAAAGAGGCGATTTCCTCTTACATACAGTGGGAGAGCATGATGCTTGCGAATCAGTTTTTCGTCCACGAGCTTTTCAGGAAGCATGCGTGTTTCGAATGCGGCTAGATCTAGAACGGGCACGCCAAATTCCTGCGCCGCAGAAAAGGCCAGGTCTTTAGCCGAGGCCAGTCCGTCGGAGACCAAATGAGTAACCAGAGAGAGCTTATTCTCTTGGGCTTTTTTCTGGGCCTTTTTGGCAGTGTCTTCATCGATCAGGTTGTCGAGAACAAATTTTCTCGCCAAACCGGTCAGTGTTATTTGGTTTGTATCAGACATGAATAGCTTACTTGAAGAAAGGTGGATCCTTTATTGATTGTAGTGGAACTTTGCAGATTGAAAAGCTTTGACTCTGAGGACACGAAAGTGACGAATTTTGTCAGTTAGTGACTTCTGGGTGACCCGTTCCGAGGAGGGCGTTCTAAATAGAATCATTCGAACAAACTCGGCCATACCGCTGATAAACAATAAATTTTAAAAAATAATTGTACTTGGCACGTGCTCTGCTAATGTTAAATCA
The DNA here is from genome assembly GCA_041590075.1 of Oleiphilaceae bacterium. Taxonomy (GTDB): domain Bacteria; phylum Pseudomonadota; class Gammaproteobacteria; order Pseudomonadales; family Oleiphilaceae; genus PZPK01. Next base: position 4,038 of record JBFHUL010000140.1, read on the forward strand.
GGCACGCTTTAAACGCCTTCCCATTCAGACGTAAGCGGACCGACTTTCAAACCAGGAGATTGAGTAATGACAAATATGAAAACGAACCAGCAAGGTTTTACACTGATTGAATTGATGATCGTTGTTGCGATCATCGGTATTCTGGCGGCGGTTGCAATTCCTGCTTATCAGGACTACACCATTCGCGCCAAGATTTCTGAAGTAATGGTTATTGCTTCTGCGGCCAAGACCTCTACGTCGGAGTATTACCTGTCTACAGGCAGCATGCCGGC
>JBFHUL010000141.1:0-4051 GCA_041590075.1 Oleiphilaceae bacterium
CACCCAAATCGCCACCATCACCAGACTGAAGCACCTCACGTAGTGGTAAGAGCTCTTCGCTGAACGCACTCGAGGCCTTTATGGCGTCTTTGTACAAAGGCTGCCGTACCTGCGCGACACTAGCCGTGCGCACGGCGCGCTTGTTTTTATAGAAGGCCAGGCAGGCTGGTTCCAGATCGAGTTCGCAGAACGCGAGCAGGCTACGAATTTCTTGGTCAGAGTTGTTTATGAGCGCCTCGTAATTCGCCTCGTAAATCTGATTGGGAAACCGTTTACCCCATATATCCATGAGCGACTGATAAGCGTTGAAGTACTTCCCGAGTTCCTCCAAATCATTGCTATAGGCATGACTGCCGCTGAAATTCTGTTTGTAGATGGAGTAACAGGTTTCCAGCGGATCTCGCGTGCAGTGGATAATCCGCGCATTCGGTAACAGTGACGCAATCAATCCAACAAGCATAAAGTTGTAGGGCATTTTGTCGGTAAAGTGCGTGCCCGATCGCCGCTCCCCTACATTCGTTAAATAGGCTTTAAGCACACGCACGCCGGCATCAACCCGTTGCTCAATGTCTTCGGGAGGAAACAGCGCATTACCCTCCGCCTCAAAAGCCTTTCTTAGATCTTCGATTTCACCTTCGGCCTCCACCCGCGAATGGCTACTGAGAATCTGCTCGATCAGTGTCGTACCGGAGCGCGGCATACCGAGGATGAAGATAGGTGCCGACTCCTGAAGCGCATGTTGTTTAGCGTGCGCGATAAACGACTCATCGAAAGCCTTGGCCAAATTAACAAACAAGGCCAGTGTGTCGGCATGGCGATATTGATATTGCTGCCTGTTCAAGCTGTTGGCCATCTTTAGGTATTGAAAGCTATCCGTCGGCTTTTTCTTTTCGAGATACATGGCGAGGATATAAGCAATATTCATCTTCGACACCGCATCCAGACCAGGCTGATTAAGGTGCTGCGGTAACTGTGGCATTATCTGGTCGAGCAGGGCCTCTTTGCGCCCTTTTCCGTAGATGATCAAATTACGCAGCGCACCGAGGTTTCCGGGGTTCAGCTGCACGGATTTCTGAAAACACTTGTAGCCTTTTTCCGATTCACCAAGCCGGCACAGCGCCAAGCCTTTCAGGTTTTGTGCATTCGCATTCTGCGGGCTCACCTTGAGCAGTTTTTTAATCGTATGCAAGGCGTTCGCTTCGTCATGACCCGCTATTTGCGTACCTGCCAGTTGTTCGAGTAATGCAGGTTGATCACCTACCAAGGCGATGAGGCGTGAAAGCCAATCAGCGGCCAGCGCATGCTCACTCAGCTGCAACGCCATCTGAACAGCTTGCTTCAGCAAGTTCTGTTCTTGAGGCAATGCTTCGATAGCGCGTTTAAAGTACGGCAATGCCTGTCGAGCCCTGCGAGTGGCACATAACAAGGAGGCATAGTGAGCCAGGATGACCGGGTGGCCGGACGATTGACTAAGTAATTCCAGAAATAAGGATTCCGCCTGATCAAAATCGCGACGTTGTTGAGCAGCCAGAGCACGCTGAAGTTGTTCTTGCATGGGGTATCGGGTTCTTTTTTAGGGGAGTTATGTCGTCTCAACCATGAGCAGATTGCTGGGTGTCTTCCGTCCACCGCATTAAAAAATGTATCACAGTCAGCATGGAAAAAACGCTAAATGCAGCGCAAAGCCCGTATAACATCGAATAGGAGGTGCTATCTGCAACGAAGCCGCTCGCTGCACCTAAAATGCCCGCAAGCAATATCTGGATGCTAGCCTGCAAAGTATAGTCACTGCCCTCATGGTTATGCCTGCACCAACGCATCATCCAGGCGAACAATACGACTGTCGACATGCCATCACACAACTGCTCAGCGCAGACAAGCCACTGAACGTGTATCGCCGATAGCTCAGGTATCAAACCAAATGCGCTGACACTCACCCCCTGCAACACACAGGCACTTAACAACATCGTTCTTGCGCCAAGCTTCAGGTACAGCCAGCCCCCCAGCGCCGCACCAAACAGCCCGGCAACAGTGGAATACAGCGTAAGCGAAGCCAGAAAATCGCGCGTGTAACCCAAATCGACCAGCATAGGCTTGAGCATCGCAGAGCCCAGTGAATCGGAGAGTTTGTAACACAACAGCAGCAATAGCCACGCTGCGATATGCCTACGCGCAAAGAAACCGTGAAACACCTGGCGCCAGGCTGTTGGTTCGTCCTGGCGTTCAACCTCGTTCGTTTGAATTCCGTTTGGCATGGGGGCTCTTTCGAGTAATGCCCGTGCCCGCCATAAGGGGCATAGCAACGCTACCAGTAAAAGCGCATAAACAATAAAGGTGGCGTCGCTACCAATAAAACCGGTCAGGTAAAGAAAGCCACTACCTCCCAGCAACATCCCCACCTTATAACCGGCTACCTGAAGGGTATTAACGATTCCAAGCTTTGACTTTTCCGCATAAGCAGCTGCAATACCATCGGTGCCGATATCCTGAGTCGCAGACGCAAGGTTTACACACGCCAGAATAATGACCAAGGGCACAACGGCCGAGAAAAACGCTGCATGAAGGAACGCAAGGGCCAGGATACCCCCTGCTGTCATCACCTGCATAGCCGTAATCCAGCGCCAGCGATAAGACGGAATACGATCAACCCAAGGCGCCCATAAAACCTTCAGCAACCACGGCAAAGCAAGCAGCTTTAATCCGCCAATCACAGCAAGTGATACTCCGGACTCACGCAGCATGACTGGGATGGCATGGGCTATCAGACCTCCCGGCAGCCCTTGAGAAAGATACAGCGCCGCCAAGACTGGCCACAAGCGGGAGAAGGCTATTGACTGTGTCATAGCGTTAAGTGGTGATCATACGCAGATTATAAAGCACTAACGAAAAATACTGACGCGTTTAGGATAGAGCGTCTGTTGGCATTGTCTGACCCGTTGCAGCGCCTCGGCCAATACCATTCGGTTGATCTCGAACTCGTTATGATTGAGTAAATATGTCATATGTGTGGCACAGCGCTCCATAATTTCAGGCAGCGCGCAAAACATATCTGAAACCTCAAAGAGAGTCTGGCAGGATGCCTCCTCACCTTGCTCACCCCGCTGGCACACATGCTCAAACAGGTTTTTGCTCAACACCCCGGATTCTGCAAATAGCCGGGCGAGCTTCTGAATCGTGCTGCGTAATCCATGTACATGCAAATCAAAATCGTAGCGTAGCAGTTCGCCGCTAACGGCGAGCAAACTGGCCAGAGTCTTTTCCAATTCGGTGCGCTTGTGCCGAAGCTGCTGACAATCATGCGATGTAATCTTCTTGCTGGCATCCTCTAAGGCGCCAAGCATTTCAAGCCACGCGGAGTGCGCTTTTTCAAAGTACAGAGCGCGCCCTAGACGCAAACTGGGCATGCATGCCGAGAGCTGGTTATGCCCTCCCAGTTGATCCAGCCGGTCACTGATTTCGTTAGCGATGATCAGAATTTGCTGATCGAGTGCCAATTGAGGTTCGCCGACATGTTGCGGAAACCCGGTTCCGTCGTCACGTGCATGATGATGCAGAATGAGCTCGGGTAACGAAACCTCTTGAGCAAAATGCGTTTCGAGATAGGTTGAGCTCACCAGAGGATGATTATCTGCCTGTCGGGATTTTACTGCTTGCGCAATAAACGGCCCATTTACCCGCGAAATGAAACCAGATGTATCTGGTTCGACGACGTGTCGCCCCACATCCTGAAACAACCCTGCAAAAAACAACGCGCGCTGATGTTTGATGTTCAGATTGTATTGGCGCGCCACCAGCATCGACAACCAGCTGCAAAACAGGGCGCGCTCAAAATCAATCTGAGAACGCGTATGCAGCAGCGTCAGTGCTTTAAGCATTTGTCGCTGGGCATCCAGCTCGTTGCACATCGCAACCACCACAGTCCAGCCACCATAATGCCTATGCAAATGCTGCAACGGGGGATGCGAAGAGATAAAGTGTTGAAATTCAACTAACAAACTGGCGGCGTTTATATAATCATCACTCGCCGAGTGATCACCAAAACTCATTATAC
>JBFHUL010000142.1:0-4035 GCA_041590075.1 Oleiphilaceae bacterium
ACAACCAAGCGTGCAGTAACGCGGCCAGGCCAACCCCCACAAGCACGAGCGCCCCGTAGGCCACCCAAAGGCCATAGGTGGCGAGGGCAGAACCACCCATAAAACCATCGGCCAGAACCAGCAACCAGCCAAATCCACTGAGATACAGAGCTGCCCCCATGGCGCATCCCAGCCAAAAGCTATGCCGGAGCGCACGACCGCGCGCACTTTCGAGCGCCCAGAAAAGGGGGATATAACACACTAACGCAAAGAACCAGACCACTCCCCCCACGTTACCTGCTACATAGCTGATACCGGCCAGCACGGCCGCGAGGTAGTATGTACTTCCGCGCGGTAAGCGTGTCATGGCATCAGATCTTTCCCAGTTCCCGCAACGCAGCTTCCCGCTCTTGCGCCAGTTTCTCTTCAAAGGCTGTTTTGTCTTTCAGCCATGCCTCCCGTTTTGCCAGAAACCGTTTGCGATTTTCCAGCGCCTGCGTGAGCTTTTTGGGCAGTTCCTGCAATTGCACCAGGTTCAGGTTACGCGCAAACACCTGAAAGTGACGCGCCTGTTCCGGTAACACATCGCCATATTGATTCAACAGCACCGTCGCAAATTCCACATAGTCTTCTGATCGACGTTGGCGATGGTCAAAATAGGCGCGTATCTCCACTTCGCTGGCGAGATTGGCATTGATCTTGGCAAATTGCGCTTCCCAATAAGACGTGATTTCTTTGCGTTGTGCCAATACCGAAGCATCCTGCGTTGGCGCTGCCAATTGCCAATAAAGATTGTTTGGCATCTGCGCCCGCAGTGCCTCAAGGTCAACCTGTGCCCACGCCGCTGCAGCGTCGTCATCATCAAACCCTGATGGCATGGCGCGATGTGCTTCGGCTGGGTACATCGGCTGATCACCCTGCGCCCCTTCCGTTGAAGGGTTTTCCGTGATGGCGTTATTGTCGGCAGAGGCGACGCCGGCCTCTGTGTCTATTATCACTGAACGCGATGACCCAAGATGACTCTGGTCAGCAGCGTGTTCTGGTGTGACTACCCAGAATATTGCCAACGCCAGACCGCATACCACGCTCATGACTAAAATTAGTTTTCTGTTCATTGGCCCTCCTAAAATACAGCGTACACAGGCAGGCGAACATGCCTGTGTACATTAGTTCGTTACTCACGCCAGTGGCGCCTCTGCATCACAGCACATTATTGATTTGCGGGCCGATAATCTGCATGCCGGGATCTTCCTGATTGTAAAGGTTGAACGGCTCTTTCAGGCGCAGACGCGACCCATTCACCCATTGCTGTAGGAAGCTGGTCATCCCCGTCATAGTACCGGGGCATTTCCAGGATTGCGTCCAGGGCCACTCCCAGAATTCGTACCAACGTTTTTTGCGGATACTCGGGCAGGCGTGGCTACCCACGAAGGTAATGATGGTTGAACAGTGGCTGTCGTTAATGGGCCGGTTCCACGGAATGCTATAGCTGAAGTTGCTGTGCTGATTCATTTCACTGATCAGCAAATCCTGATCCTGTCGCCATTTGTTGAGAATGCCGTTTTGGTCGATGCCGGGATAAAACCGTTCATAGGAAAAACGTGAAAAATTAAAGTCGGTGCTGTATGCCGTGTAGGCAAACTTGTCCTGCGGGTAGGTCTGCGCGAGTGCATCGGTGACAGAGCCTACGTCGTTGGGGTCAAATGCAGCGGGCATGTTTACCAGCACGGTATCAAGATCCCAGGCGGTTCGGATTGTATCGTGCAGCATGCGTGAATTGTACGAATCGTCGGGCGCGGGAAAGAGTGGCCCTGAGTCGTTCAGCATGAATCCTTGCTGAATATTCAGGCGCTGGCGAGCTTCATGATATAAGGCAGCAGAGGCCACGCCTCCTGCGCTGAAGCCGGTGATCATCAAGCGATTGATGTTGCCAAGCTGCGTGTTCAGGTAATCCAGTGCCGCCGTCGAATTGTGGTACCCCATGTGATAAAAATTGAGCGGCGGATTCACGCCAGAGGGATCACTATACGTGACGACGTTGTTGCCCACATGCACATCGCCCGTGCAATATGGCATGTAGGCCACATCCCAGCCCTTGGTGATCAGGTCGCTTTTCGACCGGAAAGGAAATCCGGGGTCTGCACCGTTTACCAGAGGCGAAACATAAATCGCTTTCTGCTGGGTAATGTAGTCATCTGCCAGGCCATTGGGATTGGCGGCCCCCAATAAACCCAGTGCACCACTGCAACTTTCGTAATCCCAGCAGGCTCCGCCGCCCTCATACATAATCAGCAGGTCGTTGGAGCCGGGGTTATCGTGCAACCAGAATTTATATTGCGAGCCATCACTACACTTGGTGCCCGGAATTTCAACGCGCTGCCAAGCGTAGTTATTGCCTCCGTCTACGATGTCTTCTATACCGATGGCCAATGCCCCGGTGCTCACACAGACCGTCACGCCGATGCCCAGTATGAAATGCAAGAATCGGGAGGAGAAAGTCTTGGTCTTAATCATTCGCTTCACCACTCAATGTTATTGTTGGATTGGATGCAGCCACCGATACGGCATGGGATGCCACCCCGTTACCTTAGAAAAAAGTGTGCATCCGCAACAGGGCCGAAAAGCTCGTTTAACGCACCATTTGGATCTTTCGGTCCCCCTGTGACGGCAAGCGATTGAGATTGAACGCGATTAAGAATTTTTCGTTATTGAACAAGCAGGGCCTTGCGCGGCTTGAGCACCCGTAAAGGGCAAGGCACAATGCGTTTCCGTCAAATAAAGTGGCTACGCTATGATTTATTATCTCGGCATGTTGGGCATTGCGGCGTTCTCCATCACGGGTGTGATGGCTGCCGGTAAAAAAGACATGGATATTTTCAGCATCGTGCTGCTAGGCGTGGTCACGGCACTGGGCGGGGGTACGCTGCGCGATATCGTATTGGATATCAATCCGGTTTTCTGGATCGCCGATCTGTTCTATTTGTGGGTGTCCCTGTTCGCGTCCATGCTGGCGTTTTTTCTGGTTCGCCATCTCAATCATGTGTACCGCTGGTTGCTGTATGGCGACGCCTTGGGTTTGTCGTTGTTCACAATATTAGCGGCCCAGAAAGCCATCGCCCTGGGCTTTTCGAATCCGGTCGCTGTCACCATGGGCCTGGTGACAGGCATCGCAGGAGGCATGATTCGCGATGTGCTCACCGGTCGCATGCCGCTACTGCTGGGCCGGGATTTCTATGCCACACCCGCCCTACTCGGGGCCATAGTATATACATTACTGCAACAGTATTTTCCGGACCATGGCTATAACTCCCTGTACGGGATTGCGGTAATATTTGCGCTCCGGGGAGCTGCCATTCAATGGGGGCTGTATTATCCGCGCTGGCTGATTTTCAGAGAGCCACACAACTAGATTTTGCTTATGGAATGGAAGATTTTTGCGACCATTTTTTTATCGGTGTTTGTCGCTGAGTTGGGCGACAAAACGCAATTGGCAACCATGTTATTTGCGGCCGATAAAGAGGTGAGCCGTTGGACAGTGTTTTATGCCGCCTCCGCGGCACTCGTATTTGCTTCCGCATTTGGCGTTCTCGCCGGTAGTGTACTCACCCAATTCATCGATGCACGCACCCTGCAATATATTGCCGGTATAGGGTTTATATTGATTGGCACCGTGACTCTTTATCAGGCCTGAGACCTGTACTAGTGCGTTTTGGCTGATTCCTCTCGCGCACGCGCGGCTGCCAAGGCCGGCCGCACACCCGCCCGCCCGATATAAGCCCGCAAATTGTTCTGCTCGATGGGTTGTTTAAAGGCCATTCCCCAGAACAGAGTGTGTGCAATAAGAATGTCGGCCGCCGAAAAATGATCGCCGAGTATAAAGTCTTTCTCGGCCAGCCCCTCACTCAACAGCTGCAGGGCTTGCTGAAATTCCCAGGCGGCGGTGTCCAGTATGGCCGCGCAGCGCTTTTCTTTTGGCAGCGCGAACTTGTGTTTGCCCATTGTCCAAAGAGGTTGCTCTAACTCGCTTATCGCAAAACTACTCCATTGATCGTAGCG
>JBFHUL010000143.1:0-3984 GCA_041590075.1 Oleiphilaceae bacterium
CGCGCGTAATCGCCGGTAAAGAAATAGCCATCACGTTTGGCTTTCTGGGTTTCTTCGGGGAGTCGCCAGTATTGCAGGAATAAGCCGGGATCGTCTTGTGGAATACTGATCATGCCTTCTTCACCCGGCGCGACCGGTTGATGGTTTTCATCCAGCAGTTGCACGCTATGTCCGGGTTGAGGAAATCCAGCGGCACCTGGACGTATTGGTTTGGCCTTATGCTGTGAAATGTAGTAGGACAACTCCGACATGCCGATGGCTTCATACACGTCTTGTCCAAAGCGCTCGCGCCAGGCCAGTAGCATTTCATCGGACAAATGCTCACCTGCGCTCATGCAGTGGCGCAAGCTGGGTACATCCGATTTACTCAGTTCGGTTTTCTGAATAATCTGCCGATAAATGGTCGGCACACCAATAAAGATGGTGCAGTCATGCTTTTTAATCAGCCGAGGCCAGGTGGTAGCATCGTTGGGACCTTCGTATACCACGACGGTTTTACCTTGGAACAAGGGGTCCATCAGGGCCGAACCCAGAACATAAGTCCAGTTGAACTTGCCCGAATGCAAGATGCGATCATCGCCCTTAAAATCGAACCAGTATTCGGATGCCGGTAAACGACCAATCATGGCGCGATGGGCATGCAGCACACCCTTAGGAAAGCCGGTCGTGCCCGAGGTATACACCAGGTAGGCTGGATCGTTGATGGCGGTTTTGCAGGTTTGGAAACTGGTACGCTGGCAATTTAGCTCAACGTCCAGATCCAGTAACTGTAAACCAGCCACTTTGGGTAAGTCATGAATCGACCCCTTACCCGTCAGGAACACCTGTTTTAACTCGGAACAATCGCCAAGCGCTGTGCTTAATTCTGGCCACATAGACTTATGCGTCACCAGAGCGCGCGCGCCGGAATCTTTTGCCAGGTAGGCCACTTCCTCTGCCGCCAGCAAGGTAGACGTAGGCACCGCTACCGCACCGTATTTTAAGCATCCAAAAAACGCAGTGGGATACTCCAATGAGTTAGGCAAACGAATAAGTAAGCGTTCACCAGCGCTAAAGCGCAAGTTACCAAGGAGATTAGCAAATGCTGAGGTACGTTCACTTAATTGCTGGTAGCTTAGTGACTCGGTGCCACGTTCGGCATCTTCCAAAATGAATGCGGTTTTATGGCCTTCGCCATTACGTAAATGTTGTTCGATACAGGCATCGGCAATGTTGAAGTGCACAGGCAAGTCCCACTGCCATTGCCCATCGTCCTGTTTCAGGTAATCGGATAAACGCGTCATGGTTACACCTTCCCGTAGGGCCAGTTCTCACGGATCACATGCACCGGCAGGCGTTTGAGTACGTCCATGGCGAATGCTTTGTGGCTGTCATCGAGTGATTTTAGAGCATAGGCTCGTAGCAATGTTTGTAGTGCTTTACCAAACATGGGCGGATCAAGCATTTCGCCTTCAAACCGAATGGCGCCGCCGAGCAGAGCATCGGCATCAATAGCTGCCTGAAGAATGCGCACGTTGCGTTCTATCTGCATCGGGCTGGGGGTAAAAGCGACTTTACACAAGTGAATATGATAAGGATGAATCACCTGTTTACCGGTAAGCCCCATCTGCGCCTCTTCCACCGCATGGCGATGGACCACATGAGAATTGTGATCACCGTGTAAATCGAGCCAACGACGAACATCGTGCGGCTCTATGTAGGTTTCTGGCATTGGTGTGTCGTTAATAAGTACTTCCACACCTCCTATCACGCCCTTGCCGGCGATTCGCGCTTCCAGTAACAAATTACGTAAGTAGGTACGTAATTCATCGATCCAGCCTTCTGGGGTCAGGTGAATCGCCATGGCCTTGGAGAAATCATGGATACCAAACACCACATGGGTCACTGAACTGAACTGCATCAGATCGGGGGCCAGCTTTAAGGAGCGGGGATGCTCAATGATGGGCTGGATTTCAATTTTGTCATTGACTCCAACCAGCCAGGCGGACAGATCGCGGATTTCAGCAGCGCCGTAGACTTCACCTGCTTTGGCCAGAATGATCACATCGATGTGCTCAGACACCGCCTTGATCAGTTCGAGGTCTTTTTCGTATTCGGGAGTTCTGAATGGGTTAATGCGAAGTGCGATTTGGAAATTACGTTCGGGGAATTTGGGAAGTTCCTGTTTTAGCAGTTCTCGGCTCATTTCCTTTTGCCGACAGCCATCTTCCAAATCGAATAACAGGGTATGCGCCGGGCAATGGTGAGCGTGCTTCCTGATGCGCTCGGCGGCCTGTTCCATGGTTTCGTATTCGCCCTGAGCTGGATTGTATTTCACCGGGGGGTAGTAAAGCTGAATACCCGGCCAGAATCCGCCCAGCACCAATTGCTCATCGACGTTGTCGAGAAACGCGTACTCGTAGTTCATCGCCTTGTCCTATCTGTGTGTACTTTGATACCGGCATTAGTAAGCCTAGTCAAAATGGGCAGTAATGCCGATTATTATTGTTTTATATTGCAGTGCAATAATACTAAAGCACAGTTAAACGCGCATTTCAATCACTTGTTTGAATTTTTTATTGCCAGCGAATCACGACTTTAGTATGGTTGTAATGGGTTTATTGCAGTGCAAAAATTAATCGACAAACTCTCAATCAAAACTAAACTTTGAACAGGACGCCCGCCGCAGCCGCGTCGGGTGGGAACAGGAGGAAAGCAATGAGCCACAAAGTACATCCCAACGAGGCACTGTTTGAGGGCGAGAAGCCGTTTCCGGTGATCCCCAGCTGCGAGCATTTTGCTGGCAGTGAAAAACTCATCCGCAAGGCGCTGGCTTTGCAGGAAGAGCTGGGCCCCGTGTTTGATATAACGTGTGACTGTGAAGACGGCGCCGCGGCGGGTAAAGAAGTCGAGCATGCCGAGATGGTCGCCTCGGTCATTGGTTCCGACGCCAATAAATACAATATGGCAGGTGTTCGAATTCATGACTACTCTCATCCCGACTGGAAACAGGATATTGATATTCTGGTGCCAAAAATCGGTGAGCGGGTCGCCTACATCACCATTCCCAAGCCAACCGAAGCGGCTCAGGTAGCGGAAATGGTGCATTACATTCAGCAGGTGGCGAAAGAGTCAGGCATTGAGCGCGAAATCCCCATCCATGTGCTAATTGAAACTCACGGGGCGCTACATCAGGTGTGGAAAATTGCCAAGCTACCTTGGATCCAGGTGCTCGATTTTGGAATGATGGATTTTGTTTCCGGCCATCATGGGGCCATTCCAGCATCGGCGATGCGTTCTCCCGGTCAATTTGATCACCCCATGCTGGGACGGGCAAAAACCGAGATGGTTGCTGCAGCGTTAGCCAATGGCGTAGTGCCTGCCCACAATGTGACGCTTGATCTGAAAAACCCCTATCAAACCTATAAAGACGCCGAGCGTGCCCGAAAAGAGTTTGGCTTTTTGCGTATGTGGAGTATTTATCCCACGCAAATCAAAGCCATTATCGATGCCATGAAACCGGATTACTCCGAAATTGAAGATGCCATCGGTATTTTAACCGCAGCTCAGGACGCCGACTGGGGGCCTATTCAATACAAAGGTGAGCTGCATGATCGCGCCACTTATCGATACTACTGGGAGCTGCTACAGCGAGCGCAGGTAAGTGGAGAAGCCTTGTCTGATGACGTGAAAAAGCGTTTCTTTGAATAATTGAAGAATGAACGAGTAAAAAAAGCCTGTCGATGACAGGCTTTTTTCGTTGGCAAACGAGAAATGAGGTTTAGCTATTTTTTGCTGCGCTTTTTACCAAACCGCATCACGCCCTCTTGCGCAGTACTGGCCACAAGCATGCCGTTTTTATCGAAAAAGCGACCGGTCACAAAACCACGCTGATTAGATGCTGACGGGCTCTCTACGGCATAAAGCAACCAGTCATCAAAGCGAAAATCACGATGAAACCACATGGAATGGTCAATGGTTGCCATTTGAAAATCCGGCGTCAGA
>JBFHUL010000144.1:0-3788 GCA_041590075.1 Oleiphilaceae bacterium
GTTCCAGCGATACGGGGCGTAGTTCAACCTGAGCTTCATTCTGAGTTGTCATGGTTATTCAGCCTCCGCTTTGCCAACATTACGATTCGGTAATTCAGACCAGCTCTTCGCATTTAGATGATCAAACCACTGCTGGTAGTAGGCACGCGCATTCGCCTCGTTCAACTGCCCCTTAAACACGTTACCCGGCAGATCCGTTTCACACTGCAGAGTATTCATACCCAAACCGATGTAGAGATCCTGTGCCGCGGTGACACGACCTTTGGCTGTCTTGGTGCAGTACTCCCAGTTCTCACCGTCATCCATTTCGAAGACGCCGGTCGGAGAGAAGGTCATCATTGCACCCTTACGCCATTTTTCCTTGATATCCTCAGGTGCGCTCTTGTTAACGACGACCCAAGTGAACAGTTCAATCTTGTTCGGACCACGCGGCTGCCAGACACGTACGGTGTTTTGGCCCGCCAGGAAAGAGAAGTTCGGGAAGATAGTGCAGGATGAAACCGCACCGATCATGTTGGAGCGGAAATCGCCTAGACGTTCGGCTACGGACGGCTTGATAGTGTGCAGGTACTTGTTCAGTGCACTTTCACCGAGAACCGCCACATTGCCCACTGTATCCAATGCAAACTCGTAACCATGGCCGTTCCAGTTGACCGAATATGATTCTTCGAAGTCACTGACTTTCGATACCGCACCGCCAAGCATTGCACGGGCCGCGGAATCATGTGTCCATCCTGCATGCAAGATGTCGCCAACGAAGTTTTCAGCAGCTATCTTCCAATTGCACTCATACGTTGAACGTATGCAACCACCGGCAAATTCGGTACCACCTTCCTGATTATCAAACAGCGCATCTAGATACCATGTCATCGGACCCAGATATTCTTTAAGGGTAGGCGCTTGAGAATCGAAGGTTGCAAATACAAGACCTTTCCAGGAGTCGACCTGCGCAACCTCTCTTAAGCCCCATTTACTTTTATCAAAATCACTAGCCTCATAAATACCTGATTCATGCTGCCCCACCAAATTACCAGCAGTATTGAACGACCAACCGTGATAATTACATATAAATCCTCGCGTTGTGCCAGATTCAGAGAAGCACACCTTATTGCCACGATGCGGACAGGCATTCAGAAAAACCTTAATGCCACCATCTTTCTGGCGCACAACGATAACTTCGTCCTCGCCCATAGTCGTTGTTATATAATCGCCTGTTTTCGGTATTTGCGATTCATGTGCCACAAACAACCAGCAGCGAGCGAATATTTTCTCCAGCTCCTGCTCGTAAATTTCCTGATCGTAGAAAATCTTCCCAGAAATTCGTCCGTTTTCGATATCGCAGACATCCTTCAAATTTTCCAATCCGTCTGTGACATCGATCGTTTTTATAATGTTGCTCATTGCTCTTTACCTTTAGCCTTTAGCGATCAATGCAGGTTCGGCTACTTCGACGAAGGCGTAGATCGCATCACCCTCGACTTCTACTGGATAAGTGCGCAAGTCGATTTCACAAGGAAACCCCTGCGCCTTACCCGTTGGTATATGAAACTGTCCCCAATGCACCGGGCAGACGATCAGGTCATCTTCGATATCTCCCTCCGCCAAGGATGCGGTGGCATGAGTGCACAGATCAGCAGTGGCGTAGTAATGCCCACCCAGGTTGTACACTGCGATATCGCCGTACTCGCTGTTATCGATCTTCTTGACCTGGTTTTCCGCCAGCTCCGAGGTTTTGCAGAGATATACCTTTTCCATTACCGCCTCACGCTACTTTCAATTCAATCAAACCAAGCCCTGTCACCCAGGCCGGTACGGGCTGGTATTCCACCAACTCACCCCGGACTGCATTGACCGCTTCCATGGCACAGATAAAGTTACGAATCTCCAAAGCACCATTCCCGCCTTGATCCAGAATTTCCTCGTCACTCAACGCAGCCAAACCCGCGATATCCATTGAACAGCAAAGATCGATGATGCGGTTATCAAATACCTCATTCACCTTGCCGGATTCTTTGGTGCCCACCCAGTGGCTGATACCACCGCTACCGATAAACGCCACTTTTTCGTCGCCGCCAAAGGCCAAAACTGCTTCGCGAATCTGCTCACCCAGTTCGCGTGCGCGATGGGTCGTGATAAAGGGATCCACTGCGCTCGCCAGATACACGGGAATCGCCTTAATCTCCCGCCCGCTCAATTCAGCCGCCCGCTTAACGATCAGCTGATAAGGAATGGAAAACGCATGATCTGTGGTGAACGAGCGCGCCACAGCCCAGTCAAAGCCGGTTTCGCTACCATGCTCTGCGATCGCCGTTGCAAGGGCTTCGTTGTTGTTTACCAGCTCTTTTTTCAAACCCGGCAACTGATCCAGCGGCCCTTCCACATGCCCAGTTGCGATGCAGTACTTAGGCAAGCAGGTGGTACCAAACAGCATGTAGTGGTCATTGCCCACGATAACGACAGTGGTTGCACCACTTTCAGCCAAGCGCTCGGCGCAGCTCTCGAAGGCACCCCACACTTTTTCCGCCTGATCTGCGGGGGCCGCATCACGCGCAACGAACATTACGGGATCGTGCGGCACAAGAAAGCCGCCTACTATCTCTGCCATCTGGATTACCCCTTGATTGACGCCGAGAAATCGGACTCGGAGCCTAATTTCTTGTTATATGAAGACATGTGACGATCAGGCGACATCTCGATCCAATACCCCATCGTCAACAATGGACTTACTCCAACCTCTTGAAGCCCCTTGACGTCAAACTCGAGGATCATACGGACGCCCTCAGCCTCCAGTGGAAACCGACTCAGGAACTTTTCTGGGTTTTCTTTGAATTTTTCTTTTGAGAATCTGTCGATTGACAGACTCCACAACACCCGCTCAAGTACATCTCGTTTCATTGCAATCACCCGCTGATAAAGCCGGTTACGATGTTCAGAAACTTCTGTTTCTGCTCGGTCTGAACCCAGTGACCACACTGACCAAACACAAAGAGATCACTATTAGGGATGTTTTCAGACAGGATGCGACCGCACTGAACCGGCACCACACCGTCTTCGCGACCATGCAGAATCAGCGTCGGCGCTTTGATGTTTTTAATCGCTTTCTCCGGGAAGGCCTTAACAATGGTCTCTCCCTCATCCGCCGGCTTGGGAATCAGCTTGCGCAGTGCATCCTGAGAACCCGGTCGCGCGCTCGCCTCATAGCGAGACTGGACCAACTCGTCGGTAATCAGGCTTTTGTCGTACGGGAACAACTCCATCAATGCACGCATATTCTCGACTGACGGCTCGTACAGCCAGGCGCCTGCCAGACCCTTGGTCTGAACAAACGCCCCCGCCGGGGTACCCAGCAATACAAGCTTGTCCAAGCGCTCAGGGTTAAACAGCGCCAGACCGATACCAACCGCTCCACCAAATGAGTTACCGACCAGAGAAGCACGATCAATCCCCAAGGCATCCATGAACTCAACCAGGTGATTGACCCAGAACTTAATGTCGTAGGTCGTCCCCTCCTTAAACTCGGTGAATCCAAACCCTGCGATATCCGGCACGATGACATGAAACTTCTCGGCCAACTGATCCATGACGCCATTCCAGTTGGTCCAACCCGACACGCCGGGACCAGAACCATGGAGCAGAAGCAACGGCGCACCCTGACCACACTCGAAGTAAGCAGTCTTGTGGCCTGCCGCCTGAACATACTTACGATCCGTCTCAATCATTGTCTCACCCCATCACCATACATAACTGTATTGTGAATATAATCACACATCCGTCATGCGTCAACTCCA
>JBFHUL010000145.1:0-3487 GCA_041590075.1 Oleiphilaceae bacterium
ACTGCTCTGATCTCTGACCTGAGCATGAAAGGCTACCTCGGCCCTGTAGACATCCATATCGAAAACAACGGTAACGGATTTGGTGCTGACGGTTCTGGTCTTGGCGGCGCGCCAGGTACTGGTAACGCTGATTCCAAAATCAACTGGGATTCTTTCTTCCGCGTTACTGATCTCGACCTGTACATCGACATCGCTGGTGTTCAACTGTCTGACATCGCTATCCACAACGATCGTGGTGACACGACTAGCTTGAACGGCACTGCATCTTTCGGTTATGCACACAGCATGCGTCAGATCTTCGCTGTTAAAGACACAGTTCTGGACGTAGGCAACACTGCTCAGCCTAACAACAACCCTGATCACTTCGTAGACGGTGTTGCAATCAACACTCGCTTCAAAGGTGATATCGATATCGGCGCTCTGTCTTTCGGTGACACTGGAACTTCAATCGGTTCTATCTACCTGACTGACGTTGAATCTACCACTAACTGGACTATCTCTGCTCACTAAGATCGTTTAGCGAGCTAGGATACGAAAGTAACCTGGTAATAAAGAAACCGCCCCTTCTGGGGCGGTTTTCTTTTTTATGGGGTGCAAAAAAGTGAATAAACCAAAGTGCGAGAAATAACAGCGCGTTTGGGTTTGTTTATTTGTTCCGCGCAATCCTCGCCTATACCTTGGGAGATAACTAACAAGATTGAGAGTTAAGTAGCAAGGTTGGGAGTTAAGTAGCAAGGTTGGGAGTTAAGTAACAAGGTTGAGAGCTAAGTCCTAAGCGAGTCATGAGAGTTGAGAGATAAACAATCAGTACCCGGGCAGCCAAAAGATTCCTGGCGTTCACAAAAAAACGCAGCTTGATCGCTGCGTTTTTCGAAGTCGTTGTTTCAGGCGCACACCGGCGCCAGAAAAAGAGATTAATTGATGGCGATCTTGCGTGGCTGCATGGCCTCGGGGATCTCCTTCACCAGGTTGATCGCAAGTAGGCCATTTTTCAGCTGCGCACTGTCTACGCGTACGTGGTCGGCGAGTTCGAAGACGCGCTCAAAGTTGCGTGCTGCAATGCCCTGGTAAAGGTAATTGCGTGTCTCACTGTCGTCGGCGTGCTTGCCGCGCACCACAAGTTTGTTACTTTCGCTTTGGATTTCGAGTTCGTTCTCGGCAAATCCGGCGACGGCAATGGTGATCTGATAACGATTTTTATCGAGCGCCTCAATATTGTAGGGCGGGTATCCGCCGCCTTTTTGGTCACTGCGCGACGCGTTTTCGAGCAGATCGAACAGTCGGTCAAAACCAACAGACGAACGGTAGAGCGGGGTGAAATCAACAGTTCTCATATCAACATCCTCATAATAAGCGATTCATTGCGCGGGAATTCCAAGGAACCTCCCGGCTTGTTAGCGCGATCGATCCAAATGGCATCGATCGCGTAACACGCAAGATGAGGGTGCTGACATTTTTTTCAAGTCGCGCGTTTATGCTGCCTGTGTCACGATGGCGCTTTCGTTCTCGCCGCCAAAGGCGTCGAACAGTTCTGGCAGCAGTTTCTCAACTTCCAGTGCCATCAGCGCAAAGCTGGCATCAAACTTGGCTGCAGGGTCATCCAGCTCCATGTCGTCAAACTGGTCCAGAATTAGGTCTTTGAATTTGAGCTTTTTCACCTGCAAGTCGGACGAAAGCGTAAAACTCAGGGATTCCTGCCAATGCAGCGCCAAAGAATTCACTTGCATGCCGCTTTCGATATGCTGATCCAATTGTTCCTGGTGCAAGTCGAGACCTTTATAGCGCACCTGGCCTTTTTCTTCGCCCTGAGACTCGAGCTCACATTCGTCGCCCAGGGTAAACGCGCTGGGAATCTGGGTGGTGTCGGCGAGCCAGTCTGTCATGATGGCGGCAGGGCTGCTGTGGGTGTCGGGCACGCGAATCGGTAATGAGCCAATGGTCTTGCGCAAAAAGCTGGTCAGCTCATCGGCGACTTTCGTTGATGCGGTGTTGAGCACCATGTAGCCCTTAGCCGGGCACAAATAGGCATAATAACTTTGGGTTTTGGTGAACGCCTTGGGTAGCAGTTCGATGGTCAGCTGTTCGCGCAGCTCGGTTTTTTCTTTTTTGGTGACTTTGCGCGCTTGCGCGGATTCGATTTCGTCAACGCGCAACGCGACTTGCTCATTAATCACCGAGGCCGGTAAAATCCGATCCTGTTTTTTCAGGCAGATCATCCAGTATTTATCGGTGATGTGAACCAGAGGAGCTTCGGGGTCGTTCTGGTAAATGGGAGAGCACCAGCCCATTTTGCTTTGGTCATGATCGCCGCAGGGGCTGAAGGTGTTTCCGGCCAGCACCTGTTCGAGTTCTTCGGCTGTACGCTCGAAGGGTTTGCTGAATCGGTATATAAACAGGTTTTTAAACCACATAATTATTCTACTCTGGCTGTCATACAAGGCCCGCTATTATGCGTAGCAAACGCTTGTGACACAAGTCTATAAAATACTTTAATAGGCGCTTACAAGTCTTTAATATTTAAGCGAATATATATGTTGATATTCTATACAACCGAAGGTTGTCATTTGTGCGATCAGGCACTTGGGCTACTTCAGGGCATAGTCGCTTCCGGGGAGCTGTCTGCGCCGTCTATTCCCATCGATCTCGTAGACGTAGCAGACGACGAGCGCGCGTTTGAGCGCTTCGGTGAGAAAATCCCGGTTATGGAAGATGAGGCGACAGGCGAGATGCTCTGCTGGCCTTTTGACGAAGCGGATGCGGCCCGTTATCTTCAACGCTATCTTGAACGAGAGAACACCAAGACATGACAAACGCTTTGATCTATGTAGTTTCGCCCGCAAAGACGCTGGATTTCGATACGGCACCACCCATCGATACGTTCACCCAGCCGTGCATGCTGGATGATGCGTCTTTGCTGATTGAGCAGCTTAAAAGCAAATCGGCGTCAGAGATAAAGGCGCTGATGGGGGTGAGTGATAAGATCGCCGAATTAAATGTAGAGCGCAACCGAAGCTGGCAGCCGGAGTTTTCCTTACAAAACGCAAAACAGGCAGTGTTTGCGTTTAAAGGGGATGTCTACACGGGTATCAATGCCGATACCCTAAGCAGTGAGGGGATTGATTACCTGCAGAACAAGTTACTGATACTGTCTGGTCTGTATGGGGTGCTGCGTCCGCTGGATCTGATGATGCCATACCGACTCGAAATGGGTACAAAGCTGGCCAATCCGCGTGGAAAAAATCTTTATGAGTTTTGGGGTGACAAAATCAGCGAATACATAAACTCGGTGTTTGTTGCAGCCCAGGCGGATGGCGTGGTGGTTAATTTAGCCTCCAATGAATATTTTAAGGCGGCCAACAAAAAATCCATCAAGGCGCGCATTATTACGCCCGTGTTTAAGGACCTCAAAAATGGCCAATATAAAATGATCAGTTTTTATGCGAAGAAAGCACGAGGGCTGATGGTGCGCTTTGCCGCTGATCATAAC
>JBFHUL010000146.1:0-3451 GCA_041590075.1 Oleiphilaceae bacterium
ATCGAACAAGCGCAGCCTTTGCTCGTGCATCACGACTGTTTGTCGCTGCCCGATGACCAGCCGCTCACCCGGCTGGCCTTGAGTCACGCCTTTGCGCAATCGGCAAAACTGGGGTATTTCGAGGATCTGGCCCAGCAAGTAATTCAGCAGAATGCGCATATTTCCAAGCAATTGGCACAACACGGAAAAGTGTCTCTGCGCAGGCGGGATCTGGCGAAATTACGGGGTGTACTGTTCGATACCAGTAGCGATATCACCTTGCATTTTGGTCTGCTCGATACCCCCGAATTTTTCTGGGACTACCCCGAACTGGAGGACAGTTACCAGAAGCTCGCAAAGTATCTGGATCTGCAACCGCGCGTGGACATACTCACCAAAAAACTGGCAACCATTCAAAGCCTGCTGGAGGTATTAGCGGCCGAGCAATACCATAAGCATTCGGCCTTTCTGGAGTGGGTGATCATCTGGCTGATTGCGGTGGACATCGGCATTTACTTTTTCTAAGTGTGCCATCCGGGCTGATCACTCGCGTGGTCCGCCCGGTCCACACGTATCGCAACGGTCAGAGCAAGGCGCTACCACTTCACGTTAATATTGAACAGGTGCTTGATCATGCGCGCCAGAGTAAACCCGATGATCAGCACCGTCAGCAAGCCCAGTTGGGTCCGCACATCTATCATGATGTTGGGCGGCAACACGCGTTCGAGCACCCACAACCACACGCAGGCCAACGCCATCAGGCCCCAGAGGTTCAGTGCGCGCAAGCGCCACGACAATACTCCCATGATAGCAGCGCCCATTAATGCGGCACTCACATACAGATTGAAGGTCATGAGCAGAGGGCTCACCAGCACCATGGCAACACCAATGGTCCAGAAACTGACCGTATCGGAGGCCATATTTTCGTTATGCACATCCAACGCGATGTCTGAGTCATTGAGATCATAGAAGGCGAAGAACTTGTTGTTGTGATGAAGTGGGTTCATGGGCTACTCCGTTTAGAATAAGGTGTGATGGGAGTATGTTAAGGCGCACGTGCCGCGCCCAACATCGGTATATTTCCCACGCCCTATAGGGCAATTCCCCATAGCCAGCAATGCAGTACCCGCTAACGTGCTTGGGGGCACTAATTTGTGACACAGCACTGGATTTTTCGATCAGATATATGAACAATATTCACATTGCTCTTCTGACCACGGAAACCTCATGCACCGCCGCCAACTTCTGAAAGGACTTATTGCTGCTACCCTCGCATCTGCCGCGCCGGGATTCACCCACGCCACACAACGCGCTGCCCCCACACACTACGCTTGGAAAAACTGGTCGGGTAATCAGCAGTGTTTTCCCAGTGAGCGCCTGGCGCCGGCTTCGGTGGAGGCCTTGCAGGAAGTGCTCGCGAACTCCTCCACAAAGGTGCGCGCCGTCGGTGCAGGGCATTCCTTTTCGCCGCTGGTACCCACCGAACATACACTGTTATCCACGCGCCGGCTGTCGGGCATCAGGCAGGTCGACAAGAACAGCCTGCAAGCCACCATCATGGGCGGATCCATTCTGCAGGAGATCGGCCCGGCGCTGCATGCCGAGGGGCAAGCTCTGGTGAACATGCCGGATATCGATCAGCAAACGCTGGCCGGATCCATCGCCACTGCCACACATGGCACAGGCCGCAATCTGGGCAGTTTATCGTCCTATGTCACCGCTCTGGAACTCGTTCTCGCTGATGGCACCCTGTTGCAGTGCAGTCATCACCAACATTCCGAAATTTTTCATGCCGCGCAGGTTAATCTGGGAGCTCTGGGCATCGTCACCGCCATTACGATGCAAAACCGCGCCCCCTTTCGACTCAAGCGGGAGGCTTACTGGCAGCCCTTCGAAGAATGCCTTGTCTCTGCCCACGATGTCGCGGCGCGCAATCGACATTTCGAGTTCTACTATTTTCCGTTTACCGGCATGACTCTGAGTGATGTATTGAATCCCACCGATGACGCACCACGCGAGGGCCACGAACTGGATGGCAACAGTGGCATCCTTGATCTCAAGGCCGCCCGGGATTATCTGGGCTGGTCGAATACCCTGCGCGAAATGATTCTGGGTGCCTACATGCGCTCACTGAAGCCCAGCAGCAACGTAGACCACTCCTACGCCATCTACGCGACGGAACGCAGTGTCCGTTTCAATGAAATGGAGTATCACCTGCCGGTAGATTCAGGGCTCATCGCCCTGCGCGAAATTCGCAAGGTCATCGAGTCGCGTTTCAGCGAGGTGTTCTTCCCCATCGAGTGCCGGTTTGTGCAGGCAGAAGAGGCCTGGTTGAGCCCCTTCTATAAGCGTGACAGTATCTCCCTCGCCATCCATCGCTATTTTGACGAAGACTACACACCACTGTTCAAGGCCATAGAGCCCATTTTGCGCCGCCACGGCGGGCGTCCTCACTGGGGCAAGCTCAACACGCTCGATGCTCCGGCACTGGCGGCGCTGTATCCCCAGTGGGAAGCTTTTAATGTGGTGCGTCAAACGCTTGATCCCAAGGGGCGCTTTTTGAACGCCTATCTCGAAGGCCTGTTTACCTGAGGTGTTTATGTGAGCGTTTTATCTGACCAATGCGTCAGCGATCTGGCAGACAGATATTGCATTTTCAAGCACGATTGGAGAGACTAACCGACACCCAAGCACACAGGTTCAAGAACAATAACGTGATGCACTTATCGCTCGATCGACATCCCACTCCCCCACACTTTGAATGCACCCGTTTTATGATGCTCTTTGCTCATGCAAACGCAGGGTTTCCTGAATCAGGCGCCATAATGTTCAGTAAGACCGCGACCGCCAAGCTCACCTTGGCAGAAGTGCACGACGAATAATGCAGTAAAGACCGCCACATCGTGGAGATGCGGCGGTTTTTTTGTTGCCGCAGCAGTGAAATTCGACTATTAAAAAGGTACACAAACCGGAGTACAGCATGGCAGATGCCCGACCATTAGTGGTCAACGATCTCTACAAACGCTTTAACGACCTTGAGGTGCTCAAGGGCGTGTCGCTGGAAACCGTAAAGGGCGATGTGATTTCCATGATCGGCTCCTCGGGCTCCGGTAAAAGTACCTTTCTGCGCTGCATCAATCTGCTTGAAACCCCCACGTCCGGTGACATTGTTCTGCATGGCGAACATGTTGCGTTCCGTACCAACAAACGCGGTGAACGCGAACCGGCCGACATGAAGCAGGTGGAGCGCATGCGCGCCCAGCTTTCCATGGTATTTCAGGGTTTCAATCTGTGGTCGCATATGACCGTGCTCGAAAACATCATTGAGGCTCCCATACACGTGCTGGGAGTGCCTCGCAAAGAGGCCATTGCGCGCGCCGAAGCCCTGCTTAACAAAGTGGGCATTTACGAACGCAAAGATTACTATCCGGCGCAGATGTCGGGCGGCCAGAAACAGCGTGCTGCGATTGCA
>JBFHUL010000147.1:0-3429 GCA_041590075.1 Oleiphilaceae bacterium
AACACTAATACGTAACTGTTTGCGCCGTTCTTCATTTTCTTCGTCGGTGTTCGCAGCCTTCTTGGGCGGCGCCTCTGCCGCCAGCACACGCACAAGTTCAAGCGCTTCTGCAACCAGATCTCTACTCTGCATAAAGAGCGCCGCTTTCTCTTTGCTCGTGTTTTGGGGTTTCAGAAGCTCAGCCGAATCGCGCAGAGAAGTGAACGCCGATGTGTGACGATGGTGCGCGACACTGAGCGCCAATAGCCGAATACAGGTTGCCAATTCCTCCTGAGAAGCGTCACTGAGGAGGGATTTTGCGTGCGCTGTCATAGAGATACCTTGTTAGAGTTATAGTGTGCGTGGTGGGCAAGCGCTTTAAAGCTTATATGCTGGTGTACTTTTCAGTTTAGATTAGGCGGCGACGGGGGCAAGTCTTACGCAATTACGCAGAGAGGAAAGACGAGAATTGCGGGGAACGTTTGCGTCACTGGCCAAAATGAATACGTCGAATGAAGTATACTGCCCACTTAATGAGCGCCTGTCTGAGAGCTCCAATCATGGCGGGCCAAGTGGCGTTGCCCGTACTTGCGTATCGAATCATGCTTCCAGTGCCTCTTCTTTTTATCTTTTATCGTAATAACCTGATTTTCTGAGTATTTGTTCTGTTAGGTCTTGCGAGGATTCGAGGGTCTCGTCCAACGAGAGCGTGCCTCGTAAATATTGCTCTATCTTCAAACCTACCTGATTACCAATGGCGGGGAATTCAGGAATCGCAACGAACTGCGGCCCACTATAAGGCACTGCCTGTGCCGTGAAATCTTGCGGATTGACCTTTTGTATTTCTTGAATAACAAAGTCAGCAAACGGTGCTTTAGCACGATACTCATCGCCATAGGTCGAAACACGTGACCCGGGAGGCACGGCTACCCAGCCTTCCGTTTCTGCGACCCGTCTGATGTACTCTTTTGATGTTGCCCAGGTAATAAATGCCTGAGCTTGCTGGGGGAATTTTGTTGATTCAGGGATGGCTAAAGACCAAGACCACAACCAGCGCGATCCTTTAGCATACCGGCCAACAGGTGCTGCAGCGATACCCATTTTGTCGTGCACCTTGGAGTGTTTGGGGTTAAAAAGTCGCCCGGCGAATGAGGTGGCATCAACGACGATGGCGAGTTTACCTTCTGCAAATAAGCGTTGGTTTTCATACCATCCATTCTCCGCATAATCGGGTGGGCCATACCGGCTGAGAATGTTTTTATAGTAACGTAATGCTTCACGCCACGCCTTGCTATTGATGGTTGGACGCCAGTGCTCGTCAAACCACCTCCCGCCAAAGGTGTTCACTAATATTGTGACAAAGGCCATGTTTTGTCCCCAGCCTGCCTTGCCCCTCAAGCCAATGCCATAGATGCCGTTATCGGGATTGTGAACGTGCTTGGCGAGCTCTAAAATTTCGTGATAACTGGGATTATCCGGCATGTCGATACCCGCTTCATCAAACAGGTCTTTGCGATAAAAGGTCATTGTTGATTCAACGTAAAACGGTAAGGCAAAGAGCTCGCCCTGGTACGATAAGCCTTTCAGCGCTGATTGTGACATGTCCTCTACAGCGAAAGATGCCGGCAAGTTTGTAATGGGGCGCAGCCATCCGTTACGCCCCCAAATAGGTGCTTCATAGGCGCCGATCATCATGATGTCGAAATTACCCTCTGATATGGCAATATCCGCAAGAAGGCGTTTGCGGAGTGTATTCTCGTCCATGATGCGCCATTCCAGTTCGAGATTAGGGTTCTGCTTTTCGAAATCTTCGGATAACCCTTTCATCACGCGAATCTCTTCCGTGTCGATCGCGCCAATGGTGAGGATCTTTTTATCTGCATTTCTCTTTTTGGAGGGCAATAATCCGTGACGCGCTAAAATGGTATCCAGCGTGCCGTCACGCTCCAAATCACTCAATCCCTGATTAAATGCGCGCGTTAATTGCTCTGCATAGGCCGTTATTTTGGAAAAGGCGACGTGAAAATCTTTGCTGGCCAAAGGGGGGCGGAGAAACTCTAGCTGGCCTAATAGGTGCGGGCGCTGGTTGATCATCAGGTCCGCTGCGGTGTATTGATCAATGATGGCAACATCGATTCGCCCTGCCGATAGCATATCGAGCAATTGAAGTTCTCTCGATACGAGATGCTTGTTAATAAAAGTCGCTGCTTCGAACATCGGGTTGAGTGAGGTTCCATGCACTTGGCCGATGGAATAATCTTTCAACTCAACGATCAAGGCGTTTAGGTCAAGGCGAGGCTCGTAACTGTTTACACGCAGGTGCTTCTTTTTCAGCAAGCCGGCATTGTCGCCCGGAAACGGCCGAGAAAAATAAAAATGCGATGTTTGAGACGTGTCGTAGTGAAGCGGTATTAAGCCGTCGTAGCTGCCTTGTTGCGTCAAGGTCTTGGCGCGCAACAGAGGCAAGATGCTCACCTCTGTTGCATAACCCGCGCGTTCGAACGCGGCTGTGACCAGTTCATTGACATAACCTTGATGAGGGAGGTTTTTGCCAATGTAAGGCACTTGTTCTATGGCCGCGAGTTTGACTACATTTTGTGCCGCAGAGGCCGGCATAAGCAATATACACAGTATGCCTGCGATCAGGTTCAAATAGCCGGGCGAAACAGGGAGCGTCATAGTGGTCATGCGCCAGATTAAGTTAACAGAGCACTGCGCCAGATATTGCCACGGCAACATTCGATGCCTGGCAAGGGCTGGGGGTTGCCTGGGTGACAAATTTCTAATCGTTTAGTGTAGCACTTAGGCTAGGAAATGAAGGTGGCACAATATTCTGAATAGCGCTAATGGTGATCCTGTGTATGCGTTTCAATAACAATGATGTGTATCAAGTGATAGGCGCTTCGGAGCGGGGCAGCTATTGAATTGTTCCACACGCAGGGTCGCCCTGATCATTAGAAGGTTTTTCCTGTGCCTTGTGCCCGCCAGGCTGGTTATATAAGGCTGAAAATGCTGAGCCCCCAGCCCTGGGCAGGCATTGCTAAAAGTCCGTCGCACTCACGTCATCATATTCATGCAGTTCACTCAGCAGGGCGTCGGGGTAGTAATGCGCTTTAATGCTGAATTGCCCACAGTATGTGACCATCTTCTGGGCGGCTGTGTCGGGCGCGTGCTGGTGGGCGAGGGCGTATTCAATCTGTTTCTGCAGAAGCAGGTCGGCAACGGATTCCTCATAGAGCGGGTCGACTCCGGCGTCGATCAGCATCTGGCGCTTTTCCTGCTCGCTGAGCCCTTCGAGTCGCGACAAGCCTTCGGCACTCTGCTGGGTCAGTGCGGCGGCCTGCTCACAGCGCAGTTGCTTTTGCTGTGCCGCATTGGGGGCCAGTTCGTTGGCCAGGGTTTCAGGCATCGACCACAGTCCAAGGTTGAGTAAAATGAGAGTGAGGGCGC
>JBFHUL010000148.1:0-3097 GCA_041590075.1 Oleiphilaceae bacterium
AGTCGCCCTGATATCCCAGTAATGTGATGTGGTGGTCATGCTCTGCGAGTGCAGCGCACATTTTGTTCACGTGAACGCTGTTAGCTGAGGGAGATGGGATTCGAGCCTGAGACAGGTAAGCTATACGCATTGGTTGGCGAAAAACGTTGTTTAAGATGTCTAGCATTAACTATATAGTGTCTTGCTCAAAATTGTACTCATACTTGTGCGTTTATTTAGTCGAATTGTATCTTTGCCGCTCTTGAAGCGAGGTAAAGAGTTATAGCCAGTCAGCGTGCATCCTGTAGAACTAAAAAAGGGCCTTGCGGCCCAAGCCCGTGCGGAGAAAGATGCCACTCCGCAGGTCACACGAAACGATTAATCTACTGCAAGCAAGTGTGCGTTTTTCTCCAGTGTGGCGCTACCAATGCCGCGCACCTCGGCGAGTTCATGAATGTTTGCGAAGTCGCCATAGGTCTGGCGGTATTCCACAATTGCCTGTGCTTTTTTAATGCCCACACCCTTTAAAGTCTGCGCGATCAGGTTGGCGTCGGCTTCGTTAATATTGATTTTTCCAGTGCTGGCAATGAGTGATGAGTTTTCTTTTACAGCCTCATCTGCATGGCTTAACTGTGAGCCAAAGAAGAACAGAAACACGGCAAAGCAGAGGCCGATAAGTAAGATGTTTTTGAAGGTCATGGTGTGGTAATTGTTCATATGCGCTCCTTGCGATAATGGGTTGGTTTCCGCATGAATCACAAGGGTAGGGAAGGTGTTAAGCAGGGGTAAGTCCCTTTACTCCCTCCATGGCTTAACTGGTCTGTTCCCTTTGACCTTTTCCTTCCCTGTAACCGCGTCCGGCGATTATTGCGTCCATGCACGATGCATTGTGGTATTACGGTTTTGTTAAGGGAAGGTTTTTATTCCGATATTTGGCATCTGTTGGTGGTGTTGTGACGCCTTGAGCAGCAAAAACGTGATGGGTGTCACGATAAAGCTGTGAATAAAGTAGTGAATCCGTGTTCATTTGTTTGACAAGTTAAAGTTGAGGTGATCTTCATGTTTCTTATATCGTCGCCTGAGTATAAAAATATTCGCAAATTTCTGCGCTTGGCTTGATCGTATTCCCGTCTCAGATAAACTCATGCGCTGCCTGAAAATATCAATCAAGGAAGTCTGTGAAGCGTTTTAGTTATTTCCTGTGTTCATTGCTGATCATGGCATCGGCATCGTTTTCTCTTTTTGCGCAGCCTTGGATTGATTCGGGTGATGCGCGATTACGTCAGCATTTAATGCTTTTGCATGACGGCGGGCATATTGATGTGTCGCTAACTACTTGGCCAATCATGTGGGCCGAAGTGGATAGAGCGATCAACCAAATCGATCCGGCAATCCTGAATTCCGCAGAACGCTATGCATGGCGCGAGCTGAGGTTCGAAAAAAACGCTCAGGCAGGAAAGGGGAGTCGGCGCGCTATACAGCTATCGCTGACCAAATCGCCAGCCCCCATTCAGCACTTTAATGGCGCTTCCGTTTATAAGGCGGAGCTAAGCAAGCGTATTCAGTGGGATGGTGATGCCTGGGCCCTCGGGTTACAAGGGAATGTGTTTCGTGATGCGCAAGGCGATATCGAAACGCATTTGGATGGCAGCTATCTCGCGCATGCGATGGGAGGCTGGGCATTTGGTGTTGGTGCTATTGAGCGTTGGTGGGGGCCGAGTGCGTCTTATAGCCTTATTCTCAGTAGCAATGCCCGGCCTGTGCCAGCAGTTTTTTTGCGCACAAAGGCAAGTCATTCGTTTAAAACGCCTTGGCTGAGCTGGCTTGGTCGATGGGATTTTGTAGCCTTTGTGGGGCAGCTGGAGTCGTCGCGAGTGGTGCCCGAAGCAAAATTAACGGGCATGCGGTTTACCTTTCGTCCGTCAGAAGGTTTGGAAATTGGACTGTCGCGAGCCATGCAGTGGGGGGGAGAAGGGCGAGATGATGGTCTGGATGCCTTCTTCAAATCCATCACGTCTCAGGATGAAAATACAGGTGATGGTGCTGGCAATCAATTGGGTGGTTTCGATGCACGGTATGGTTGGTCGGTGAGCGATTACGTCAGCTCGGCGGTGTATTTTCAGATGATCGGTGAAGACGAAGCCGGCTTTATGCCCAGTAAATACACCGCGCAGTTTGGGGTAGAGGGGCGCTGGTCGGTACCGGGTAAGCCCGAGAGTGTGCAGGTCGCGCTAGAATGGCTCGATAGCACGGCGGGGGCGTTGGGGGCAGCGCATCCAGATACGGCCTATGAGCACAGCGCATATCGTTCGGGCTACCGCTTTCGCGGCCGTCCACTGGGGGCCAGTGTGGATAATGATTCGCGCGCCGTGTCGCTTGCAGCATCGTGGGTATTGCCTGACCGTAAGAGTTGGCACTTAAGGCTGGACCGCTGGGAGCTCAACCGTGTTGGTGCGGGTGGTCGTCATTCTTTGGCTGATCAGCCGCAATCGCTGTGGCATGGACGTGTGCAGTATGAATTTGTGTGGTCGGATATTCGCTGGCGAGTGGGTGGTGATGTTTATTCATCGGCGGTAGAGGTGTTGGCCGAAGGGGCTGATCGTTTGTCGGGAATGGTCGAGTTGGACTACCGGTATTAGCCAGAAACATGACGCTATCCTCAACTTTTGGTCATTGTGAATAAATGTAAAAATCAAGCTGGTCGCACCAAATAAATAGTGATAACTTTACGCTTCCTTTTGGGTGCCGTGGCCAGCTAAAGCTGGTGGTTATCACGTAATAGATATGCGGCCCGACAGCAACATGACATAAGAAACAAAGATGGATTTGGATACACGCAATTCTCGAGGTCGTCGATCAGCGGCGATCTTTTCGCTAGTACTTCTTGCCCTCCTTGCAATGTTCTCCTCTCAGCTCTTGGCTATTCAGCCCAGTTCAGAGCAAATCGCTGCCTTTAAAAATCTACCCGCCAGTGAACAGAAACGATTGGCGGCACAGTATGGCGTGAGCCTGCCGGATGCGTCTCAGCCCGTTAGCGCGCCAGTCGTGCAGCCTACAGTGAGTGTGATTTCCAAAGCTGAGACAGCAGATAACAAAAAGTCTTCCGAGCAGGTGCATG
>JBFHUL010000149.1:0-2575 GCA_041590075.1 Oleiphilaceae bacterium
CCAATGGCAACTCACTGCAGTGCTTTTACTCGCCGTTTTCCTCAACAGCTTTTTGACGGCCAACAAACCTTCCTGAGTAATCACCGTTTGCCATGTGTTGTCACCAATGCGATTGGCAAAAGCATCGAGCACTCTTCTGGTTTTTTTGAGGGCGTTTTTCTCGCACTGCGATACGAAGGTGACCATCATTGCACAGCTTCCTCTTCCGGCTCACCACGCAGTGCGAGTTGTTTGACTTGATCAAACATAAACTCCAGTGACTTGTGATCTGTAAAAGCCTGGAGGCATTGCTGACGGAACTCCTGCTCGGTGGCGTTTTCCTTGGCACAGATAAAGGCCCATGGAAGCACGATGGCATCTTTAACGAGATCTGCGACATCAAAGACGAGGGCTCCCCGGCGAGTCTTGCCATGCATCACTGCAAAACCATGTGGAATGCCTAGTACCCAAAGTGTTGTGGCGGCCAGCCCATAAGCCAGATAGTTGCCATGATTGAGAAAGGCATTCGCTTTATCTGTCGCTTCACGCTGTCTCTTGAAGTCGCCGTAATTAATGGCATTGGCGATGTATTTATATAGTGACTTGGTTAATTCCGCTTCGGTTAAGAGTAGGTCAGCAGATTTGGTGGCATTTTCAAGTCTTTCTGCATAGCGGCTAAGCGCTGTTTGTAATGCCTTATCCTGAATTGAAATGCCTTCGTTTTGCAGATCGCGATCCTTACTCCATACCAAGGATAGATATTCGATGCGCTGCCGCTGAATTTGAATGCCAGCGGCAAACCGCTCGTCATCGTTGAACCAAAAACTCAGCCAGCCTTGTAAATATTGCGTGGGGCGGTATTCACTCTGGGGCGTCAGCCATTCAATTTCATTCGCCATAAGCAATGGCGTGCCACCACCGCCACAAAAGCCAACTAATACACCCGCCTGCGCGAGCATGCGCATGGCGGCCTGCGTTACCGACGTTCCCGTTCCCAGCAGCAGGACTGTCGTGTTGGCAATGGGAATATTGAAGTAGAGGTTCTGTTTTTGCGCCTCGGTAAGGTAGAGCACCCGCCCATCTTTCTGCATTACCCGGCAATGTTCGAGGTAATACATGTTGGCACGCTTGGAATGCAGTATCGCTTTTAAGTCGGTCAATTGTTCCATTGCTGTTGTTGTCTCTATGTAAAATACAACGCGTTTTCCTACATGCGTACGTCGCTAGGCCCTGCGCAAATCTTCATAAACAAGCTCCCTCACAAACGGGTCCCTCTCTCTGGCCAGCCCTGCGATGGTGATGACGGCTTCGGCCATATTGCCTCCCAACACATCTTTCAGTAATTCGAAACACTGCTCGAACTGCCCCAGTTCGCGTTGTATTTCGGCGGCCATTAAACGCTCCGACAGGTTGTCGAGATCTAACAGGGGCGCCAGTGCCCTGAGATTTTTCTGCTCTTTCTCCAGGAGCGTACCGAGCACATTAGCGTCGCGGCGTTTATCGTTGCCTTTCCACCAGGCCTGTACGCGCAGATAATGTTCTTTGTCTGCTTCAAGATTCTCCGTCTCCAGCGCGTCGTAGTAGTCGCCTAGCGTGAGCGTGAGGTAAGACCGGGTATGAGGCGGCCGTGCAGGATCTTCAGGGTGCGTCAGTCGGGTAACCGGTTCCAGATCCTCGGGCCACACCAGTGCCTTGCAGTGTGGGCATTTCACGATCTGCGGCATCGCCGGCAGCATGGGGGCCTCCATTTTTCCGTCGGTCCAGTACCGCGCACGCAGGGTATTGCCCGAGAGCACGGTGGGCTGTTCGAACAGGCCCAGGCATGCGTCACAGCGTTTGACGAGTAGCGGTCCGAATCGCATTATTTTTTATCCTTGTTACTTTCTTCAATCAGACTCCGGAGTGCCGGCAGCCGAATCACCTTGAATGTTTGCGTATAACGCTTACCCGTATCCGCTGGCGGTACGCAGTATTTGGGGTCGAGGGGATAACGCTTCTCTTTGCGTAATTCCGCCAGCGTTTGTTCGTCCAGTGAATCAAGGCGGCAATACAGCCTTGGCCATCGTTTCTCATCAAATAAGTCCTTCTTGTCAGTCATCGCTTTGCACTCCTTTATTCGTGGTAGTGAAGTGTAAGAGATGACTCAGACAAAACGTGTCCTGGAAGCCCATACAGTAGCGGGCCGGCAGCGCATCAGAATCGCCCGCTACTCCAACGGTGCTCGTAGCTGGTAACAATCTGTTTGGCCTTGGTGAGCAGCTTTTTCTTGAGCGCAACGGGGCCCAGTACAGTCACCTGATCACCGAAGCCCAGCAGGGTACGAATCAGCTCGCGGTCATCGCTGTAGGGGATCTCAAGCAGATAGGCGTCGTCTTGCCAGGCCTCTTTCTGTTTTGGGTGCCACGTATAACTGGCGGCTTCGCGCGCGGCGGCACCGCTAAATCTGAGTTGGGCTGTGTGTTTGGGCTTGCCGCTGAAAATGCCGTAGCTACTGGCGTAAAAAGCTTGCTGTTGCGCGGGCGAAACATGCAGTGCCGGTGCGTCTTTGAGCACCACCTGATCGATACGGGCGAGCATGAACTGCCGCAGCTCTTCA